>CAXSDU010000010.1:0-55296 GCA_964236165.1 uncultured Parafilimonas sp. | reverse complement strand
CATGGATATAGGAAAATTAAGAGTAAGTTATGCAGATGTAGGCGGCGAAGCAGATGATCCTTATGAAACACTTCAAACCTATGGCATACAGGGAACACTGGTAATAACCGGGGTAAATTATCCTATTGGTCAGGCTGGTGGCGGATTAGTACCCAGCAGTAGTTTAAGACCTTCTTCAAGAAAAGAATTTGAAATAGGCTCACAAATGGATTTCTTCAAACAACGTTTAAGAACAGATTTTTCATTCTATCATAAAAATGTTATTAATGATATTGTGCCGGTTAGTATTGATTATACTTCTGGTTATGGTTCTGCTATTCTTAATGTTGGTAATTTAAGATATAATGGTTTTGAATTTGAAGTGGGAGGCGTGCCTTTTAAAACACACAATTTTAGTTGGGATATTGATTTCAACGGATCATATGTTAATGGCAAAGTTGTGTCTTTAGGTGGTCAGCCTTATATATCACTTGGAAGTGCACAACCAGATCAAACACCAGATGGCAATCCAATTGTTAGTGTGCAACAAGTTGTTGGCAAATCACCTTCTCAAATTATAACGTTTGCCGCCGCACGCAATAAAAAAGGTGAAATAATATTAAATTCAAAAAGTGGTGCTCCTTCAATTGCCGACAGAGTTACAACAGATTTTGGTGCGGCATTCGATCCCTGGTCTGGCGGTGTTACAAACACTTTGAAATTCAAAAATGTAGATATGTCATTTTTAATTGATGGCAAATTTGGCGGACACTTATTTTCAAACACTAATTACATTGCTTATAATCAAGGTCTTTCAAAAGAAACAATATCCAGAAATACTGATGGGTATGGAAGTAACCATATAACTGCTTCAGATTATTACAGCAGATGGGCTAATGCCAATCCTGGTATGTTTGTTTACGATGCAAGCTTTGTAAAATTCAGATCTATAAACCTGGGATATAATTTTTCAGGTAAGTTCTTTCATGATAAAATTCATGGAATGCGTTTAAGCATTGTTTGCCATAATGTATTTACTATAATAAAACATATTCCAAACATAGATCCCGAAACAGATTATTCAAGCTCTATTTTTTCACAAGGGCTTGAGTCGCCGGATGTGCCTTATTCAAGAACAATCGGTTTTAATCTTAATGTAAAACTGTAATAACATTTAATGGCTATAAAAATCTTACAAATGAAATTCAAATCAATATATTTAGTTATACCTGTTTGCATATTAATTTTATTAAGTTCATGTAAAAAAGATTTGTTTGATGCAAATAAAAACCCCACAGCAGTAACTGCAGATCAATACGATCCTAATTTTTTATTAACTACTGTTCAGTTAATGTACACCGGCAGCCACGAGTTTCAGGGTGAGAATTGGTTAACCGAATGGGGCGGTATTGCTGGCTTTATACAACATGTTTCATCAATCAATACTTCTTATTATTATGGTGATAAGTATTTATACAGCCCGGGTAATTTCGGCAAATATTTTCAACAGGCATACATTGCGCAAGTGCAACCGGCAGTTGAATTGTATCAACTTACTTTAAACAAACCCGAAGTAAATAACCTTCATCAAATGGCGCGTATAATGAAGGCGATGGTGTTTGAACGGATAACAGATATTTATGGTGATGTGCCTTATTCACAAGCCGGACTTGGTTATTATCAACACATTTTTACCCCTGTATATGATAAACAGCAGGATATTTATACTGATCTTTTAAAAGAAGTTTCAGAAGCAACAGATAGTTTAGATGAAAATGGCGATAAACCAACAGGTGATGTTTTTTATTCAAGAAACACATCAACACAAATTAATGAATGGAAAAAATTTGGCAACAGCTTGTTGTTGCGTATGGCAATGCGCTTAACAAAAATTGATCCCGCAACCGCACAGGATTGGGTTAATAAAGTGGCAGGGAAAACAATGTTAAGCAATGATGATAATGCCATCGTTAATCATTCCATAGGCGAGGTAACACAGAACCGCGATGCCTGGGAAATTTTAGGACAAGACAGCACTGATTTAAAATTGAGTGATGTATTTATTAATGAACTTAAAAATAAAAATGATCCGCGTTTGCCGGTAATAGCGTGGATATACGCTACAGGAGATCGTAATCCTGATGACCAGATAGGTTTGCCGCAGGGATATATTCTAGGCGGTCTTAATCCAACTTATGATATTACAAAAAGAGCAGATTTTCCTGCAAATGGAATGCAGGGTTATTCAAGGCTTTCAGATAGAATTTTAAACCTTACTGCACCCACACTTATATTAACGTACGGAGAAACAGAATTACTTCTTGCAGATGCGGCTCAACGTTGGGGAATAGGTGCACCTGGTGACGATTCTGTACATTATAAAAACGGAGTTGAAGCATCCATTACACAATTTTCTGCTTACGGAAAAGATGCAACTATTTCTTCTAAAGATGCAGATAATTATTATAATGCTCATTCATATAATGAAGCGGACGGTCTCAATCAAATCAATACTCAATATTGGATATGTACGTTAATGGATGAATATGAAACATGGAGTAACTGGCGCCGTACTGGTTTTCCTAAACTAAAACCAACTGATTATACAGGTAATATAACAATGGGCACTATTCCAAGAAGAATGGAGTATCCTACAGACCAGCAATTTTCAAACGCAATAAATTATAAAGATGCAGTTAGCAATTTATCAGGCGGTGATGAATTAACCAGCCGTGTTTGGTGGGATAAATAATATTTTCAATGATCACATATTTATATTAATATAATGAAGCAGCCGGTAATCATTTTATTGACAATAATTTTTGCCGGCACTCATTTACAAGCACAACAAAAGCTTGACAGCTTATTACCGGTTCGTGGTTTTTGTGTTAGTGCGCCGTCAGTAAAAGACATAAACAGGTTTGTAAAATTTATTAATGAAGAACTTGCGCCAAGAAAAGTAAATACATTAATACTGCGGGTTGATTATAACTATCAATATAAAAGCCATCCGGAACTTGCAGACAGTGGTGCTTTATCAGAATACGACATCAAGAAAATAGTATCAGTTTGTAAAAAAGATCATATCAATTTAATACCGCAAATTAATCTTCTTGGTCATCAGTCGTGGGCAAACAAAACAGAAAAACTCTTAACCGTTTATCCGCAGTTTGATGAAACGCCAAATGTGAAAATGCCCGCGCATTATGATTGGCCAAATGCAGATAATTTGTATTGCAAAAGTTATTGCCCTTTGCATCCGGATGTTCATAAAATTATTTTTGATGTGGTTGATGAAATTTGTGATGTGTTTGAAGCAACAGATTTTCATGCAGGAATGGATGAAGTTTTTTATTTGGGTGAACCTCACTGTCCGCGCTGCAGCGGAAAAGATAAAGCAGAATTATTTGCTGGCGAAGTACATTTGATTGATGAACATCTCACACAAAAAAATCATCATTTATGGATTTGGGGAGATAGATTAATTGATGGAAAAACAACCGGACTTGGTGAATGGGAAGCAAGTTACAACAACACTTACCGCGCAATTGATATGATACCGAAAGATGTAATTATTTGCGATTGGCATTACGAGCGTGCTGATAAAACACCAGTTTATTTTGCCATGAAAGGTTTAAATGTAATTACTTGCCCGTGGAGTAAAGCAGATCTTGCCTTAATACAAACAGAGGATATGATAAATTTCAGAACAACAGCAAGCGAAGAAATGCAACCGCATTTTTACGGAATGATGCAGACTGTTTGGTCTGGCGCAGGAAATTTTTTAGATGGATTCTATTCTGATAAAAAAGATGAGAATGGCGGTAACGATACGCCCTGGTATTGTTTTAAAACAATGTTTGATAAGATAGATAAATTATAATTATGCAATCTGCACCTGCAATTATGCAACCTGAAAAAAAACAAAGGTTGCTTTCGCTTGATTTTTTTAGAGGACTTACAGTTGCAGGAATGATATTAGTAAACAATCCTGGTGATTGGGAGCATATTTATGCGCCGCTTGAACATTCAAAATGGAATGGCTGCACACCAACAGATTTAGTGTTTCCTTTCTTCTTATTTATGGTTGGTGTTTCAATAACACTTGCAATTGGTTCAAAAAAAGATGATAAAACTTTGCATCGCAAATTGATATTAACGGCACTCAAACGTTCAATAATTATTTATATCATTTTCACTGTTATTCATTTTTTATTCGAACTTAACTTTAATAATTTCAGAATATTGGGTGTATTGCCGCGCATTGCAATTGTGTTTTTTATTTCTGTCGTAATATATCTCAAAACAAATTTTAAACAACAGCTCTGGATATTTTCCATCATACTTATTGTTTATTATGTGCTGATGAATTTTGTACCTGTTCCAGGTTATGGTGCGTCTAATCTGGAGCCGGCAACTAATCTTGCAGCATGGTTAGACAGAACCATTCTAACTACAAAACATATGTGGAGCGGAAGTAAAGATTTTGATCCTGAAGGAATACTAAGTACACTACCTTCAATAGGAACATGCTTATTTGGAATTATGGTTGGCACCGAATTAAAAAGAAAAGATAAACCTGAAGCTAACAAAGCTGCTTGGTTATTTAGCATTGCAACATTAGCAATTATTACAGGGTTAATATGGAATGGGTTTTTTCCTGTAAACAAAGCTTTATGGACAAGTTCTTTTGTTTTATATACAGGTGGCTTAGCTACAGCAGGACTAACATTAAGTTATTGGTTAATTGATGTACAACAACGTAAAAGATACATCACTCCTTTTATAGCATATGGTGCAAATGCAATTACAGCTTATGTTGCAGCAGATGTAGTGCTCGTAGTTCTTGGTTTGTTTCATCCAGCTTTACACGGGCAAAAAGTTGGTTTCCAGCAATATTTATATCAAACATTTTTTACACCTTACTTTTCTCCTATCAACGCATCAGTAGCAGGTGCTATAACTTACGTGTTAATTTTAATGATACCGATGCTGATCCTTTACAAAAAGAAAATATTTATAAAAGTGTGATGGTGTATAAAAATCTCTTTTAATATCATTATTAATACTAAAATAAAAAAACCCGCCGGTAATTACCGGCGGGTTGTGATTTACATAAGGAAATATCACTTAGCAATTATAATTTTTGTATTGCCAATTAATTCGCCTTTTTCATTTATTATTTTAAGATAGTAAACCCCTTTTGTAAACTGGTTTACATTAACCTGTTTATCATTCAAAGCATTTGCATTTATTAATCCGGAAGCCCAAATTGTTCTACCGTTTGCATTATACAATATGCCGTTTACTTTTTCTTGTGTTTTACTATTATAATGTATTACAAAGAAACTGGTAGCAGGATTTGGTGATACTGAAAGTAAGCCACCAATTAATTTGTTATTTATACTAAAATTGTCATAGCTATTAATATTGCTGCCTTCAGCAAATCCGGCAGGATTAAATACCGGCGAAATTTTATAGCCTGAAAAGCTAGTGCTGTACGGAAATACTTTTATATAATAGTTTCCTTGTTGTACTAAAGTTAGTGTAACAGTACCCGAACCTGTAGCACCATAAAGTTCAGCAGTAGATACCGGAGATCCGGATGTATCTTTGTAAACATAAAAATAAACATCGCCATAATTGCCGTCAGATATATGCTTAACCAAATCATATGTAATTTTTATAGTACCATTATTTGCACCTGTATATTTTAATTTCCACCAATCTGCAACATCATTATTTTTGTTGTAATGAAAATCTATATCACCTGTTACCGTTGAATTTGAAGCGATAGTTGCTGCCTGGTAAGGATGATCATTAGGCTCAGCATCTGCAGTAGTATATTTCAAAAGACTATCAGTTAATTTATATGATCCGTAAGTAGTGCTATATGGATATAGCTGAACATAATATGTTCCTTTTGCTAAACCATCTGCAGTTAAGGTTGCAGTATTACCGGTTCCACTATAAGATTCTGCCGTTGCTATTTGTGTTGTAGAATCTTTATCGTACAAGCGCATATAAAAATCAGCGTTTTCTGCAGTGGCTAAAATAAGTCGCAAAGCCCCATCACTTGTAGTTGTTATTTTATACCAGTCAGAATTATCTCTTGTTCCGTTATAATAATAATCAAGATGTCCTGTTTTATGATTATTCAGAGCAAGCGTTATAGCTTTTTTTGCATAATTATTTGGCTCTGCATCATTTACATAAGTTGGCGCGAAAGAACTATCAGCCAAAGTATAAGTACCAAAAGAAGTGCTGTACGGGAAAAGCTTGATATAATAAGTGCCCGCAGCAAGTCCATTTGCGTTTAATACTGCTGGTGTATTATTGTAAGATTCAATCTGTCCTAATTGAGTTGTAGTATCCTTGTCATATAAACGAGCATAAAAATCTGCGCCGTTTTGAGAAGACAAAGTAATACGCAAGAGGCCATCAGATTTTGTGGTTACTAAATACCAATCTGAACCATCAACTTTACCATTTGTTGTATAGCCTAACTTACCACCAAGTTGTGCATTTAGTGGCAACGTGTCAGCATTTTTTGCATAATTATTAGGCTCTTTATCTGTTTTTTGATCAGGTCTTATTAAAGTATCTTTTAAAGTATAAGTACCAAAAGAATTACTATAAGGATGTATCTTGATATAATATTTGCCCGCAGCAACTCCGTTAGCATTTAGTGTTGCAGGATTATTTGAATAAGATTCAATCTGACCTAATTGTGTTGTAGTATCAGCGCTATACAATGTTGCATAAAAATCAGCACCGTTTAAAGCTGAAAGTGTAATACTTAAAGTACCGCTTGCAGGTGTGGTTAATTTATACCAGTCAGCATTATCGTTTACATGGTTATAATAATAATCCAAATGACCTCCTGTGCTGCTATCCGGCGCAAACTTCAATGCGTTTAATGCATAGTTGTTAGGCTCGGTATCATTTTTTTGTGCCGGTTTAAATGAACTGTCTGCAATTTTGTATGCACCTGTTGAGTTGCTGTAAGGATAAATCTTTACATAATAACTTCCGGGTGCAAGACCATCTACATTTAAAACCGCAGCATTATTATTATATGCTTCAATTGCACCACCCAATTGAGTTGTGCCATCATGATCATATAATACAGCATATACATCAACAGAGCTTTGCGGTGTAAGTGTAAGGCGCAACCTGCCATCTGCAATAGTTGTAATTTTATACCAATCATTATCACCAACACTACCAATAGTACCGCTACTATTGCTGTTTAATTGTAAGGTATTTGCTTTTGCCTGTGTATCGTTTGGTTCAGTTTCAGCCTTGGTTTTGTTAGAAATAAAGGCTGAGCAAAGCAATAGCGTTAAGAGTAAAATTTTTTGTTTCATTGTACGGATTGTTTATTGTTTGGTTTTAGCTGTAGAAAACAGTTAGTTTCAATTAGCTATTATAAATGTATACGTAAAAATACTAGCTTAGTATGCGATTATGTGAACATTCTAAGATACTTGATATAAGGAGTGTTTTACTTGACGAATGAAAACGCATTTTAAATAACTAACCTGTAATTTGCTGCTTCTTTTTTAGTATCGCTGCTCATGAAGATTGATTACAATAAATGGCTCTTTAAATATAAATTACTTCATGTGCCCTTCTGGTTATTAATGTGGGCAATTACTTTTTATGTTTATTATATAAAAACAGATCCATTGCTCATGCAAATCTGTAATGCCGGTATGGTTGAAGTTGTTGCACTTATTCCATTTTATACAACAGCGCATTTACTTATACCTAAATTTTTATATCAAAAAAAGTATTTCACTTTTATTGGCAGCATGTTTATATTAGTAATTGCAAGTGGATTATTAATGATGGTTGCTGTTCGCAGCTCAGACCATTTTTTTAATCCTGCTAAAGAAATTATTCCCAGCGATCCTGCTTTATTAAAATTTGATATAAATATTTTTATATGGACATCTCTTCTTGCTGCATTTGGTGCCGGTGGTCTTAAAATAATGATCGATAGTTTCAGGCTGCGTAAAAAATTATTTGAAGTTGAAAAAGAAAAAATAGCTACAGAACTTAATTTTTTACGTTCACAAATTAATCCGCATTTTTTATTCAACGTTATTAATACAATATATTTTCAGATAGATAAAAAGAATAATGAAGCACGTGCTTCTGTAGAGAAACTCTCTGAAATGCTGCGCTATCAGCTTTATGAATGCACAACAGATAAAATAGAAATCAAGAAAGAACTTGACTATATAAAAAATTATGTTGCCGTGCAAACACTAAGAATGGAAAAAGGTTCTGATATACAATTACAGATTGATGAAAGTATTGGCAGTTTTAAAATTGCACCTTTATTAATATTACCCATTGTTGAAAATGCATTTAAACACGTATCCAACTTTAAAGAAGTATCAAGCAATAAAATTCATATTGCACTAAGCAAAGGTGAAAAAGAAAATTTTGTAGTAGAAACCATCAACACTTATGATAAAACAAATGATGCAAATTTTCTATTACAATCTGGTGGTTTGGGCGTACAAAATTTACGGCGCAGACTGGAATTGCTTTACCCGGATCAGCATGAGCTTATTGTAGATAATAAAGACGGCTTATATAAAACCACACTTAAAATTAAGTACAATGATTAACTGCCTGGTTGTAGATGATGAGCCTATTGCGCGTAAAGGAATGCTTGAACATATACGGCAGGTAGATTTTCTTAACTGCGTTGCCGAATGCCGCAGCGCATTAGAAGCTACACAATGGCTGCAAACCAAAAAAATTGATCTTATTTATTTAGACATACAAATGCCCAAACTTACGGGTATTGACTTTTTAAAAAACCTGCAAAATCCGCCGCTGATTGTTTTTACAACGGCATATCCTGAATATGCAATTGAAGGGTTTGAACTTGATGTACTCGATTATCTTTTAAAACCTATAAGTTTTTCTAGGTTTTATAAAGCATCTGCAAAAGCGTACGACTATCTTTCGCTAAAAACAAAGTATGATATTACGCAGGTTGATGATTTCTTTTTTATAAAATGCAATCAAAAAATAGAAAAAATTAAAGTGGCAGATGTATTATATATTGAAGGAATGAGCAATTACGTTATTGTTCATACTGCACAAAAAAAATATGTTACCTACTTAACTTTTAAAGCCATTGAAGAACAATTGCCACAAAATGTTTTTATAAGAATACATAAATCCTTTCTCGTTTCTTTAAATGCAGTTAAAACAATTGACGGCAATGAGTTGAAACTTGAAAATATTTCTTTACCTATAAGCAAAAATTATAAAGAAGAAGTGCTAGCAAAAATTTCCAGCCGGTTTATAAGAAGATAAATATTCGTCTCATAAATTATTTAAAATCCAGTTTTAATAATACATTTTTAAACCGCGTTTCTTTACGAAGTGCATCCCATGTTGGCGAAACATTTAAATATTTTAACCAGCTAAATTCTTTTTTGTTATAAGCATCTTCAATACAGTTTAGAGCATTTTGATTTTGCTTCATAAATGTATAGTAAGTAGCCAGCGCTTCGTTATCTAACGGCGTTCCAGATTGCTTTTGTTGATTGATACGCTTTTCTAATTTTATATTATCATTTGTGCATACTGCCTGCCAAAATTCGTAATCGTGCAAAACGTCATTACCATAAGTTGCATAATGTAAAACAGAATCTGTTTTGCCAAGCCAATAATAACAATCTGCTTTTTGTTCGGGGTATAGATTGTTATCAGGGAAACGTATGCTTAAATCATTTAGTAAAACAATATCATCATTATATCTTCTTGAAAATTTTAGTATAAGACTTTTTATTAACCAGGCTCTTTCAGAAAATGGTTCAAGCTCAATTGTTTTATTAATATGATTTAGTGCAGAATCAAACTGCCCGTTTGCAGCAAGTTCTAAAGCATACCATTGATGCGCGGTTGCATAATTTGGTCTAAGTTTTAAAGAGAGTTTCAGCTCTTTTATTGCGTCATCACGCCTGCCTTCTAAACTGCTCATAAAAAGAGCCCGCGAAGCTCTTATTTCAGCAGATTCAGAATCTAATGCAAAAGCGCGTTCGAGCGCATTGCGTGCAAGATCAACACCTGAGTCGTAAGGAGTGTAACCATTATCAATAAGCAATGTATAATTATCTGCAATACCAGAATATGCCAGTGCAAAACCTGTATCTATTTCCAGTGCTTTATTAAAGAAAAAAATTGCTTCCTGCATAGAAGTTGCCGTACGTTTATTTTGAGCATAACGTCCTTGTATATATAATGTATATGCTTCAGGGTTAGGCGTTCTGTCAAGAATAAATTTTTTTATGCTCGCTGTATTTAAGTTAGTATTTAAAGCTTCTGAAATTTGTAAAGCAACTTCCTGTTGAACCTGCATTAAATCATTAAAACTTCTGCGATAAGTATTTGCCCAAATAATTTTATCTGATGAAGTATTTCGTAAACTAACAAAAATAAAAACACTGTCTTTCATGTGTTCTACTTTGCCTTCCAGCACACTGCCTGCTTTAATATCATTTAACATTCCCACTAAGCTTAACTCATTTTCATTATTAATAGCTTTAATAGGTACTTTTTTTATTGTTAACTGCGCGTTGGCAGAAAGTAAAGAAATCATTTCTTCCGTTAAGCCGCTGGCTAAATAATTATTATTTTCATCATGACTAATATTTTCAAATGGAAGTATAGCAATGGTTTTACTAAACTCTGTATTGTTTTTATTATTTGAAAATTTTACCCACCATCCTAATAGCAAAATCACTAACAAGCCAAAAAATACTGTTTGCAGAAATTTTCTGTTATTTAAAAAATTAGAAAGTTTATTTTTTTCTTTTGTTGATTTTAGTGAAGCTGCGTTGCTTTGGTTATGCGAATGCGAAAAGTGCGGAATTTTTAAGCCGGTTGCATTTATTGCAAAAAGATTTACAGGATTTGATACATTTTTTAATTCAAAACTGCCGATAGGATTAACAAGAATTTCTTCATGATTTTGTAATTCATCTTTCACCTTTTCTGATATAAGTACACTGCCGGCAATACCAGAAGTTTGAATGCGCGAAGCAAGGTTAACCGCATCACCAATTACATCTTTATTTTCAATAATTACATCTCCCTGATGAATACCAATACGAACAGGGATTGATGGATTTTTTTGAAATGCCTGTTGCAAAGCAATGGCGCATTTTACAGCTTGCAGTGCCGAGGAAAATATAGTTAACGTACCATCACCCATAAATTTTACAATTTGCCCGTTATATTGCCTGGTGCATTGTACGTATATCTGTTTTTGTCTTTCTAATAAATGCACAGCTTTTGCTTCGTCGTGTTGCATTAGTCTGGTAAAATCTTCAATATCCGTAAACATTATAGCAGCCAGCTTGCGCATGAAGTGAGGATTAATCATCTAAATTAGTTTAAAGAAAATCCTGTAACAATATTATAGTCGTAAGAATTGTTTTTTTTGGAAAACATTAATATATTTAAAGGCAATTATTTTTTAATCACAAAATGAAAACTATGCCACAACCATTAACTGCTGGTCTTGCCAAACGTCTTGCTGAAGCTGCAGACGGTTTTCGCGATTGTAAATATTATTATTTCATTTCTAAATCTGATTACGATTTTGATTTGCAATATGCAAGTGGAGATTCAGATAATGAAGCGCTTACGTTTGCTAATATTATAAAAAGCGATAAAGGAGATGACTATGAAATTTACGGTCCTTACAAAACAGAAAGCAATGATCCTCCATTAATGAATTATGATTCAATAAAATTAAGTTTGAATAATGGTGAATTAGATTCTATTAATATCGTTTTAGAGAAAGATACTGATGCTATTATACTTAGTTTATCTGCTTACGATAAATTTTTCCATCCTTATTTTACAAGGCTTTATGGAAATGTTGTTGCGAACAATTTAAGATCAGACGCCTCAGCAGCATTATCAAGCAAAGTGCCTGTTCGTCATGGCAACGCTACAGCGCTTAGAACAAATATTGTTATTCCGCCGCCGCAAGAACAATCCAGTAATGCGCAATCAAAACCATAATTATTATTAAGCATAAAAATTTTGAAATATAATTTTAATTTGATTGATTACATTAATAATCTATCACCTGTTCAACAATAGTTTCAGGTACAGTTCTCCATTCATATTGTTGATTACGCAATTGCGGTTCAAAGCCAGCTTCTGCTATTGCTTTCTGAATGGTTTTATATGTAAACCGATGTGGCGCACCAGCTGCGCTTACTACATTTTCTTCAATCATTATACTGCCAAAATCATTTGCGCCTGCATGTAAACATAACTGTGCAGTTTGCTTACCAACGGTTAACCAGCTTGCCTGAATATTTTTAATATTCGGCAACATAATGCGGCTCATTGCAATCATTCTAATATACTCTTCTGCTGTTGTAAGATTGTGTACGCCACGTATTCTTGTGAGCAGTGTATCAACATCCTGAAAAGTCCACGGAATAAACGCTAAAAAGCCTTTAGCCTGTTCAGGTTTTAAAGATTGCACTTCTCGTATGCGTGCAAGATGAATAAATCTTTCTTCAATTGTTTCTACATGACCAAACATCATGGTTGCGCTTGTTGTAATATTTAGTTTATGCGCTTCATGCATAATTGCCAGCCATTCATCTGCGCCACATTTCCCTTTGCTTATTAATCGGCGAACACGATCGACTAAAATTTCTGCACCTGCGCCAGGTAAAGAATCAAGACCGGCTTCTTTTAAAGCCATCAATACTTCACGATGTGTTTTTTTAGAAAGCTTAGTTATGTGTGCAACTTCCGGCGGACCTAAAGAGTGTAACTTAATATTTGGAAACTCTTCCTTTATCTGCCTGAATAAATTTGTATAAAAATCAAGTCCAAGATCCGGATGATGACCGCCTTGTAACAACAACTGATCGCCTCCGTATTTTAAAGTTTCAGCAATCTTTTTTCTATAAGTTGGCATATCAGTTATATATGCTTCTGCACTGCCTGGTATGCGATAAAAATTACAGAATTTACAATTAGCTATACAAACATTGGTCGTATTTACATTTCTATCAATTTGCCAGGTAACTTTTTCATGTGGCACTTGCTTTTTACGTAACTCATTAGCAACAAACATTAGTTCTGTTAAAGGCGCGTCTTCAAAAAGATAAATGCCTTCTTCTACACTTAAAAAATCAAAATTCAATGCCCGTTTATATAATGCTGCAACATTCATGTTTATATCCTTGTCTCTATTTTAATGATTGCTCTGTTTAATTACCAATTTGCAAATTTACTGAAGAAAAAAGTTCTGTAATGTCTGTTTTAAACCAGCAGAAGACTGTTTTATAGCCAGTTAAAATTGCTTTTAGTTACTTTAGAGTTGTAGATAAAATTTGTAAGCGTACTTTTCATTTGAATAATTATACAATGAATTTTTTCAGAAAATATTTTTTTATATTGATTTATTCTTTGAAAAAATTATTTTTTAATACGCTCTCATCTCGCTCTTATAAAATCATTTTTTTTTGTTTGATTGGTTTTATCGCAAATGCGCAGGAAGAATTTGTTCCGCCTCCATCCCGTTTTGTTAGTAACATACAGTTTAGCTTACTCACCGGCGGAATTATTATACTTCATTGCACATTAGATGATTTTAAAGACAGCCTGAATTTTGTGCTTGATACAGGAAGCGGTGGCATTTCGCTGGACTCACTTACCTGCGAATATTATAATCTTAAAACTGAACCAAGTGACAGAATAGTACGCGGAATTGCAGGTATAAAATATGTTTCGTTTGCAAAAAATCACGCTTTACACTTACCGGGAATTATTATTTCAAATCTTGATTTCCATATAAACGATTACGAAATTCTCTCCAGTGCATACGGAATGAAGATTGATGGAATAATGGGATATAGTTTTCTTCGGCGTTATATAGTTTATCTTGATTATGATAATCAACAAATGAAAGTTTATACGCCAGGTACAATTAAATATCCTAAGGGTGGATACTTATTAAAACCTCAATTTTCTACGCTGCCAATGCAAAATGCATCAATAAAAGATGGCAAACCTATAAGCGGTAAATTTTTTCTTGATACTGGTGCGGGTCTTTGTTTATTAATGAATGATGACTTTGCAAATGATAGTTCTGTGTTTAAAAAAAGCAGGAAGTTTTATTTAACTCAGGCAGAAGGTTTAGGCGGAAAAACAGATATGAAACTATCTGTTGTAAAAGAATTAAAATTGGGTCCTTACAAATTCAGAAATGTTCCTGCTTATGTTTTTAATGATGACTTTGGCGTAACAAATTATCCCGTTTTAGGCGGACTTATAGGTAATGATATTATGCGCCGGTTTAATGTAATAATAAATTATCCACAGCAGGAAATTTATATTAAACCCAATAAACATTTCCTGGATTCATTCGATTATTCTTATACAGGTCTTGAGTTTTATTTAATTGATGGTGCAATAACTATTACTGATGTTACCAAAAATTCACCGGCAGAAAAGGCCGGATTTAAAGAAGGTGATATTATTTTAGGTATTGATAATAATTTTTCAAATAATATACAAATGTATAAGGTGCTTCTGCAAAATGCGAAAGCAAGAATAAATATTGTTGTAATGCGAAAAGGTGAGCCAAGAATTATTGGGATAAGGATAAAAAGTGTATTGTAAATTTGCATTTAGCACTTATAAAATGATTAAATATAACCGCTTTGTTTTACATAATGGATTGCGTGTATTAGTGCATGAAGATTCTTCTACGCCAATGGCTGTAGTAAATGTTTTGTATGATGTTGGCTCAAGGGATGAAGACGCTGCAAAAACCGGATTTGCGCATTTATTTGAGCATTTAATGTTTGGTGGAAGCATTAATATTCCGGAATATGATGAGCCATTGCAACGTGCCGGCGGCGAAAACAATGCCTACACTACAAACGACCTCACCAATTATTATTGTCAATTACCTGCAGAAAATATTGAAACAGCTTTTTGGCTTGAAAGTGATCGTATGTTAAGTCTTGCATTTAGCAAAAAAAGTTTGGACGTTCAACGCAAAGTTGTGTGCGAAGAATTTAAAGAACATTATATTAATAAGCCATATGGCGATGTACAACAAAAAATACGCGATCTCGCTTATAAAGTGCATCCATATAAATGGATGACTATTGGTAAAGAATTAAAACACATAGAAGACACAAAATTATCAGATGTAAAAAAATTCTTTTTTAAATATTATCGTCCGAATAACGCCATTCTTGTTGTAGCAGGCAATGTAAAAACTGAATCTGTAAAAAAACTAACAGAAAAATGGTTTGGAACAATTGAAGCAGGCGAAAAGGAAGTTCGTAATATTCCTCAGGAACCAAAGCAAACTAAAGCGCGTCAATTAACAATAAAAGCGAATGTACCGTTAGATGCTTTTTATAAAACATGGCACATGCCGGGCAGAAATGATGCAGGTTATCATGCTGTTGATGTAATATCAGAAATATTAGGTGGCGGCGCATCTTCAAGATTATTCCAGTCATTGGTAAAAGAAAAAAGATTATTCAGCAATATTGAATGTTATCATTTCGGCAGTCTTGACAAAGGTCTTTTAACCATTGAAGGAAAACTTGTAAAAGGAACTGATATGCTAATTGCGGAAGCAGCTATTGAAATAGAATTATTAAAAATAAAGAATGAGTTGGTTAATAAAGACGAATTACAAAAAGTAAAAAATAAAACAGAAAGCATAATTGCTTTTGAAGATATACCTATAATGAGCCGGGCAAGTAGTCTTGCGTTTTATGAATTGCTTGGCAACGCAGATCTTATTAACCAGGAGCTCTCAAAATATAATGCGGTAACAACCAAAGACGTGCAGCAATATAGCCAGGAAATTTTTACTGCTGAAAATAGTAACGTACTATACTATTATAGCAATAATTAAAAGCATCATACAAACTTTTCGTGTAAATATTTTGCAAGTTGATTATTATAATTGCTTTCATTAAATTGTTTTACCCAACTTATTCCGCGAATTGAATTTGTAAGGAAAATTTCATCAGCTTGCAATAATTCTTCTGCTTCAATTTGTGACTCTTCAAACGGAATATTTTCCTGTTGAATGGATTTAATTATGTGTCGACGCATAACGCCCGCAATACAACCTTCGCTCAATGCCGGCGTTTTTATTTTTCCATTTTTTACAAGAAAAATATTTGCAATGGTTGCATCTGCAACACGATTGAAATTATTTAATAGAAATGCATCGTTCAGTTTATTTTCTTTTGTCCATATCGCTGCCATAACATAGCACAAAAAATTATTATTCTTTATATGCGAAAAAGAATCGCATGTTTTTTTTGCATCTTTATATAAACCTGTAATTAAACCATTCTCATTCAACTTTAAAATTTCTGTATTTAATTGCCATGTTTGAATAATATAATTTAAAAAACGATCACCAATATCATAAAGCCCGCCATCACCACTGAAAATCGTTACCCGAATTCTTGCCAGATGTTGATGATTATTTTTTGTAGCTAAATTTTTTATTTGTTCTGATAAGTAATTATGCGTAAAAAATGAAGCGGGTTTAAATTTTAAAATATATAAAGAGGAAAATAGTCTTTCAAAATGATAATGACTTAATAATATGTTTTGATTAATCATTTTCATCGTTTCAAAACATCCATCACCATATCGGAAAGAACGGTTATCAGAAGAAATTGTAAGCGTGCCTGTTTTAAAAAATTTGCCATTATATATAAAATATTTTCCTGCTTCCATCAAACAAATCTAATTGCAAAGAATTGAACCATTTAAAATTCAATATATCCGTTCATGTATAAATATGTACTATGTTTAGCACAGTATCTACATTTGTAATGTAATTATTAAAACAAAGAACTATAAAAAACATTTAATGAAGAAGTTAATCATCTTAATTTTAGTCATAATTTACTGCAAATCAATTAGTATAGCACAAGATTTTAAAATTTCCGGAAACATCGCTCTGCTAAATAAACCAGTTGAAGCCGTCACAATTAGCCTGCTTAAAATGGATTCCACTATTCTGAAACATGCTGTTTCTGATAAATCAGGCAGCTTTACTATTAATAAAATTGCCCAGGGCAACTATATGATTCTGATAAATTCTGTTGGATGCGAACCTTTTTATTCGGGCGTTTTTGTTTTAAGCGTCGAGCATCCTGAATACGATTTAAAAACTATAAATCTAACAGAGAAAGCTACTTTGGCTGATGTTGTTGTAACTTCTAAAAAACAATTTATTGAACAAGGCATTGATAAAACAATCGTAAATATTGATGCTTCACCAACAAGCGTTGGATTATCTGCAATGGATTTACTGGAAAAAACACCGGGTGTAACTGTAGATAAAGATGGCAACATAAGTTTAAAAGGCAAACAAGGTGTTTTGATTTTAATTGATGGTAAACCAACTTATTTAAGCTCACAGGATTTGGCAAACATGCTTAAAAATATGCCATCAACAATGCTTGATCAATTTGAAGTAATGACAAACCCGCCGGCAAAATACGATGCAGCTGGCAATTCAGGTATTATTAATATAAAAACAAAAAAATCTAAAATAAAAGGTTTTAATACAAGCATAACTGCCGGTGGCGGCATGGGCAAATATGCAAAGGCAAATGAGAGCGTTAATTTAAATTACCGAACAGGCAAAATAAACTTGTTTGCAAACTATAGTTATAGTTACAACAAGAGGTTTCAAAGCCTTGATCTTGTGCGTAATTTTCGTGATAGCATATCTCAAAATATTTTTTCAATTTATAATCAGCATTCGTACATGCATCCTCAATATCATTCGCACGATGTAAAATTGGGATTGGATTTTTATGCTTCTGAAAAAACAACGCTTGGCATTGTATTAAACGGCGATTTTAATCCCGGAAATTTTGCTGTAAATAATACAACTGACATTTACGATGCGTCGCAAAAACTACAAAGTATAACAACTACAAACAGTAACTCAAATGATACATGGAGAAATTACGGTGTTAATTTTAATACAGATACAAAATTAGATACAGCCGGCACCGAACTAAGTTCAAGCTTTGATTACATAAATTATTATTCAGCATCAAACCAACTGTTCAATAATTATTTTTATGATGATGAAGGTGCTGAAACGAATACGCCACAAATTTTGCGTGGATATACACCTGCTTCTATAAATATTTATAGTGGAAAAATTGATTATACGCATCCATTAAAAAACAAAGCAAAGTTTGAAGCGGGAATTAAATCAAGCTATGTACAAACAGATAATCTTGCTGCGTATGATACACTCGCAAATGGCAAATGGATTGATTATGCAGGTCGTACAAATCATTTTATATACAAAGAAAATATTAATGCAGCATATGCAAATTTTAATAAACAATTAAATAGTAAATGGAGCGCACAACTAGGCTTGCGTTTAGAAAATACACTTTCAAATGGCAATCAACTTACAACTGGCGAAACGTTTAAGCGTAATTACACGCAACTTTTTCCAACAGCGTATATAAATTATAAATTGAATGATAATAATCAAATTAATTTGAATTACGGAAGAAGAGTACAGCGACCTGATTATGGCGATCTTAATCCATTCTATTACTTTCTAGATATATACACTTATCAGGTTGGTAATCCATATTTAAAACCGCAGTTTAGTCATAATATCGAATTGAGTCATTCATACAAAAGCATACTTACAACAACATTAAGTTATACTGCAGTGAACGATGTAATAAATGAACAATTAGAACAGATTGACAGCATTCATACTACCTATGTTCGCAAGTCAAATCTTGCGCAGCAAAAAAGTTTAACGCTAAGTGCAAGTGCAGGCGTGCCCGTTACAAAATGGTGGAGAATAAATATTTATGCGCAAGGCAGTTATAATAAGTTCAAAGGTTATATAAACAATGTGTTACTTAATGTGCATGGTGCATCATTTAATTCAAATATGCAAAACCAGTTTACACTACCAAAAGGCTGGAGCATGGAATTAAGTGGTTACTTTAACAGCAAAGCGATTTATGGTACTGTTGTTGGCTTGCCACAGGGCAGCGCAGATTTTGCAGTTAGTAAGAATATTTTAAAAGATAAAGGCAGCATCAAAGTTAATTTTAGGGATTTTCTAGGCTTGCAAGGATGGAGAGGTGTAAGCAGGTATCAGAATGTTGATGTTACCATAAATAATCATTGGGATAGCCGAACTGTAAACATAAATTTTACTTACAGATTTAATCAAGGAAAAGCGGGTGAACACAAACAAAATAACGCAGCTGCTGAAGAACAAAATCGTGTAAAAGGTGGAAAAGGTTGATAAATATAAATGATCAAAATAAAAACTGCCGGTAAAATCGGCAATTTTTATTTATAAGAATTTTTAAGCTATTTTATTACAACATCAGAAATTATTTTTTCATTAAACGCTTCATTTACACGTTCTATAATTTTAGGTTTCTGATAAACTAATTCATGTTTTAGTGCGCCTACAGAAGTATAAATAAATAATGTTTGATGTATAATTTCAATCTTATCGGTATAGTGGGCAATGGTTTTACCCATTAATTCTTCCCAGATATTTTCAATCTGAACAGATCTTAAACCACTTTTTAATTTACTCTTATTTATAAAATTTCTTAACGCATCACCAATTTGCAAAGCCATACAGTAAAAATAAGCCACAATTAAAATTGCTCAAATTTATTCTTCTGTTTTTGTGCTGCTTTTCAGTTTATTTTTAAACACTTTTTCAAACTTATCAAGTTTCGGGGCAATCACCAGGCGACAATACATTTGTCCGCCATTGTATTCATAATATTTTTGATGATAAGCCTCAGCAGAATAAAAATTTTTATATGGCTCAATGGCTGTAATAATTGGTTTCTTAAAAGCGCCACTTGTATCAAGTTCAGTTTTATAATGTTCAGCTTTTTCTTTTTGTGCCCGTGAATGATAAAATATTACACTGCGATATTGTGTTCCTACATCATTGCCTTGCCTGTTTAATGTAGTAGGGTCATGTGTTTTCCAAAACACTTCTAATAATTCATCATAATTTATTTTAGACGGATCAAAAATTACCTGGCAACTTTCAGCATGTCCTGTTGTGCCGGTAGAAACTTCTTCATAAGTAGGATCAGGTACATTGCCACCACTATAACCACTAATTACTTTTTGTACGCCTTTTAATCTTTCAAAAATTGCTTCGGTGCACCAAAAGCAACCTGTTCCAAAAGTTGCGGTATCTGTTTTTGCTGTTACAGTTTTTTCATCATTCGTATTTAAAATTTGCGTAGTATGATTTGCACAAGATGCAAATGAAAATGTACTTGCAAAAGCAAAAAATATTCGAAAATTTTTAAAATATGAATAAGAAAATATCATATTGCAATTAACACCGATGTAGAAAGTAAACCAAGTTAATTAACAATTATAATAAAATCTATTCTGCACATTTTAACTTACTAAGTTTAACTTTTATTGAACATAAGTTTCTAAAATTACTTAAAAAAAACTTGGGCTTTAAATTCTGAATTATCAATTTGCACACTTGATCACTTATTAAAAACTTCGAATGAATATTCAAAGTTTTTACTATTAATTTAAAATGTTATCTATATATCTTGCGCTATGACTTATGACGAAACACTAAAATATTTGTATGAACAATTACCAATGTTTAGCCGCATCGGTTCAGCGGCTTATAAAAAGGATTTATTTAATACAATTAAAATTGTGAGTTCGCTTAATAATCCTCAAACAAAATTTAAAAGTATTCATATTGCCGGTACAAATGGCAAGGGTTCTGTAAGCCACATGCTGGCTGCAATTTTACAAACAGCGGGTTATAAAACTGGTTTATATACATCCCCCCATTTAAAAGATTTCAGAGAAAGAATTAAGATAAATGGAGAAATGTGTGATAAAGAATTTATTGTTGATTTTACAAAAAGAGTAAAAACACAAATAAAAAATTTAGAACCTTCATTTTTTGAAATAACAGTAGCAATGGCTTTCGATTATTTCACGCAGCAAAAAGTTGATATAGCTGTTATAGAAACAGGTTTAGGCGGAAGACTCGATAGCACAAATATTATTATGCCTGAACTTTCTATTATTACAAATATTGGTTTAGATCACATGAATATTTTGGGTGATACTTTGGAGAAAATTGCTTTTGAAAAAGCTGGTATTATCAAACAAAATATTCCGGCAATAATTGGTGAAGTTATAAATGAAACCAGGCATGTATTTGATGAATGTGCAAAAGAAAAAAATGCCGCGCTTATATATGCACAACAAAATTTTTATGTACAAGATTTTACTTATGAACATCACCAATTAAAGACAGAAATAGTTGACAAAAGAAAAAATGAACATCATGTTTATCATCTTGATTTACCAGGCGTTTATCAAACAAAAAATATAGTTACAGTTCTAGAAACTGTTCATCAGTTGCAATTAAAAGGCTGGAAGATTGAACAATCGCATATTGGTAATGCACTAAAAAAAGTAAAGCATTTAACAGGATTGCATGGAAGATGGGAAAAAATAAAAGATGATCCTGCAGTTATTGTTGATGTTGCGCACAATATTGATGGCATTAAACAATTAACAGAACAACTTGAATTTGTAAGTTATAATAAACTGCATTTAATAATTGGATTTGTAAAAGATAAAGATGTAAATAATATTCTTACACTGCTGCCCAAAACTGCAAATTATTATTTTACAAAATCGCAAATTCCGCGTGCTTTAAATGAAACTGATTTAAAAATTTTAGCACAAAAAAATAATTTAAAAGGAAAATCTTTTGCTAATGTAAATACAGCTTTAAAAGAAGCATTAACACATGCAAACAATGACGATTTAATTTTAATTTTTGGAAGCGTGTTTTTAGTGGGCGAAGTAAATTATTTGTAGCTCAATTTTCCCAGTTGCCTTAACGCATAATAGATAGTAGTTATGTGCATGCTTTGCATAATTTTATTGTTATTAATCAATTGCATTAATTCATCAAAACTTAATTCAAGAATTTCAATTTCTTCATTTGCATCTAATGATTGTTCTTTTATTTTTCTGCCGCCAGTTGCCAAAAACATATGCATTAAATTGGTGTTGGTTGATGGATTAGCAGAAATTTTTCCAAGTGATTTTATTTCATCAAATACATAACCTGTTTCTTCAAGCAATTCTCTTTTTATTCCTTCTTCAAATGATTCACCTTTTTCAACAACGCCGCCCGGTAATTCAATTCCAACTTCGTTAAGTGCATGACGATATTGTTTTGTCATTATAATTTTCCCTTCTGCAGTTACAGGAAAAGCGGTTACCCATTCTGGAAATTCAAAAACGTAATAATTATTTATAATTGATCCATCACTTTTTTCGCAAGTATCTTTTCTAATAGTAAACCATGTTTCATGCGATAAATATTCTGATGATAATGTTTTCCATTTTAAATAATCATCAGCAAATTGTTCACTATTCATTTTTCATTATTAATTCTTACCAATTATTTCTTTCGCGCAGGTTTGTAATATGTGCCGCATGATGTTTTCCATGCCATGCATAAGTGCCCAACAAATTCCAAAGACTAATTTGTTTTTCCTGCGCAGGATGATACACGGTGCGTTCCCATTTATCATCTTCTAAATCTTCGAGCATTGCTGATAGTCTTCTGTGAAGTGCATGCAGTAATGTTATTGAAATATTTATAGGAAGCGTTTTTACATCATTCAAATTAGCCCATGCATCTTCATCGTAAGTTTTTATGGTTGGATTATCTTCTGTAAGGCATAGACGAAATCTTGTAAATGCATTTATATGACTATCTGCAATATGATGCACTAATTGATGTACTGTCCAGCCTCCTTCGCGATATGGCGTTTGCAATTGATGCTCATCTAAATTTTGTATAGCTAACTCTAATTCTGAAGGCAGAAATTTTATATCGAGCAACCATTCATCTTTTTGTTTTTGCGAAAATGGTTTTGGCTGAAATTTGCCTCTTGGATAACGTAAGTCTTCTGTCATAAATTAAAAATTAAAAAGTCTAAATTAAAAAAAGCTAACAGCCAATGGCTGATAACTACTTCGCTAAACTTTGAATAACATCATATTTTGTAACGATATGATATTCGCCTGTTTCATCTTTCGCCAGCACTGCACCATTTCCTTTATTTATTAAACTTCCCAAACGTTCAACCGGTGTATCAAACTCAACAAGCGGATATGCGTTTTCCATAATACTTTCAACACTTGCTTCTTTAAGTTCTGGCTGATCAAACACTTTTTGAAACAAACCTGTTTCACTTATTGCACCTACCGGTCCGTTGCCGTTCATTACCGGTATATTTTCAATATCAAACTTCTTCATTAATTCAACAGCTTCTGCAACTGTTTGTTTTGGATTAATAGTCACAAGCTTTTTTCCTGTTCTTGAATTTACAATGTCTTTAAAAGTTTTCACATCTAAAAATCCGCGTTCCATCATCCATTGATCGTTATAAATCTTCGCAACATAACGGCTTCCATGATCATGAAAAATACAAACCACGACATCATCTTTCTTCAAATTATTTTTCAATTGCATCAATCCCTGCAAACAACTGCCTGCGCTGTAACCGATAAAAATACCTTCTTCTTTTGCTATACGTCGCGCCATTACAGCACCATCTTTATCTGTTACCTGTTCAAATAAATCAATCACGCTCATATCATAATTTGCCGGCACAAAGTCTTCGCCAAAACCTTCACTGATATATGGATGCACTTCATTCATATCAACTTCACCGGTCTTAAAATATTTTGTAAGCAATGAACCAAAAACATCTATCGCCCATATTTGTATGTTTGGATTTTTTTCTTTTAAAAACATTGCTGTTCCTGTAACTGTTCCGCCGGTTCCTGCAGTACAAACAAGATGTGTAATTTTCCCTTCTGTTTGTTCCCAAATTTCCGGACCAGTTGTTTCATAATGCGCTAAACGGTTTGCAAGATTATCATACTGATTAAAAAAATATGAGTTCGGAATTTCTTTAGCCATTCTTTTTGCCACAGAATAATAACTGCGTGGATCATCAGGTTCAACATTGGTCGGACAAACAATAACCTCTGCTCCCACTGCTTTTAAAATATCACTTTTTTCTTTGCTCTGTTTATCAGTTGTTGCAAAAATGCATTTATAACCTTTCACGCATGCAGCCAGCGCCAAACCCATTCCCGTATTTCCCGAAGTACATTCAATAATTGTTCCGCCGGGTTTTAATTTACCTTCCTGTTCGGCAACTTCAAGCATCTTTAAAGCCATGCGATCTTTTATAGAATTGCCCGGATTAAAATAATCTACTTTAGCAAGTACTATACAAGGCAAATCTTTTGTTACTTTATTAAGCTTAATAAGCGGCGTATTACCAACTGTTTCCAGAATATTATTCTTCCACATATTTATAAAGTTTGCGCAAATTTACATTTTTACAACTGATAGCTTTTACCTTCGCAGCTTTCTCTATTTTTCAGTTGACTGAAAGTTTTATAAAATGAGAATTTATTTTGATAATGCTGCAACAACACCACTTGATCCAGAAGTGTTAGATGCAATGATGCCTTATTTAACTACGCATTTTGGTAATCCATCTTCCATTTATAGTTATGGAAGAGAAACAAGAATGGCGGTTGAAAATGCACGTAAAACTGTTGCTAAAATATTGGGTGCAAATCCTGGTGAAATATTTTTTACCAGTGGCGGAACCGAAAGTACCAACATGGCAATTTGCGCTGCTATTAGTGATCTGGGTTGTGAAAGAATTATTACTTCACCTTTAGAGCATCATGCAACTTTGCATACTGTTGAAAATTTAAACAAGCAAAAAAATATTGAATTAGACTTTGTAAAAATTTTACCAAATGGTCATATTGATTTGAATGATCTGGAAAAATTACTTTCATCATCAACCAAAAAAACATTGGTAACATTAATGCACGCTAACAACGAAATTGGTAATATAACAGATATTAATACTGTTGGTAAAACATGCAAAAAATATAATTCCATTTTTCACAGTGATACAGTGCAAACAGTTGGTCATTTTCCTTTTAATTTACATGCAACGCCGGTTGATTTTATAAATGGAGCAGCACATAAATTTCAAGGACCAAAAGGTGTTGGCATTATTTACATCAGCGAAAAAAATAAAATAAAACCTTTTATACAAGGCGGCTCGCAGGAAAGAAATATGCGTGCCGGCACTGAAAATATTTATGGCATTGTTGGCTTTGCAAAAGCACTTGAGCTCGCAACAAAAAATCATGAAGCAGATAAAGCTTACATCAGCGATTTAAAACATTACATGATTGAAAAGTTGAAAGAAAATATAAATAATGTAAGTTTTAATGGTGATGATAACGGTTGCAGCTTATATACTGTTCTCAGTACAAATTTTATAAAAACCGATAAAAGCGAAATGATTTTATTTAATCTTGATATTAATAATATTTGTGCCAGTGGCGGCAGCGCGTGTACCAGCGGCGCTAATATTGGCAGCCATGTAATTGCAGCTATTAATCCAAACAGCGATTATGTTACGGTTCGTTTTTCTTTCAGTAAAAACAATACAAAAGAAGAAATTGATACAGTAGTTGAAAAGTTGAAAGACATAATTTAGCTTAATTAATTGTATCCGATACCATTAACAGAGAAAGAATTCTGATCTTACACCACAAAATCAAAATCCCGGTTATTAATACAAGTAAGTGATATAGTCTCAATAAGTAAAGCCGGCTAATTTTTTAGCTGGCTTTTATTTTAGATCAAGATGAAAATCTGTTTTTATTTATTCACTTGCATGCTATAAAACTATTGCTTTAAGCAAACGCTTTTCAATCAATATTACTTATTAATAGAAACTTCAGTATTTAAGTGAAACGCTTTCCACGAATGCCAGAATTCCTGGTAAGCTTGTATAGTTTGCAAACGGTCACCTTTCATCGCGCCATCAATACAGCTACCATTTATGCTCCATATTGATTGCGTTTTATCATCATATAAAACCTGTTTGGTGCTATCATATCTAAAGTGCAAAACGCCATTATAAGTATTTCTGTTTAAAGTATAAAAACTTCTTTCATTCCTGCTTAATGTTAATAATAAAGGAACACCTGCAAAAGAATCTTCAATCATCTTTTTTGTTGCAAGTTCATTCCAGTCATAAGCTTTTGCATGGTTGTTTATATTTACGCCAATCACCCATGATTTAAATTTCCACGAAGCACTATCGCGTTTTTCTAAACTACTTTTTAATGTGTCTTCATCATAACCTTTTAGGTCTGCATATTCTTTTTTAAAGTTGGAATCTGGTTGCAATACATAACTGTTTGGATGCAACGCCAGCCAATCGCCAAGTTCCATTTGTTGTGATGGAATTTCTTTTAATGATTTTCCTTTTAAAGGTCCTGCTATCGAGGTTCCGCTTTCCTGCCGCCACCAGCTTTTTGTTGCTTCATCTTCAAACATTGCATTAAAATGGTCCATACCAACCAGCCTGAAATTTTGCAATTGCCCATTTATATAAGGGCTGTAAACTCTGCCGGTTCTGCAAACGGTGCAATAAGTAATCATCACCGGTTTGCCACTAATGGAATCTCTTACCTGATGATGATAACCAATAATTTCAATTGGATAAGCTTTAGCTTGATTATTAATTACAACGCCGATGATTAAATGATCTCTGTTTGTTGTATCTGCTGCAGCACTTAAAAGCAATTTATTTTTTGGCTGATAAAACATTTTATCAGCAAGAAATTTAAAGTTGAATTCGTATGCAATAATGCCATAAAAAATCAACACTAAAGCAACAATAACTTTCTTCCAAACTTTGCTTTGTTTTAAAATAAATATTAATGGCATGATGATAAATGCAAAACCAATTAATCTCAACCACAAAATATTTCGGTCGATAATATAAGCAAGCGTAATTGTATTCGCCTGTTGGCTTCCCGGAAAAGGCATGATGAAATACACTCTCAATATTTCAAGTGCAATCAGGTAAATTAAACTTATTGTAAGCAGCCAACCTTTCATAATGTAAATAACAATTAACATGAATAATTAAAAATTGAGCTGCGATTAAGTTGTTCGCAGCTCATATCTTAATGCCGATAGCTAATTTACTATTGTTCTGTTACAGGTAAAGGAAATTCACTCCACACATTATCATCAGGTCTGTCTAATGGCAGTTGATTTAAACGATTATAACGACGCATATCAATCCACCTGTGTCCTTCAAAATATAGTGAGTACCTGCGCTCATATAACATTTCATCAATTAAAGCAGCTTGTGTTTGTGCTCCGCTGTAATTAACAAGACCATGTTTTGTACGAATAATATTTAATGCCTTAACAGCTTCGGTAAAACTATTCAGTTGAATATTTGCCTCAGCATAAATTAAAATTAATTCTTCATTTCTTATAATTGGAATTGGCGCTGTACTTGAAGTATAAACCCATACATCACGATTACTGCTTAACCCCGCAGAAATAGATGCTGTTGAATTACGTAATGTGGCTTTATTAATACGATCATCATTATTCAAAATATCTTTTGTAAAAGATGGATGTGCTACACGCACTTCACCATTTTGATTTTGTGGTATAAATACTGGATTTAACTGGTCGCCTGAACCTGTACCAAAAACATGATTTACACCTGTATAAAAATCACCATTCAAATTAAAGAATGATTCATTCAATGCGGTTAATGCATCGCTCCATTTCTTTTCATAAATATCAACTCTTGCTGCTAATGCACGATTGAATTGTACCAAACCTGCAGCATCATTAAACTGCGAAAAACCAGCTAATGGAAACGCAACATCTGCGCCTGTTAAATCAGCCTTGCCATCATCTAACAAAGAAGAAATAGCAGTAAGACCTGCATCATAACTTATTACCGGACCTAAATTATCAGGATCAGCAACGTCAACCCGTATACCATTTGAATCTGTAAGATTTAAATTCATTAAAAGCTGGTAAGCTTCTATTGTTTTCGCAAAACCTGTATATGCTTTCTTTTGCACATCGGTTACTAATGTTGTGTTGCCGGTTGCATCTATTAGCGTGTTGCAGTTTTTTATAACTCTGTAACGTGATGCCCATGATGTAGTGATATAAAAATTGCTGCCGCTTAAAGTTGCATTGCTTGCACCCAATAAATCGGTAACGTAACGTGGCTCTGAATTGGAAAAATGATAAATCTCTCTGCCAATTGTTCCAACATCATCTAAATAAAAAGCAATTGAATTGCGCATACCGGATTCTGTACCGCTTACCAAATTGTTAAGCTCTGCAACAGTTGCGTTGTTTTGATATGCCTGAACAGTGGGACCGTTTAAATTGCCATAATCTTTTTTGCATGCTGTAAACAATGATGCCATTATAACAAAAGCTGCTATTTGTATATTGATAAATTTCTTCATGATAATATTTGTTATTATTAAAAGCTGAATGAGATATGAAATTCTGCACGTTTGCTTGCAGGATAAGGATCTACATCTACACCTGTTGAAAGTCCTGTACTTAAACCTTGCTGAGTGGAACCAGAACCAAAATTTGATACTTCAGGATCGTAAGATTTATAATGCGTAAGCGTAATGTAATTGTTGAGAGAAATACCTACACGTATATTTTTTACAACATTACCCGGCAGCTTATTGAATGTATAATATAAACCTGCTTCGCGTAAGCGTAAGTAACTTGCATCCTGCACAAAAATTCTTGCAGTTGTTCCAATTTGCATAATGCGGTAAACAGCATCAGGTACGCCAAGTTTATTTGTTACATTATCATAATCAGGGCTTGTTCCCCCAAAATCATTTTCAAGTGAAGTAAGGTTGATGTTATCGCCACCTTGTTTCCAATGTATTAAAAAACGTAAGCTTAATTTCCCAAGCAAAGTAATTTCATTGTAAGAACTCATTTGAAATTTAGGTTCAGCATCACCCAACACACCAACACCATTATCACCATCCAAACCAACAATCTGCGTTGCAGATTTTCCCTGTTCAATTTGAAAAGAACCTAACACATAACCAAACGAACCTTGTGGAATTGGTGGTATTGTTAATCGTGTAACTTTCGACCTGTTCATCCAGAAATTAACGGATGTGTTCCATGTTATTTTTTTACTTTGAACCGGCACTGCATTCATACCTAATTCAACGCCGCGATTGCGCAAATCGCCCGCATTTACCCATTTACTTGTAAAGCCTGATGAAGACTGCAGGCTTTGCAACATAAGAAAATCGCTGATGCTTTTATTATAGTAAGTAAGTTCAAATCCTAACCTGCTGTTCAATACACTAAAATCAATACCAGCTTCAAATTCTTTCTGTCGTTCCGGTTTGATATTCGGGTCACCTTCCTGTGTACTTATAATTACACCCGGGTTACCTGCAATGTTTGAAATAACCATGCCTGTAAATTTGCTTCCATAAACAGGAACATTATTTGCTTGGCCATAAGCTGCACGTAATTTTATATTATTGAAAAATCCTTGCTCAGCAATACCTGATTTTGTAAGATTCCATGAAATACCTGCTTTTGGATAAGTATAAAATTTAGAAGCATCACCATTGTTGCTGCTTCTGTCGAAACGAACACCTGCAGTTAACGTAACGGCATCAATAATGCTTGCTTCTTCCTGCACAAAAATTCCTGTATTCAAATATTTATTACGAAACTGAGTAGCGTTCAAAGCGCCAGCCTCGTTTACATTTGATTGCCCTGCTAAAATTTGCGTTGCCACATTTAAAAGATTATTGTAATCACCGGTTTCCTGTGTTAAACCTGCAGATGTATTTAATGATAATTTATCTGAAGGTGTATATGTGTTTACAAATGAAGCGATATAATTGGTACTAAAATTTTTTGTAAAACCTTGTATAGATGTTCCTTTATTGATTGCCTGAAATTGTAAAGTACCCGGAAATAAAACGCTTGTTTGTAAATTATAAAAATCAAAACCGCCACGTGCAATAAACTTTGTAATGCTCTTAGAGCTGCTTTGCAAGGTTGCATCAAGATTTAAACCTGTGATAAAACGGTTAACCGATTCATTATTTTTCATCAGCGCAATTGTTTGCAAAGGATTAGAAGCAGCAAACGGATTAGCCGGATAATTGCCGTTTGCATCAGGATGTAATTCTGCAAATGATGGTGTTGAAGAAAGTGCAATGCCTGTTGTTACACCTGCATTATCATTACCAAATAAACCTCTGTCTGCAGAAGAATTTATATAATTTGTACTAATACCAATTTTTATTTTATCGGTGATGTGGTGATCAACATTCAATCTAAAACCTGTATTACGGTAACCTGTATTATTAACAATGCCATCTTCATCTTTTTGTGATGCAGAAAAATAAAATGAGGTTTGTTCATTGCCGCCGGTAAGGCTTATTTCGGTATTTCTTGCAAAACCTGTATTGCCATAAATTTCTTTTTCATAATCATAAACATGACCTGCAACCTTTGCATCTAAAAATTCCTGTTTTAAAGCTGCACTCCTGATACTATCACCAGATAAACTTGCAGCGCGGTCAGCAGTAAATTGTCTTGTGCCTAATAATTTTCTTGCCGTAATTAAACCTAAATCCTGCGAAACAGTAATTGATGTTTTTCCTTGTCTTCCTCTTTTTGTTGTAATGATAATAACGCCGGCTGCTGCTCTTGAACCATAAATAGCGGCTGCAGATGCACCTTTTAATATTTCAATGTTTTCAATATCCTCGGGATTAATATCAGCTATTCTGCTGGAAGGATTATCCTGTGTAGAAGTTGATGAACCGCCGCTTGCCGCAGATGTAACTGAATTTAATCCCGCAGAGGTAGCGCTGTTATCTACAAACACACCATCAACCACATATAATGGTTGCGTTGTTCCATATACTGATGTAACGCCACGGAGTTTAACAGAAATACCGCCGCCAGGTGCACCTGAATTTGCATTGATATATGCGCCTGGTATTTTACCTTCAAGTGCAGCATCTAAAGTTTGCGCAGGTGCGGTACCTGCCAATTCCTTTGCAGAAATAGTAGTAACAGCATTGGCAAGATTTCTTCTTTTTACAGTAGTTGATAAACCCGTTACAACAACTTCATCAAGCCTTGCAACATCTTCTTCCAATATTATTACAGATGAAAGAGTATCAGCGTTTATCATTTTTGATTTAAACCCTGTTGCACTGATAGTGATGAATCCGTTTTCTGCATGTTGAAAATTTACTTTACCCTGCGCATCAGCTATTATTACGCGCTTAGAATTAATAATTAAAACGCTTGCATTTGCTATAGGTAATCCATTTGTTTCGGTAACCTGGAAACTTGTAGTAGTATTGTTTTGTGCTGAAGACAGAAATGGTAAATCCATCATTAATAACAACCCGAATATGATAATTAACTTTTTCATTTTTGTTTTGAGATTAAGTTTTAAAATTTAATATTTATTTTAAATTTTAAGCTGGTTGTTGCGTTGAGAAAATATAATTTCCATAACCTTTTTCAGCAATTTGCTTTGCTCTTAAAGGATAAGAAGAAAGGTCCGTTGGTGTGTTAGATGCAAGTCCATCAACATAGCGGTTAAACATGCAGAATAATGCAGCTATAAGTACTGTATCATGAATGTTTTTATCTGTTGCACCAAGTTGTTTTGCTTTTTCAATCTCATCTTTAGTTACATACATGCCGCCTTTTTGTACACTGCCTGCAATAATTAATAAAGCTTTTAGTTTATCAGAAATATCAGCATGTTGAAAATCTTTTTTCACCTGCTCAACTAAATTTTCATCTCCGTTTAAATAACAAACTGCAATAGCGCCGTGTGATTGCTGACAATAAAAACAATCATTTAAATAAGAAACATGCGCAGCTATCATTTCTCTTTCTGCCATGCTTAAACCTTCATTGCTGCGCAGCATTAAATTGGCAAGCTTGCCCATTGGCTCTGCCGTTTCAGGGCTAAATGCCATGAGCTGCCTTATTCCCGGCAAGTTTTCATCTACATTAATATGTGGCATAATTTGGTTTTATTTATTTGTTGAGATTAATATTTGAATAGCCCTCTTCAGCACGCATTTTTGCGCGTTCAACATACACGTTTCTGTCTTGCGGTGCCCATGTATTTAATCCATCCACATAACGGTTGAACATACAAAACGCAGACGCAATTAAAACAGTATCATGTATTTCTTTATCAGTTGCACCAAGACTTTTGGCATGTTCAATTTGTTCAGCTGTAACATACTTACCTCCTTTTTGCACACTGCCTGCGATGCTTAATAAAGCTTTTAATTTTGGTGATACAGATGTTGACTCGTAATCTTTTTTTATATCATCAATCAACTGCATATCACATTCAAAATAGTGTTGCGCCAAAGCACCATGAACGTTCTGGCAATAGAAGCAATCATTTTGCGATGACACATAAGCACCAATCATTTCGCGTTCTCCGCGTGACAATGTATTATTATCATCATGCAATAAGATTTCTGAAAGTTCATTCAGTGCTTTCCCCGTTTCAGGACTGTATTGCATTGGCCCGCGAATACCTGGCAAATCATTTTCAAGATTTATAAAAGCCATAAAAAAAAATTATGTATTATAGTTATAAGTTTTGAATTTTACTTTGGCTGCACATATCCTTTTTCAGCCATGCGCTTTCCCATTTCTTCATATTCTTTTTCGTTGGTTGGTGTAAAGCTTGCTAATCCGTCAACGTAACGATTATACATACTAAAGGCCGCCGCAATTAAAACGGTATCATGTATTTCTTTATCTGTTGCTCCTTGCTTTCTTGCTGATTCGATATCCTGTTCGGTAACTTCTTTACCAAGAATCTGCACTTTACCTGCAATGTTCAACAGTGCTTTCATTTTATGGCTGATGTTTGCATGCTGCATATCTTTCAATACATCATCAACAATATTTTTATCATTACCATATAATTCCCGCGATGCTGCTGCGTGGCTCATCATGCAAAACATTGTGTCATTTCTTTTAGAAACATAAGCAGCTATTAACTCTCTTTCTGCTTCAGTTAAAGGAGATTCGCCTCTTAATAAAACCTGTGCTAACTCATATAAAGGCTTGCCTGTTTCTGGACGAAACATTACCAGGCTTCTTATTCCAGGAACACCTTCCGGTACATTTATGTGTGCCATATTTTTGTGAGTAATTAATCAATCAGCAAAGCTGTTTTTTCTGTTGCTGAATTTGTTTTGTCTTTTGAAAAAAATGTTGTTGCCAGTCCGATTAAAAAAATGAATGAAAAAATAAAAACGGCATTACCATATCCACCTAAAAAACTAACCAGTGCACCAATAAAAAACACAACTGTTGCCGTAAACAACCTGCCGATATTAAAACAGAAACCTGTTGCCGATGCCCTTATTGCTGTTGAAAATAATGAAGGAATATAAACAGATAATGCACCCTGACTTATTCCAAAAAACAAAGCCAGTACACCCATTTCGATAAATGTTGCAGATGAAACTGACGTGTTTAATTTGAATACAACAAACGTCATAATAAAACATGCTGCAAAACATAACATCATTGTTTTCTGCAAATTAATTGCATTAACAATCCATCCTGAAGCAATGCTTCCAATCAAGCCCGAAACAGCCAATATTATCATTGTAAGACCACGTAAATCTTTGGCTTGCGCATCGTTGCGCGTAATACTTTGTATCCATGTGGGAGCCCATGAAAAAACAGCCCATAAACCAATTAGCATTGTACCAAATATTATAGAGCCATGTATCAATGTTTTTTTATTAGTTGATGTAAACAAGTTGCTGTTTAATTTGTGTTCCTTTGTTTGTTTTACATCTTTCCAGCTTCCGGATTCTGGCAAAATAAAAAATCCTGCAACTGCTGTCATTAAAGGAACAATGCCTGTAAGAAAAGCATGATGCCAGTTTAATATTAAATTATTCATAGCGCCAGCAACAATAAAACCAACAGGCATTGCCGCTGAAACAATTCCCAGTGCAACAGCCTTCCTTTTTTCCGGCCATACTTCAGCAATTAAAATATTGGTAGTAACAATCACACCGCCAACACCAAAACCGGTTACAAAACGGTAAATACCTGTAAGTAACCATGATGATGAAAATGCAGTTAACGTTGTAAACAAACCAAATAATGCAGTGGATAATATTACTGATTTTGAACGCCCGATTTTATCGCATATATATCCCCAGGCAAAGCCGCCAAACATACTTCCGAATATAAAAATGGAATTGATGTAAGCGCTTATTGTGTTCATGCTTTCGTCGCTTACATTTCCTAATAAATCTTTTACAGCAACCGGCAAGTAAACAGACATCAACATAGATGAAATACCACTGAACATGATACTGATATAACAAATTACGAAAGCAATTGTCAAATTATTTTTTGCAGCAGGTGCAGCCACTAATGAATTGTTTTGTGGCTGATTCATATTTATAATTAAAGATTTCATTGTTCTGCCGTTTGCTTTTTAAGATGGTTATAACCTTGAGATAACCGGTTGTAACCATAATTTTTTAGTCGTTTCCCAAGTCCTTTATAAAAATCAGGATCAGTTGGTGTTACAGTGGCAAGCCCATCCACATACCTGTTGTACAAACAAAACAAAGCAGCAATTAAAACCGTATCATGAATTTCAATATCAGTTGCGCCTTTATCTTTTGCTTTTTGTATAGCTTGTGGTATAACTGCTTTACCACTTTCCCTTACCATTGAAGCAATAGTTAATAAGGCTTTCATCTTATCACTTACCGGTGCTTGTTGTACATCCTGCTTTACTTTTTCAGACGTTTCGTTTTCGCCTAAGAAAATATCAGCAGCCGCAGTATGCGCAGCAGTACAAAATCTGCATTGGTTGCCGCTTGAAACAACTGTTGCAATAAGTTCTCTTTCACCTTCAGTTAATGTGCTTTCTCCACGCAATAAAATTTGCGTAAGTTCTCTAATTGGCGCAGCTGCAATTTTATCATATTCGAGCAGACCAGTAATGCCGGGCAGATGTTCTTCCAATGGAATGTATGGCATTTAAATTTATTGAGAAACAGGTTATAAAAAATAACGCGATGATTGCAAATAATGAGTGGCTGTAATACTGATAGATTCAATTATATATAATTAATAATTAAAATTATCAATTAAGCATTGAGTGAATGTGAGCAGAAAAAGTCGGGCGGCTGCGCAGATAAACCGATAAAAACGGCAGCAGGTTTTATAATTAAAAAAATATTTTGCTGATGTATAGCTGCAATATTTGTTTTAAAATGATATAAAGAAATTATTGTGTACTCTGAAGTTAAGCCTGCTTTTTTATCCTGTGAACCGGCATCTTTTTTACTTGATGGTGTATCGCTTACAGATTTAGCAACACTAATTTTAGCCTCAGCTAATTGTGTTTTTTCGCTATTTGGCAAACATATTAAATACAAAGTATCATTTAATACTTTTCGCTTTACATAATTGTAATGAACACCGGCATATTCAATTTCGCCGTTTATACGTTCGTAATTATTATTAATTAAATAAGGCATGTTCAGTGGCATCTTAATCAACAACAAGTCGTTATTATTATAATTGTCTGCATCAATTCTGCTTATAATTTTATTATCCGCTTCATTCATTCCATATTGAAACACGAAAGCGTAAGCAGCCATGTTAGGCATATGCAGTGTAAGCAGTAGTATAGCAAATAATTTTTTCAGAAATAAAGTATAAAGACGCGAAAAATTATATAGTCTAAAAAATAAGCTGAAGCAATACTAACATTTATTTTTTATACCGAATAATAAAGTGAAATAAAGCTAAATAAAATTTTAATATTTTTCTTTTTAAATAAATGTAGAATACGTATGATCTGAAGATACTTTAGTATCTTTTTTTTGTCAATCGGCAAGAGCTATTTATTAAATATTTCTAAACCATGCAAAGCACAATACAATCCTTTTATGTATTATTGATGATAGCAATTATTAACACATCAAATTATTTTCGTGCGATCTAAAAATTTTTATATTATAAATAAATTATTTACACTGCTTGTAGTTTTCAATCTTCAGGTTTTTAATTTAAAATCTCAACCTGTAAATGCAAATTATAAAAATATTGACAGTAATTATTACCACACATTAATAAGAGAATTTTTTGAAACACAGGCACATGTAAAATATATTTATCAATGTGTATTAAATTCTAAAGCAACAGCAATTACCTGGTGTGCAGATGGGGATAACGGGCAGGTTATTTATACTAAATCTTTATTGAATCAAAAAAATTCTTCAATACATATTAGTGCAAATATTTATTATAATAAATCTTGTAACGAAACTGAGCCGCAATATTCGCCTGATGGAAAAAAAATTGCGTTTTTATCTGATGCGCAAACATCAGGTAACTTACAAATATTTATTTGCGATGCTTCAACCGGAAAACTAATAACACAAAAAGCACTTACGCATTTTGATGGTTATGTTTCACATCTTCAATGGTCGCCTGATGGTAAATTTTTAAGTGTTTTATTTGTTGATAAAGCAAGCCGCGAACCTTCACCAATGGCTGCCGAAAATAAAACAACAGGTATAATTGATTCTGCTATCAACCTAAACATGCAACGCATTGCCGTTATTAATCCTTCAACAAATCAAACACAAATAATTACGCCGGAACAGTTATATGTTTTTGAATATGATTGGTCGCCGGATAGTAAATCTTTTGCATTTACCGCCGCGCCACCGCCGGGTGATGACAACTGGTATATTGCAAAATTATACACACAAAATATTTCTGACAAAGACACGGTTTGTATTTATAAACCAAATTTTCAGATAGCAAGTCCGCGTTGGTCGCCTGATAGAAAATATATCGCTTTTATTGAAGGCTTGATGAGCGACCAGGGTGGAACTGGTGGAGAGATTTTTATAATTGATACATTAAAAAACAGTGAGCCAAAAAATCTTACACCAAACCGAAACTCAACGCCGGCGTGGTTTACGTGGCAGCCAGGTGAAAATATTTTATTTACAGAATTTGTTGAAGGCACCGTTGCAATATCAACTTTAAATACAAAAACACTTGTAACAAAAACTTTGTGTAATGCTGATAAATCTATCCGTGCAGGAAATGAGGAAACAAGTTTAGCTGTTGCAGATAAAGGCACATCAACGATGTTTGCTTTCATCTGCAGTTCATGGAACAAATTGCCAGAAGTTTGGTATGGAAATTTTTCAAATAAAATACAAATCACACATTTGAATGACAGCATTCAAAAACCGTTATTAAAAACGGCTGATATAAAATGGACTAATGAAGAAAAACATATTCAGGGCTGGTTGTTATATCCGAACAATTATGATTCAACAAAAAAATATCCAATGCTTGTTTGCGTTCATGGCGGACCGGCATGGATAACAATACCAACATGGGCTGCGCCTGATTTTAATACAACTGTTTACACGCAGTGCGGTTATTTTGTTTTCTTTCCGAATGCAAGAGGCAGTTACGGGCAAGGCGAAGCCTTTACATTAGCAACCCGGAAAGACTGGGGCTTTGGTGATATGCGCGATATTACCAGCGGTGTTGATACATTAATTTCAAAATATAATATTGATAGTAACCGTATTGGTATTTTAGGATGGAGTTATGGTGGCTCAATGGCAATGTTTGCAGGCACGCAAAAAAACCGTTTTAAAGCAGCAGTTGCAGGTGCCGGCGCATGCGATTGGAAAAGTTATTACGGTCAAAATGCAATTGATAAATGGATGCAGAGTTACTTCGGTCCATCACCATATGACGATCCAAAAACTTATGAAAAAGTTTCTGCAATTACTTATATTAAACAAGCCAAAACACCAACGCTTATTTTGGTTGGCGAACTTGATGGCGAAGCACCACCACCGCAATCATTTCAATTCTGGCATGCTTTAAAAGAATTACAAGTGCCAACACAACTAATAGTGTATGCAGATGAAGGACATGAATTTGAAAAGTTTGAAGATATGATTGATGTAAGTGTAAGAACAGCTGAATGGTTTGATAAATATTTAAAGTATTAAACTTCTTTTCTGAATTTATTTATCTAAAGCAAAAACTTTTTTATTTACCAATAATAGTTTTGTAGTGTAAGGTTGCATAATAAATTTCAAATCTCCACCGGCAGAAGTAAACACTTCATTTGATAAAACATTCGTAAAAAATAAAGTGTCATTTTTATTTGCGATGTTGCTTACATCCGCAATAAAAGGCTGTGCAGTTTCACTCATGTTTATCACAACAATAAACTGCTCATCATCTTTCCATCGGTATAATGCAACAACAGAACCGTTTGCATTAACCGGAAGATGTTGCATATTTTCAGAACGCAAACTTTTATATTGAGATCGTATTTGCATAAGCTGTTTATAATAATTAAACAAGCTGTCTTTATCCTGCGATTGAATACTTTCAGCCGATTTAAAAATTGATTTTGTTGAGTACAATTTGTTTTTACAACCTATCTCCTGCCCATCATATATTAAAGGAATTCCGGGTAAAGAAAACATAAGCGCCGCTACCATTTTTGTTCTTGCCAAACCATGATCATTTATAAAACGTGGCTGATCATTATTTTCCATGAACCGAAGACGGGTATGTATTGTATCGCCATTAAACAATGCATTAATAAGCATCTGGCCACGTTTTTTTTCGCTCGAAGAATTAAATATAGTTGGATTGTTTTGCGGATCATAATCATATTGCCAGCTCCAGTGCGAAATCCAATTTGTATCGGTGCGCCAGTCGTACGCTGCATCAAAACCTTCTGTATAAACTTTTTTTCTTTCGCCTTTATCTTCTGCAAGTAATAACATATCAGGCTTAATACTTTTCAATTCTGTTTCCAATTGTTTTCCGAAGAAATTATCTCTTGCACTAAAAGCCCATGCGGCATCAAATCTGTAACCATCAAGATCAAACTTTTGCAGCCAGTATTTGCAGGCTTCAATCATCCAGCGTTGTACTTCTGCATTAGCGTAATTAAGGTTTACCAAATCTTTCCAGAAGTAATGATAAAAACCAAGCGCATCTTTTTTATAATAAGAAGAATATAATGCACCATCATTTGTGCGTTGATAAAAATTATAATAATGCGAATCAGAATCGTGTAAAATACAATCTTCAAAATATGGATGAAATGCGGAAGTATGATTGGCAACAAAATCAAAGATCACTTTCATGTGCAAATTTTTTGCAGTTGAAATAAGATGTTGCAATTGTTCTTCGGTTCCAAGATCATTTCTTAAAGAAAAATAATCTGTAATATCATATCCCTGCTCGCCTTTGTGCGTTTTAAAAACCGGTTGCAGCCAAATACAATTGATACCAAGCGCGCTTAACTCGGGTAATTTTGCTGTAATATCATCGTAGTTTGAATTTTGTGTAAAGATGTAAGGCGTTATTTCATACATCACCGTTTTATCAATCCATGCTGCGTGATCTGTTTGTATATTGAAACAATGAATGCTATCCGATCTTGTAATCAGCAATCGAAATTTTACTCTATCACTTCCGGCAATAACTGTAAGGTTAAAATAATAATCACCTTTTATTAAAGGCAAAATCAATCTTGCATCATTATCACGACGATTAAAAATTTTTACAGGCGCCGGGTTATGTTCATCATCTGTCCAGATAAATGATAAAGGCAAACTGTAAGGATTTGTTTTTATATCGGCGTGAAGAAAAATATTATTTCCTTTTATGGCAGCATTCGGCACAACTAATGGCGCAGGCTTATAACCCAAAATAAAATTAATTGTATCTGATGTTATGTGATCCTGCTTACTTCCTGCTTCAGCCCAAATAATATTTACTTTTTTCTTTAATAGTATTGTTATAAAAAAATTACGTTGTTCATCCAACGGCACTAAAAAACTCGAATCATTAAAGTGTACAGTAATGCTTTTTAGTTCGGGCGCAGAAACACTTCCGCTAATTATTTGTTGCGGTAACCAAACTACTGCATTTTTTGCATGAAGAATTATGGAAGCAGCCTGCAAATAATGCAGTGAGAACATAAAAACGATTAAGCAATAAATTTTTTTCATGCAGAATACAAATAAATACGCAGCAGGTTTATTATTTCCTTATGCAGCAGTAAAATTGTAGTAATTGTCAAAACAATTAGTTTGTAGATTTACCCGGCTAATTAAATTGCTTGTGTATGATTGATGAAATTAAAGAGGGCAACTGTGCTGCGTTTGAACATCTGTATAATTTATATAAAGAAAAACTGTTGGCTTACTTTTTTAAAAAGACCAACTCTGTTGATACTGCAAAAGATTTAATGCAAACAACTTTTTTTAAGCTGTGGCAATATCGAAAATCTTTATCTGCTGTTTACCTGCCTGAACAACAGCTTTTTTATATTGCAAGAACTGTTTTTATTGATCACTTAAGAAAAGAAAAAAAGCAGCAGAAAATAAAAATTTCCATTCAAACTCGTGCTGAAGAAAAACAAACTGACGATTATATATACAGTTTTGATGCAGAGGCGAGATTACAAAATGTGCTGTCAAAAATGCCGCAATTGAGAAGTAAGGTTTTCCAGTTGCATCGTGTAGAAGGATATTCCTATAAAGAAATAGCAGAGATGTTGCAAATTCCTATAAAATCGGTTGACAACAATCTTTCGAAAGCGCTTAAATATCTGCGCAAAGCAGAATTGTATATGCTGATTTTTATTTTATATACTTTTCTTTAAAAGAAATGCTGGTTGAAGGAATAATTTCTTACCTAACGTATATGGTTATTATTCTTTTACATTGAAGTCAGAATTAATAGAAAAATTTTTTCGCAGGGAATGCTCACTACAAGAAGCAAAGCAGGTTGCCTTATATTTAAAAGCCAACCCGAACGTGCTTGAAAAATATATGAGCGCCGAAGAATGGAAATTAACCGGTAAAAAATTAATGCCGGAAGACTTTTGGAATGAAGCATGGTTAAATGTTCAGAAAAAAAATAAGCTACACAATATTATTGTTTCAATAAAACGCATAACAGCAGTTGCTGCATCTTTCATTATTATTGCATCAGTCATTTATTATTTATATCCTTCAGCAAAAACAACAGATAAACCTGTAGTTACTGCCAGGCTTCAGCCAAAAACGCAACGGGAATCGGCAACCAATAAAACTTATAAAATTTTAAATATTTTATTGCAGGATAGTTCGCTTGTAAAACTTTCTCCTGCATCAACAATACAATATGATGTTCCGTTTGCGGATAACAAAAGAGAAATTTTTCTTGAAGGTGAAGCTGAATTTCACGTGGTTAAAAATAAAAAGAAACCATTTACTGTTTATGCCGGCGAGTTTTCTACTACTGCTTTGGGCACGGTTTTCAGCGTTAAAAGAAACGCAGATAAAAACAGTATTAATGTAAAATTATTCCAGGGCAAAGTTGTAATTCATTCCACAGATAATAATTTAAAAGGATGGAAAAAAGATGTTTACCTGCTTGCCGGCGAACAATTGAAATTTAATGCTGGTTCAGCAATGCTTACTGTTGAAAAAATAAACGGTATAAACCAGAACAATGTGGCTAAAACGAAAAAGCCTGTTGCTGATTCTTCCGCTAACGAACTGAGTTTTTCAAATACATTTCTGCCGAAAGTTTTTCAAAAACTATCTGCATTTTATAATACACAAATTGAATACGATTCAGTGCTGATTGATACAATGAGTTTTACTGGAACTATATCAAGAAAAGATTCATTGCCTTTAATACTGCAGGCAATTTCACAAATGAATAATCTTAATTTAATAAAGCGCAACGACGAATTTATCATATCAAAAAATCAGCAATAAATACCAATGAAATTTAAATATGGCAATATGAAAATGAAAACTACTTTAATGCGTGGCAAAATTTTTTTGCTGTTGGCAATTTTATTTTTATTTAAAATAAATACATCCGCACAAAACACAGCAACAATTACCGGAACTGTAATGAATGAGAACGGCGAAATGTTGCCAAGAGTTACTGTTAAGGCAGCAAGTGTTCAATCAAAAAAAAGTTTTACAACTGTTACAAATGAAAAAGGATTATTTACTTTTTCCGGATTAAAAACGGGAGACAGCTATACTTTAACAGGCTCATATATTGGTTATGAAAATAGTATTGCTACTGTGTCTGCCGGTGAAGGCGGAAGCAATTCTGTTTTAATTAGATTACAACCGGCGAGTAATGCACTGAACGAAGTTGTGGTAATTGGTTATGGCACACAAAAACGCGAAACGGTAACAGGTGCAATTTCAACAGTGCGCGCAGAAGATTTTAATACGGGACAGATAAATGATCCTATAACATTAATTGCCGGAAAAGTTGCAGGTCTTTCTTTAAGTAACACGGATCGTTCTGATCCTAATGCAGGTGCCGATATTTCTTTAAGAGGTCCCGCTACTGCCACAGGTTATAATGCCGGACCATTAGTAGTTATTGATGGTGTACCTGGTGGCGATTTGCAAACAATTGCACCTAATGATATTGCTTCCATAGATATTTTAAAAGATGGTTCTGCGGCATCCATTTACGGTTCGCGTGCTACAGCAGGCGTAATAATCGTAACAACAAAAAAAGGAAAAGCAGGTGCGGTAAAAGTTAGTTACAGCGGTTATACTACAACATCAACTATTGCAAAAAAATATGATGTGCTTACTGCAGCTCAATACAAAACTGTTGGTGAAAAATTACAGCAACAACATCCGAATACAGTTATTGATGACCAGGGTGGCAACATAAATTGGCTTAAAGCAGTAACCAGAACACCAATAAGTCATTCACATAATCTTTCAATCAGCGGCGGTAATGATGAAACTACTTATTATGGTTCTGTAAATTATCGTAATAATGAAGGCATAGATTTAAGGTCGGGCAGGGAATTTGTAAATGGAACTTTTCGTTTAAATACAAAAGCGCTGAATGATAAATTTGAATTTGGATTGATCATGTTTAATTCATTCGATACAAAAGATTTTGCAAACTATGGTGCTGTTGCACAATCTTTAAATGAAAATCCAACATATCCTGTTTATAATTCTGACGGAAGCTTTTTTCAACACAGAGTGCAATTTGATTTACAGTGGAATCCGGTAGCAAACGTTTATCAAAATACATATAATACAAAAGAAAAAAGGTTTTTAGGAACCGTAAATGCGGCTTATCATATTCTCCCTTCTTTAACAGGCGCAGTTACTTATTCATTAACCAAGAATGATGTTTTGGATGGTTCATTTTCTGATATAAATGATTATTTCCAGCAAGTGCTGAACACTAATGGACAAGCTTCGAGATCTGAAAATAATACAACCAATAATGTACTTGAAACAACGCTGAGCTTTGATAAAATTTTCGGCGAACATCATCTTAATGTAATTGCAGGTTATTCTTATCAGGATATTTTTGATGAAGGATTCAGCGCCGGTAATAATACTTTTTTAACCAATGCTTATGGGTATAATAATCTTGGCGCGGGCATCGCTTTAAATAATCTTAATACTGCAGATCCAAGGTTTAACAGGGGCGGCGTTTTCGTTGGCAGTTATGCAGATGAAAGAACAATACTTGCTTTTTTTGGCAGAGTTATTTATGATTATAAACAAAAATATTTATTCCAGGCAAGTATAAGAAGAGAAGGTGCATCTGTGCTGGGTGCAGATAATAAGTGGGGAAATTTTCCGGGTGTATCTGCAGGCTGGATAATAAGTAAAGAGAATTTTTTAGCTAACTCATCTGTAATAAAATTTCTTAAGTTTCGTATAGGATATGGCGTTACCGGTAACCAGGGCGCTTTAAATCCATATCAATCCATTGCAACGATTGGACCTTTCCCTTCTGATAATTCATCCATTCAATATGGCTACTTGGGCACGCCCGGAAGTGGTAACTGGATATTGCCATATGGTCCAACAATTAACAATGCAAATCCACTGCTGCGATGGGAAACAAAATATGAAACGAACATCGGTGTAGATTTTACTTTGCTTAAAGATGGATGGTTAAGTGGTTCTTTAGATTTATACGACAGAAGAATTAAAAATCTTATTGGCAATTATCCGGCGCAATTACCTTCACAAATACTGCCAACTATTTTTGCCAATGCTGGTTTAATGGATAATAAAGGAATTGAATTATTATTAAATGCAAAATTAATTTCGAGCAAAGCTTTTACATGGAGTGTTATTGCTACAGCAGCCTACAACAAGAATGAAATAGTATCTGTAACAAGCGACCAGTTTCATGGATCAGCAGTTGATGTTACACGCGTAGCAGAAGATCTTTTTATACAAAGACTTGCTCCCGGACAACCGGTTGCTGTTTTTTACGGACCTGTGTTTGATAAAATAACCAATAATGGAAAATGGAAGTTTAAATCAAAAGATGGAAAATCAATTTCAAGAGATGATCTTGGTCCTGATGATTATCAATATCTCGGAAATAGTATTCCAAAATACACTTACGGTTTTACCAATAATTTCAATATTGGCAAGTTTGATATATCGGTGCTGTTAAAAGGTGCTGCGGGTTTCAAAGCAGTAAATGGCAAAAGAATATTTCATGAAAATCTGAATTATTATTCAAGAAATAATCTATTCACATCTGTATTAAATACTAACCTGAATGATGCTCCGATCTTCTCAAGCTATTATGTTGAAAATGGCGCTTATATTAAGGTTGATAATTTAAATATTGGATATTCAATTCCTGTAAATAATTCACCCTATGTTAAAAAAATTCATTTATATGTAACGGCATCTAACCTCTTAACATTAACAGGTTTTTCCGGAACGGATCCTGAATTACAAATTAATTTTTATCCGCCTGATCCAAGTTCTGAAACAGACGATGGTCCCGGACTCGAATCTAATTATGGATATTATCCAAGTACAAGAGTTTTCACTTTTGGAGTAGACATCAATTTTTAATCTTCTTAATTACTAATATGAAAAGAATAAATTATTATAAAACGCTGCTCTTTTTGTTTCTGATTATAATTACTGGTTTTGGCTGTACAAAAAAATTAGATGAAACGGTGTTTAGTGAAGACACACCAGGCAATTTTTATCAAACTGCTGACCAAGTGGTAGCGGCTTATGTTTTACCTTACAGCTATCTTCAAACACATATTTACCAGGTACATTTTCAGGATGTTGAATTTGTAACTGATGAAGCCTGTGTACCTGTATTATTTGGATATGTTGATCAGGGTGGGCAATGGATACGGTTTCATCAGCATACTTGGGCTTCTCCGGATGCATGGATTTTATCAGAATGGCAGGATATGTTCCAGGCAATTGGTTACTGCAATAATTTTATTGATAACATACAAAACATTGATGTAAGCAAATTCAACTTGCCTGTAAGTAAAAATCAGATGATTGCAGAAGTAAGAATGGTGCGTGCATTACATTATTATTGGGCTTTAAATGAATTTGGTAACATACCTGTTGTAGAACACACAAGTATTATAAACCCGGCAAGTAATACACCCGCAGATGCATTCACATTTATTGAAAAAGAAATTAAAGAGAGCATTCCTGATTTAAGTGAAAAAGGAGACGCTAATTGGTACGGACATTTTACAAAAACTGCTGCATACGCTTTACTTGCAAAACTTTATTTGAATGCAGAAGCAATTACGGGCACAGCGCATTGGCAGGATTGTATTGATGCATGTGATAAGATTATTAGCTCAGGAAAATATTCGCTTGATGAAAACTGGAACGATCCTTTTAAAGTACAGAATGAAAACAGTAATGAAAATATTTATGTTGTTCCTTATGATGCAAACAATGCGCAGCAATTTAATTTTATCGAACAAAATATTCATGAATATATAACGCAGTATAAATATAAGGATACGCATGATTATGGATATGGCTGGCGAAAGATCAGTACACAGGAATCTTTTTATCATTTATATAAATCAGATGATGCACGTATTAATCAATGGATCGTAGGCAAGCAAACGTATGTTGATAATAACGGAAAAGTAAAACCTATAGATGATTATAGTGGTAATGCAATGGTTATAACACCACAGATTAACGATTTGACTGATGCCAATGATGATGAAGGCGTAATGAATATAAAGTATGAAATTGAGCGCAACGCAGATTATGGCGCCAATGGATTAGTAAATATGAATAACGACATGGTTGTTTTTCGTTATGCCGATATTCTATACATGAAAGCAGAATGTTTAATGAGGTTAAATGGCAATGCGGCTACGCAGAATGCTGTTGATCTTGTTAACCAGGTAAGACAAAGAAATTTCTCAACAGCAGATTGGCCAAATGAAAAATATACAACAACTGCTTTAACAATGGATGAATTATTAAATGAACGCGGTCGCGAATTTTCTTATGAAATGTTTAGACGAGAAGATTTGATTCGTTTTGGAAAATTTGAAAACGCATGGTGGGATAAAGAGCAGGATGCCGATAAGCATTATGAAATATTTCCTATACCGGAAATTGTGCTAACATCAAATCCTGCATTAAAACAAAATCCGGGTTATTAGTGAATGAAAAATGGATATAAACAATGAACAAAATTTCATCAAAAAAAATTGTATCATCTTTTTTAATAATTGCTTTGGCTTGCATTGCATGCAATAACAATAAAGACGATGTTAGTTATAAAGGATGGGAAAAAGCAACAGGTAATTCAAATGGAAATAAGTATTCATCGTTATCTGAGATTGATACAAACAATGTGAATCAGTTAAAGATTTCGTGGCAATTTCATACCGGCGATATGGATACGGCAGCGCATTCTCAAATACAGTGTAATCCTATTATTGTTGATAACGTAATGTACTTTACTTCTCCAATGCTGAAAGTTTTTGCCGTTGATGCAGCAACAGGTAAACAAAAATGGATGTACTCGCCTTATGATACCATCACCGAAAATAAACTCGGTCATTTCAACTTAAATAATAATCGCGGTGTTACTTATTGGAGTGATGGCAAAGATGATAAACGGATTTTTTATGCAGCCGGCCAATATTTAATTTGCCTTAATGCAGCTACCGGCAAGATTGCAAACAGTTTTGGTGATAGTGGTAAAATCGATTTGCATGATGGCTTGCAAATGGACGGCGTAAAAGATCTTTTCATTACGGAAACGTCTCCTCCATCTGTTTATAAAAATTTAATTCTTGCTGGCACGCGTGTAAGTGAAGGCATGGACGCAGCGCCTGGTGATGTACGCGCTTACAATGCACAAACAGGAAAAATTGTTTGGCAGTTTCATACTATTCCGCATCACGGCGAAGCGGGTTATGAAACATGGGAAAATCCAGATGCATATAAATATACCGGCGGCGCCAACAACTGGATGGGCATGACGATAGATAAACAACGTGGTATCGCATATATACCTATTGGTTCTGCTTCCATGGATTTTTATGGTGGAAAAAGACGCGGCTCAAATTTATATGCAGATTGTATGCTTGCGCTTGATGCAGCAACCGGAAAAGAGAAATGGCATTTTCAATATTTGCATCATGATACATGGGATTACGATCCATCTTCTGCGCCTGTTTTACTAACTGTTAATCACGATGGTAAAAAAATTGATGCCGTTGCACAAACAACAAAAACAGGTTTTGTTTTTTTATTCAATCGTGATAATGGCAATCCATTATTTCCTGTTATTGAAACACCAATGGATACGGTTACAGATTTAATTGGTGAAAAAATTTGGCCTACACAACCAATACCACAAAAGCCGGCGCCACAGGTTCGCCAGTCATTAACGGCAAAAGATGTAAATCCATTTTTGTCAAAAACTGAATATGATTCTGTAGTTAAATTATTGAACACTGTGCACACAGGCAGAATGTTTATACCACAATCAAAAACAGGTACGATTATTTTTCCCGGCTTTGATGGTGGTGCTGAATATGGTGGACCTGCAGTTGATCCTGAAACAGGAATTTTATATAGTAACTGTAATCAAATGGCGTGGATACTTCAGATGTTTGATATCAATCCTGCAGAACATATGATGACATTTAAAGATGCAGGCCCTAAATTATATCAGCAAAATTGCATGTCTTGTCATGGACAAGATAGAAAAGGTGGCGGTAATTATCCCTCTATTGTTGACGTAAATAAAAAACTAAATAAAGATCAGTTTATCAGTTTTATAAATGCGGGTAGAAGAATGATGCCATCGTTTCAGCATCTTCCTGAAATGGATAAAGAAGCCATTGCATCATATGTATTGAATTTAACTGCTGAACAAAACAGGAAATATGAATCTAAGTTAACAGCGATAGATTCATTCCGAAATTTGCCTTATGAAATTTCCGGCTACAATAAATTTTATACAAAAACAGGTGCACCCGGCTTATCGCCACCATGGGGTGTATTAAATGCAATTAACATGAATACCGGTGATTATGTTTGGAAAAATGTTTTTGGTGAAAATCAATTTCCGGGAGCAGCACCAAATACAGGTTGCGAAAATTATGGCGGACCTGTTGTTACTAAAGGAGGTTTATTATTTATTGGCGCCACAAAAGATGGTATGTTTAGAGCATACAATAAACGTACAGGAAAATTATTATGGCAAACAAAATTACCGGCTGCCGCATTTGCAACACCAGCAACATATAAAGCAAATGGTAAACAATATATTGTAATTGCCTGCGGCGGTGGAAAATTGGGTACACAATCCGGTGATAGTTATGTTGCGTTTGCGCTACCATAACTCAGTTTTAAAAAGAGTTTAATTTATTGTTGAATATTTTTATAATGTCATCACGTAGAAATTTTATAAAAACATCATCCGCAATAACTGCAGGAATAATGTTGAATGCAAATAAAAATTTCTTTATCGAAAATAAAGTTTCTGTGTACGCGCATCTCTGGGTATATGCAAGTCGTTATCCGCCAAACTGGGATTGTACGCCAATACTTGATGATGTTTTCAGCGATCTAAAATATGCCGGACTGGAAGGTGTGGAAGTGATGGAAATTTTATTAAGGCATGATAATGCAGTTTCAAGATTCACTGATCTTATTCATAAATATAATTTACCTGTAACCGGTACTTCATATTATGCTGACATGTGGGATAAGAATCAACAGCAAAAAATTTTAGACGATATAGAACCTGTAACTGAAAAGTTACATAACATTGGCGGTTCTATGATTGGCTTAACCGTTGGCGATGCAGGTCGTGTAAAAACAGAAGATGAATTAGATGCACAGGCAGAATTATTAAAAAAGATTTTGATTGTGTGCCAAAAAAATAAGATCAATCCAAATCTTCATAACCACACTTTTGAAGTAACCAATAATTTGCATGATTTGAAAGGAACGTTAAAAAGAATTCCTGATATTAAACTTGGACCTGATTTAAACTGGCTGGTACGTGCCGGTGTTGATCCTGTTTGGTTTATTAAAACATACGGCGATAAAATTGTATACATGCATATTCGCGATCAATATGCAAATGGTAAATGGACAGAATGTATTGGAGAAGGTGTTACCAATTTTACAGGTATCTCCAAAGCATTGAAAGAAATAAATTATAACGGCAAAGCGGCAATAGAATTAGCATTTGATGATCCACCAAAAAACCCTGTGCGTGAAGACTGGAAATTAAGTCGTGAATATGTAAGAAAAGTTTTCGGCTGGTGAGTAGTATGTATAATCAAAATTATATTTTTTTTATTCGCAGTGTGATAAATTTTAATGTTTAATTTTTTAAGAAGTTTTGATAATGGGAACCAATAACGATAGTTTACCAAACATAAATTCAAAAGGCGTTGACCAAAATACATTTGATGTAATTGTAATTGGCGCAGGCATGACAGGCGGCTGGTCTGCAAAAGAATTTTGTGAAAAAGGTCTGAAAACTTTAGTGCTTGAACGCGGAAGAAATGTGCAACATATAAAAGATTATCCTACAGCTACACTTGATCCATGGGAACTGCCGCATGGCGACGCATTAACAAAAAAAATTAAAGATGAAAATCCCATTATAGGTAAATGTTATGCATTTACAGAAGCCACACAACATTTTTTTGTGAAAGATCATGAACATCCATATATACAAATAAAACCTTTCAATTGGATTCGTGGTTACCAGGTTGGCGGCAAAAGTTTAATGTGGGCACGATGGACGCAACGATGGAGCGACCTTGACTTTGAAGCAAATGCAAAACAAGGCGTGGGCGTTGATTGGCCTATTCGTTATAAAGATATTGCGCCCTGGTATTCTTATGTTGAAAAATTTGTCGGCATCAGCGGCAACAAAGATGGCATTCCACATTTGCCTGATGGCGAATTTATGCCGCCGATGGAAATGAATTGCATTGAAAAACATTTTAAAGAACAAACAGAAAAAAACTTTACTAATCGCCATGTAATTATTTCGCGTACAGCAAATCTTTCAAAAGGATTAAACGGAAGAGGTCCTTGTCAGTACAGGGATTTATGCACAAGAGGATGTCCGTTTGCCGCATATTTTAGCAGTGTTAGTGCTTCGTTGCCCGCTGCCAAAGCAACAAACAATTTAACGCTTCGTCCTTTTTCTGTTGTGCATTCTATAATTTATGATTCAACAAAAAATAAAGCAACAGGTGTTCGTGTCATCGATTCAAACACAAAAAAAATTACAGATTATTATGCGCGAATTATTTTTTTAAATGCAGGCACCATTAACTCAACGTTAGTGCTGCTCAATTCAACATCAAACCAATTTCCAAATGGTTTGGGCAATACAAACGATGTGTTGGGTCATTATTTAATGGATCATAATTACCGTGCACGTTTGGGCGGTTCTTACCAGGGATTTTATAATAGTTATTACTATGGACGAAGACCAACCGGTATTTATATTCCACGTTTTAGAAATGTTGGCGGTGATAAACAGAAAGATTTTATACGTGGATTTGCAATTGCTGCAGGTGGCTCACGCGGAACAGGTAATGTTAAAGATGATACAATCGGCGCATCGCTAAAAGAACAAATGGCTGAACCGGGTGACTGGTTTATGTGGATGACCGGCATGGGTGAATGTTTGCCTTATTATGAAAATAAAATAAGTTTAAGCAAAGAAAAAAATGATGCATGGGGCATTCCGCAACTTGAAATTGATTGTGCATATAAAACGAATGAATTAAACATGCTGAAAGATATTTTAAGCAGCGGCAGCGAGATGCTGGAGAAAGCAGGCTTTACGAATATTGAAGCATACGATACAGGCGATGCGCCTGGTTTAGGAATTCATGAAATGGGCACGGCAAGAATGGGAACAGATCCTAAAACTTCTATGTTAAATGCCCATAATCAAATATGGAATGTGAAAAATGTTTTTGTTACAGATGGTGCATGCATGGCCTCAACTGCCTGCCAAAATCCATCATTAACTTATATGGCATTAACAGCAAGGGCAGCAGCTCATGCAGTTGATGAAATGAACAAATTAAATTTATAAGAAATCAAATATCTATTTTCAGACATGTGCATTATACCAACTCTTTTTATTACTTATTTTAATGCAGGAGCTATACGAATGAAGCATTATGGAAACAAATTTATATTATAGTTTCATTTAATTTTTGGATAAGTCTATTGGCAACAACCAGGGCGTCTTTTTCATTTGATGCATTAACAACAAGAGATTTTATAACCCGTATATTATTAATCATTGCATAATCAGGCTTATCATTAATACTTTTCACAAATTCGCAGCCAATAGCTTTATTATTCTCAAAATGCACTTTATAATTCATTATCTAAATTTAAGTTTTATTGTAATTATCTGTTTCTGTTTACTTTTTTAATAAACAGTAATATAAAAAATTCATCAATTAAAATTTCAAATGCCTGTTATTTATGGTATTTCGATACCTGCGTTTGAAAACTCATAAGACAGAATGATATTTTAAATTACTATATAAAAAAATAAGCAACCAAAAACTATATTGGTTGCTTATAAAATTAATTGTTTTCAATATCTTGTTTTACATCTTCAGCTTTTGATTTAGCGTTGCCGGCCATCTTTTTAGTTTTAGACTTTATGTTATCTGCTACATCTTCTGCTTTAGATTTTACGTTATCATAAGTATCTTCCAAATAATCTTGTGCATCATCTTTGTAATCTGAAAAGGAATCTAAAAGTTTTCTTCTTGTTGCAGAGCCTTTATCAGGTGCAATTAAAATTCCAATACCTATTCCAATTAAAGCGGCTTGTAATAACTTAATCATGATTTTTAATTTTAGTATTGATAAAAGAATAATCATGCCAACAATAAACAATACTGTAAATATTATCATCAGATAAAAAAAATTCCGGTGTTTGCACTGAAGATGATGGTATATTGAAAGCCATCTTCTACATTAAATATTCATAATAATCATTGTTGAGTATTACTACCAGTAATACTTCTTACAATCAGGCTATATTGCGTTTGTTAATTTCCCACATGTTTGGATAGATGCTTTTGCGGATATTAAAATTTTACAGGCACAAAACAGGAATGACACAAAGTATTATTCAGCATAATATTTGAATGAAAACAATACACTTAAAAATGCAAATTGAAAATTTTGATAATATAATTATACATGCTGCCCGGCTTGGCGAAACTGCTGTATTGCAGGAACTGATTAATAAAAACGCAAACGTAAATGCAAGAGATGGCAAAGGTTATACACCACTAATTATTGCTTGCTATAACAATCAATATGATGCTGCTAAATTATTATTGGCATCAGGTGCCGATGTAAATGCGCATGACAATGGGGGCAACACCTCGTTAATGGGCGTTGCGTTTAAAGGATATAAAAATGTAGCTGAACTTTTAATTACACATGGTGCTGATTTGGATATGCAGCATGGTAACGGCGGCACTGCACTTATGTTTGCTGCCATGTTTGGCCGCAATGAGTTAGTAAAATTGTTGCTTGCACATGGCGCTGATAAAACTTTGTTAGATGTCCGGGGTTTATCCGTTTTAGATTTGGCTGCCCAGCAGGGCAATAAAGAAGCTGTTGAATTACTTGCTTAATGTATGCATCTGTTTATGGCAAGAAACTTTAGACTGGTATTATCACAATGTTAATTCAACTATCAAATTATACCGGAAAAGAAATCAAATGAAATGCCTTCAAGTGCCACGGATGCAAGTGCTAACAACAATATAAAAAGAAGGATGCTTATAACACCACCTGCAATTGCACCATGTCTTAGTTGTTTATTTTTAGATGAAAGGTAAGCAATCAGTACACCAATTGGTCCTAAGCATAAACCTAAAACAAAACCTTCAAAGGAAGGCAACATACTTTTATGTTGACCTTTTGGCTTTAACTCGTGTTTAATAAAAAGATAACGAACCTTGTTTTTAAGGCTTAGTTTTTTACCACTCAACCGTTGATATTTAGCAATAGAAAAATTGTTTGCCGCACTTGTTAATAAAAGAAATTTTTCTTTTCTGGTTATAGTATCATAAGAAAGCGTTTTGTAAGATGTATCATGTAATACAACGGTTGTTAACGTTGCTGCAGAAACTGCATGAGAAGATAAATATATTATGAAGAAAAGCAGCACCGTTTTGCTTCTGTTAGTAAAAATTAATTTCATAAAAGCAATTTTAATTATTGAATAAGTGGTGTAAGTATTATTAAAATTGCATAAATAATTATGAATACGCTTTGACAAAAGTCAAAATAACTTATAATTATACACAAACACCTGCATGTTTCGTAAACTTGCCTTCAGCAAACTAAAAGTGATCATTGCTTATAATTATTGCGTTTTATTTATCTTATTAAAACAAATTGACTTGCACAACACTGAGAAACTTGAACTGCTAACACCTTTTTTGCTTGAACTGGAAAACATTCAACCGTTGCCCATAGATTTAAAAAGCCTGCTTGTGAACGATGCTGAAATTTTGCATGCAACAAAAGGCGATATTATTTTATCTGAAGGCGAGATATGTAAATACGCCTGGGTTGTTCTAAAAGGTATTATCAGGTCGTTTCATTATGTGGGTGAATCAGAGGTTACATCAAGTCTTATGAAGCCACATCATATTGTTATTTCGGTAGAAAGTTTTCATACGCAAACGCCTGCTTTTGAAAGTTTAGAAGCGTTGCAATCTTCATTGTTAGCCCGCATTCATTACCAGCAATTAGAAAAGTTGTATCAGCAGTTTCCGGATTTTAATTATACCGGCAGGCGGCTTACAGAGCAATATCTTTTTTTAATGGAAGAAAGATTATACCTGTTGCGAAAACATAAAGCAATTGATAAATATAAATTCTTTCTAAAAAATTATCCGGGCCTGATAAACGAAATACCTTTAAAATACATCGCTTCTTTTTTAGGCATTAACCAGGAAACACTCAGCAGGGTAAGAAACAAAATCAGGTAGTTATTTATTTTTTGTTTTCTTGTTTTGTATTAGTATTAAGCAGCATTCTTTACCAATGAATTGGTGATGAGTGGAACCAAAAGAAAGTGAGTTTATTAGAAAACAAAAAAACCATTAAGCCGCAACTATTGGATGAAGCAGCTAACTTTAAAGTCCAGTAAAAGTGATTAAGAATTTTGCTGTTTGCCAATATAAAAGATTTAAAACACAAAGTTATAATCATAATAATTGGTTATCTTAAAATTATAAATAAAATTGAATTTGCTGTGCAACTTTAAAGAGTGTCAGAACTGACAATTATAAAGGCGCTACCTAACAAAAAGTAGTTTATACAATTTGCTTTTCTTTGTATGCAATCATCCATTCTTCAGCAGTTACATCTTTGTATTCTTCTTCAATTTTGTTATTCAGTTTTCCATCTTTGGCTTTGTTGATACTTCTAACAGCTCAAGTAATTAAAGCATTAATGGATACTCATTTATTGCCTAAGATCGGACCAATAGCCAAAATGCCATAATTCCCAAATAACTCGTTTGATTTTAATTTGAGATGAACCACTGGTATAAGTTTTTCTTCACTGTTTTCAACAGTCGGATTTTTTAATTTCCCGATGCATTTCCATGAATTATAATTAAATCAAAAAATAAATAGTATAAGTTTCATTCCCTCAATGTTTAAAAGTTATTTCAGGAAGGAAATGATTTTGACAATCAGAAGTCATTTATAAAAATTTTCTTTGATCAAAAAAAATTAAGATGGCATCATTCGA
>CAXSDU010000009.1:43534-60063 GCA_964236165.1 uncultured Parafilimonas sp. | reverse complement strand
ATAAAGCACCATCCGGACCTTGTGCTAAACCGCAAGGACGATGTTCTGCCTGTGAAGGTGAAGTAACTGTTATTTTGCCTGAAAAATTATCTGCGAAAATTTCCCAATCACCACTTGGCTTACCATCTTTAAAAGGAACAAAAGCTACAAAATAACCTTTCTGTGGTTCGGGTGCGCGGTTCCATGAGCCATGGAATGCAATGAAGGCTCCATTTTTATATTTCTCAGGAAACATATTTCCCGTATAAAACAAAAGTCCGTTTGGCGCCATGTGTCCTGGAAATGCAACCACCGGATCTTGTGCATCTTCTCCGCCTACTTTTTTGCCATCACCACCATATTCCGGTGCAAGTATTTTTTTATGCTGAATCTGATCGTAATAAATATAAGGCCAGCCACAATTACTTCCTTTATGCAATTCATACATACATTCTGCAGGTAGCTCAGCACTTTGTTGGGCTGTGAATAAATCAGGAAAATTATCATTAAGCTGATCGCGGCCATGCTGCATTACAAACAAAGAATTTGTTTGTGTGTTCCAATTTAATCCAACTACATTTCTTAAACCGGTAGCATAGTGTACACCATCACCGTAAGATTGATTTGCCTGATCTACTTTAAACTGCCATATGCCCGCAGCTGAATCAAGAATAGGACAAGGTTTTTTTCCCATTGAACCTTTTGCTCTGTCTTCTTCCTGACAGGAGTTTGAATATGCACCAACGTTTACATAAATATCTCCATCATTATCGAGTGTTATAGCTTTAGCTTCATGCTCTCCGCGTACCAATAAACCTGTAATTATTTTTTCAGGAGAGCCTGTATCTACAGGTTGATAATTATCATTGAGTTTATATCTAAAAACTTCTACATCAGAAGATGCATATAAATAGTGATTGGAGATGTACATTCCTGTTCCTTTAAAGTTTCCAAAGCCAATCATTTTATCTATCTTTCCATCTTTATTGCTGTCATGTAACCAATAAATACCTTTTCCATTTTTTAAATTTGCAAGTTTCACAAAAATGTCACCATCAGGAGCAACAGCTAAGTGTCTAGCAGCGCCTAATCCATCAGCAACTTTTAATGCCGTAAAACCTACAGGTAATTTTAGTCCTGCATTACCGGTTTGATTTTTTTCCTGTTGTGCGTTAAGACAAGCAGAATTGATAAAACAAAACAAAACAGGTGCAAAAAGAAAATGTAATTTCATAAAGGTTATTTGTACAAAAATATATGTTTTGATAGTTAATAATCAATATGAAGATGAAAGGTTTTGTAAAAGAAAAGCTGCCGATTATGACAGCCTGTAAACATAGAGAAATCTTTTCTGTAACTATAAATTGTGTTGCAACAATTTTAGTATTCTGCTATAAAATAATTATATGCACCAATGTAATTTAATTTTTAAACTTTTGCTTCTGATAATTAATATATTACAACGTTGACAAAAAAGGTTGTCTTTTTATAGACAACCTTTTGAGTTAACTACTCTAAAGAACCTCAAAGATTTGTTTTTTTCAGGTCGGGCGTAAGGGAAATTAACACACTAAACAAACAAAATTTAATAATCTATTTTAGATTTTTTATAATTCCAACATTAACTCCAAAATTGCTTACAAGTCCTTTTATTGCTACCTGATAATATGGCTCAACTTTTACATCGAACAAATTAGAAACCGAAGTCTGGTAACCAAAGCTCACATTTGCGGATGAAAAAAACTTGGTACCTGTTAAGGCACTAAATTTTTTATTTATATTACGTGGAGTTCCATTTTTAATAACATCATAATTGTACTTTTCTGTATGAGTTATAACCGCAACATTAGTACCTGTTGTAGCAAAAAAGTGATTGCTTTTAAACAAGTTAAAGCGAACTGCTACAGGAACTGCTGTTAGCTTGTTATTACCATTCAAATCATTTAAAGAAGTAACTCGTTTTATCTTAAGATTAGACGTATCAAAATATTTTCCATCACTATAAAAATTAGTATGAATACGTTGCAATCCGAGTTCTATACTTATGCGGTTATTTATTCTGTAACCAAGTGCGATACCAATGGAATATCCTGGTTTATTAATATGTTGAAATTTTACTGTTGAAAAATCAGGAGAAAAGAAAAGCATACCATAAAAAGTTTTTGGTTGCGGCCTCAGATTTATATGTTCGTTTTTTTTGGTAGTACTATTGTAAGAATTATCAGTTTTCTTAAAATTTTGCGCAATATCTTTATTAATTATCGTAGAAGAATTAAGTTCAATCTTGTTTTGATTGAACAGATTCATTTCTCTGGTTAAATTACCAGCAATTAGTTTTGGTTGCTGCAGTTGCTGAGTATGTTGTGAAAGGTTATTATCGGTTTCGTTTAATAAATTAGTATTAGATGTACTGGTTGATTTTATTTGCTTCCTACTTTCTGCATTTATATTCTTAATGTCAAATTGTAGTACAGTTTTATTTTTTACAATATTTTGTTTTAGATTATGGTTGTTTGTATACTTGAGTTTAGAATTTTTTTCTGATTTATATTTCGCCTGAACTTGGTTGCTATTATTTTTTTGAGATAAAATTTTTTTCTCATTGCCGTGAGCATCAAATGATTTTTTGATTAAGTTACTGAAAATAAAAAAGCTTCCTCCTAAGAATAGCAATAATATTAATCCATATTGCCATCTTCTATTTTTAGTTGATTGGGTATTTTTGCCAGAACGTAATTTGTCAGCAACAATATCCCAATTTTTATTATCAGTTTTAAGCGGATATTCTTTGGCAGCTTTTTGAAACAACGCATCTAATTTATTGCTTGACTGTTGCTCCATAATTTAATTCTGTAAATCTGTTACTTATAAATTTTTTTAATTGCGCTTTTGCTTTTGCTAATGCAGATTTTGAAGTGCCTTCTGATATACCAAGCATTCCTGCAATTTCATTATGTGAAAAACCATCTATCACAAACAGATTAAAAACGGTTCTGTAGGATTGTGGCAAGCGTTTTATTTCACAAATCAATTCTTTATATAAAACTTTTTGATCTGAATTCTGAGTTCTATCGTTTTCTTCCCAAATATATGCTGGTAACTCACAAATTTGCGGTGCTGATTGGCTTCTTCTTAATTCATCTATTGATGTATTAATAAGTATGCGTTTCATCCAGCCCATCAATATTTTCTCAGTATCTAAATTATCCTTATCAAGATTAAATTTAGGAAGATTATTAAATATCTTTACAAAACTGTCATTTACTACATCTGTTGCTTTATCATATAAATAAATATACCTGAAAACGGTTTTTAAAGCAAACCCATAATAATGTTCATAAAATTGCTTTTGACTTTTATAATCATTAATAATACAACCCTTAATTAATATGTATAAAGAATCCAATCTTCAAGGGTTAATATTTGTGAATAAATACGTAAAACAGTTGGTATTGGTTGCCCACACTGTTGCCGAACGAAAATTTGATTTAAAGCTTACGTTTAGTTCCGGCATTTTTCTCATAGCTTAACTTTAAAAAATATTAATTTATTGCAATTTCTATTTTATTTCTATTATACTAAAAAATTTTATGTATTGTATAAAACCCTTTTCGTAACCGCTAATAAAAGAGCAGTAACCAAATAAAATAGCCTGCCAAAAGAGGCAGGCTACCAAGTAATTTTATATAAATTTAAACTTCTGCTTCTTCTTCTTTTTTGCCAAACTCAAACTTTATTTTCTGATTTTCCTTGTCCAGACCGGCTATTAAAATGTCTCCTTGCTTAATATTCAAACTAAGTATTTCTTCTGCTAAGGCATCTTCAAGATATTTTTGAATTGCTCTGTGCAATGGTCTAGCGCCAAATTGAACATCATATCCTTTCTCAGCTATAAATTCCTTTGCTTCATTAGTAATTTGTAAAGTAAAACCCAAAGTGCTCAGACGTTTAAATACACCTTTCATTAAAATATCTATAATCTCGAAAATATGTTCTTTTGTAAGGGAATTAAATATCACTACATCGTCTATCCTGTTTAAAAATTCAGGGGAAAAGGTGCGCTTTAATGCTTTTTCTATTACAGCCTTGTTATTTTCATCAGCATTTTGTACGCGTGCTGCGGTTGCAAATCCAACACCTTCTCCAAAATCTTTTAATTGACGAACACCAATATTAGATGTCATTATAATTAAAGTATTTTTAAAGTCTATTTTTCTGCCAAGTCCGTCAGTCAACTGTCCATCATCCAATACCTGCAATAAAATATTATAAATATCAGGATGTGCTTTTTCTATTTCATCAAGCAGAATTACGCTATAAGGTTTGCGACGAACCTTTTCAGTAAGTTGTCCACCTTCTTCATAACCAACATAACCTGGAGGCGCGCCAATTAAACGGCTTACAGTAAATTTCTCCATGTACTCGCTCATATCAATACGAATTAATGCATCTTCTGAATCGAACATGTACCTTGCTAACGCTCTTGCTAATTCTGTTTTACCAACACCTGTAGGACCAAGAAATATAAAACTACCAACAGGTTTTTTAGGGTCTTTCAAACCAACACGATTGCGCTGAATAGCCTTTACTACTTTTCCTATAGCTTCATGCTGACCTACTACCATAGTTGACATATCTTCTGACATTTTGCGAAGCTTTTCACTTTCCGCCTGCACCATTCTCTTCACAGGAATACCTGTCATCATACTTACAACTTCAGCAATATTTTCTTCATCAATGGGGTAGCGTTTATGTTTGCTTTCTTCTTCCCAATCGCCTTTTGCTTTTTCAAGTTCTTCACCTAAACGTTTCTCAGTATCACGTAATGCTGCTGCTTCCTCAAAACGCTGGCTTTTTACAACCCGATTTTTTTCAAGTTTAATATCTTCAATTTGCTTTTCAAGCTCTAAAATTGTTTGAGGAACATTTATATTTTTCAGATGAACTCTTGCACCAACTTCATCTAAAACATCTATTGCTTTATCCGGCAGTAAACGATCCGTCATATAACGATCACTTAACTTAACACAGGCATCAATTGCATCATCACTATAACTTACATTGTGATAATCTTCGTACTTAGATTTTATATTTATAAGAATCTGGATAGTTTCTTCAACTGTTGGCGGTTCAACCATTACTTTTTGAAAACGACGATCTAATGCGCCATCTTTTTCAATGTACATTCTATATTCATCTAAAGTTGATGCTCCAATACATTGCAATTCTCCTCTCGATAATGCAGGTTTAAATATATTACTTGCATCAAGAGAACCACTGGCGCCGCCAGCTCCAACAATTGTATGTATCTCATCAATAAAAAGAATTACATCGCGATTTTTTTCAAGTTCATTCATAATAGCTTTCATGCGCTCTTCAAACTGCCCGCGATATTTTGTGCCTGCAACAAGCGCGGCAAGATCAAGACTGATAACTCTTTTATCATACAAAACCCTGCTTACTTTTCTTTGCACTATACGTAAAGCCAAACCTTCTACAATGGCTGTTTTACCGACGCCTGGTTCACCAATTAAAATGGGATTATTCTTTTTACGGCGACTTAAAATCTGTGATACTCTTTCAATTTCTTTTTCTCTGCCAACAATAGGATCAAGCGCACCTGTTTCTGCAAGCTTGGTAATATCTCTGCCAAAATTATCAAGCACAGGCGTTTTACTTTTCGCGGTACCTGATGGTTTATTTTTTTGTTGTGATGAATAACCTTGTTTTTTTTCATCTTCAAAATCATCATCATTTTCATCTGTGTATTCACTGCGCGGTTCATTACTTCTTACCATACCTAATTCGTTTTTAAAATTTTCATAATCTACATCATATTGATTTAGAATTTGCGTAGCAATATTCTCTTTGTTCTTTAAAATAGATAACATGAGATGTTCTGTTTCTACCAATGGGCTTTTTAAAGCTTTTGCTTCAAGGACTGTAACGCGTATTACTTTTTCAGCTTGTTTTGTAAGTGGTAAACTATTTATGTTAGCTATGTTTTTTCCGGTTTTATCTTTAACAGCAAGCTCAACTTCTTTACGCAGTTCATAAAGATCAACATTCAGTTGCTTAAGTACTTTTATGGCTGTGTTTTCTCCGTCTCTAATTAATCCCAGTAAAAGATGTTCTGTTCCAATAAAATCATTACCCAATCGTAATGCTTCTTCCCTGCTATACGAGATGATCTCTTTTACCTGGGCAGAAAAGTTATTATCCATTTATTTGTATTTGTACAAGTTTAAGAAATATTTTTGAGGAAGTTAAGAAATCAGTTGTGCACATAGTGTTAATGATCTTTCAACAACGATTATGAATTTCAAAATTGATACCAGAGAAAAATTTACGATTATAACGCCGATTTCAGATTTTTTTTCTGACAATTTAACAGCAGAGTTTAGCGAGCTTATATACAGTTACGAACAAGCTAAAATTAATCTTGTAATCAATTTTAAAAATGTCTTCTCTATTAACGAGCAATTAATTAAACAAATTGCTGCATGGCATCAGGAATTTTATTCTAAAAATCTTTCGTTCGTTATTTGTGAACTGCAGCCAACAATTAAAAATTTTTTAAAAAAAAATGAATTGAATGATATAATTAATGTTGTGCCAGCCGAAACTGAAGCCTGGGATATTGTTCAAATGGAAACAATAGAAAGAGAATTGTTAGATGATGATAATGCTGATTAGTTTTTTATTTATAACGAAATATCTGTAAAATTATAATCAACGCATTAATTTATATAAATGCTTTAAATATCAAAAATTACATAGCAATTTTTTCGTTATAGGTTTTAAATTCAATTGTCCGAATTTATGCATAACAAAAAGCTTACTGATGAAAGCAAAGAACGCTCAAAAAGAATTTTACGGTTTGGGCTAATAGCTTTAGCAGTTATGTTGTTAAACGGAATCCTCAACTTTAAAAGAGGATTACCTGTTTCAGGTTTTCTCGTTTTAGTAATGGCATTTATCTTAAGCATTATTTTATTCGCAATTTATAAAGGTTATACAAAGGGTTTAGTTACAGCTATAGTACTTATAATGAATTTTTTTTTGGTATTAATTTCTTTTGCTGAAGGATTAAAAACAGGCGGGTATCTTTTTATTTTACCATTATTATTTGCGCTATCTTTTTTAATGAATAATGTGCGGATGATGGTTTTGGAAATAGTAATATATCTTTTTATTACTGCATGCGCATTTTGCTTTTGTATTTTGTTTTGTGATGAAAATAGTAAATGGCAACAAATATCTCTTCAGCTTTCAAAGCAAATGTTTATGTATAACAGTATATGTGTTGTTTGCCTGTGTACAATTTTTGCTTATACCGGTATTTATTTTGAACGCCAATATAAAATTGCACTACTCGCTGCAAAAAATACAGCCGAAATGCATGAATTAAAAATAAAAGGACAGAATGAACATCTGCAGGAAATTGCTTTTATGAATGCACATATTGTAAGATCTCCATTGGCAAATATTTTGGCCTTAACAACTTTGTTAGATACTGAAAAAAATATTGGTGCGGAAGCTAAAGAACTAATAAATCATTTGCAAACATCTGCGCAGCAATTAGATAATGTTATTAAAGAAATTGTTGCTAAAACCACGGATAAAAAAAATGAATAGAAATCTTCAACGTTTACTTAGTATAATCGTACGTTCCCTAATTAATTTTTACTGTTGAAAACTACAGCCAAATTCATAAATTTTAGATTTCATAAATTTGCCACTTAATGAGTGACACACAAATAAAAATAGCAGTACTCGACTTAAATAACGGATTTGCCAATCAGGGTATGCGCTGCATTCTTCAGATAATACAAGACTGGGCTAAAAAAAATAATTATGATGCTGAAGTAAATGTGTTTGATGTTAGACAAAAAATACAAATTCCTGATCTTTCTTACGATGCATATATTTCCAGTGGTGGTCCAGGTTCTCCTTTAGAATCAGTAAGTCTTGAATGGGATAAAAAATATATGTATTGGGTTGATACTGTAAACGCATACAATCAGGATCATAATAACTATCCAAAAAAACATGTATTCTTTATTTGTCATAGTTTCCAATTAGCTTCGAGACATTTTAAAGTTGCAACGGTTTGCAAACGCAACTCAACTTCTTTTGGGGTTTTTCCGGTGCATTTAACTAATGAAGGCAAAAGCGAAATTGTTTTTGCAGGAATGAATGATCCGATATATGCTGTTGATAGCCGTGAATATCAGGTAATAGAACCTGATGAACACCGTGTTAAAGAAATGGGTTCAAAAATTCTGGCAATAGAAAAAGAGCGTCCGCATCTTCCACATTTGGAAAGAGCCATTATGGCAATACGTTTTAATGATTACTTTATCGGTACACAATTCCATCCTGAAGCAGATCCGAAAGGAATGACAATGCATTTAAACAGCGAAGAAAAAAAACAAACTGTTATTGAAAATTATGGTGCGGATAAATGGAAAAGTATGATTGAACAATTAAATGATCCTGATAAAATTTTATGGACGCACGATCACATTCTTCCAAATTTTTTAAATATTTCCATTGAGCAATTGGTTGAAAGTTAAATAACTTCAACTAAAATCCTTTACTACATACAACTTACTTAAACTTTGTGTTTAATTAAATAGTTTGAAAATTAAAAACACAAAAGGATATTTTGTAATTAAACAATGGCTTGCATCTAAAAATATGCAGGCATTTCGTTTTCAGGAAGAAACCTGGCAACATATAATTAATAATAAAAGTGGTTTGGTAAATGCGCCAACCGGTTGTGGAAAAACATTTTCAGTTTTTTTAGGAAGTATAATTCAGTTCATCAATCTGCATCCTGATAACTATCAAACCAAAAAAAATAATGGCTTACAGTTATTATGGATAACGCCTTTGCGAGCGTTGGCAAAAGATATTACACGTGCTATGCAGGATGTAATTAATGAATTAGGAATGCAATGGAATGTAGCTATGCGCAACGGTGATACGGAAATTGCTGAACGGCAAAGGCAAACGCGTAACCTGCCTGAGGTTTTAATTATAACACCCGAAAGTTTGATGTTGTTATTGGCGCAAAAAACTTATCCAATTTTTTTTAAAAGTTTACGCATTATTGCTGTTGATGAATGGCATGAATTAATAGGAAGTAAACGTGGTGTGCAGGTTGAATTGGCGATCAGCAGAATCTTAGCTATTAGCCGTCAGCCATTAGCTGTTAGCGAAGAAAATTTAAAAGTAAAAAGTAAAAAATCAGAACTTACAACTTCTCTTTGGGGTATCAGCGCAACTATTGGCAATCTTGATGAAGCAAGAGAAGTTTTACTTGCATCTTTATCTGTCCAGCAAAAAGAAAAAGCAGAAGTTGTAAAAGCAAAAATGGATAAGCGTATTGAAGTGTTTTCTATTATTCCTGACGAAATTGAAAAATATCCATGGGCTGGTCATCTTGGAATTAAGCTTGCAGAAAAAATTGTTCCTATCATTGAACAAAGCAATACAACACTCGTGTTTATTAACACAAGAAGCATGAGCGAATTGTGGTATCAAACATTATTAAATGTTGCGCCGCAGTTTGCAGGTGTTATTGCGCTGCATCATGGAAGTATAGAACATGAATTAAGAATTTGGGTTGAAGAAGCACTTCATGCACAAAAATTAAAAGCCGTTGTATGTACTGCAAGTTTGGATTTAGGTGTTGATTTTCGCCCGGTTGATACAGTAATACAAGTTGGTTCTCCAAAAGGTGTTTCGCGTTTTTTGCAGCGTGCCGGAAGAAGTGGTCATAAACCCGGCGATATAAGCAAAGTTTATTTTCTTCCAACCCATGCATTGGAATTGGTGGAAGCAGCTGGTTTAAAAAATGCCATTAACGAAAATGTAATTGAAAGCCGGCAGCCAATGTTGTTATGTTTTGATGTGCTGATGCAATATTTATGCACGCTGGCAATTGGTGAAGGTTTTAATGAAGTGCAGATTTATAATGAAATAAAAAAAACATTTTGTTATGCAGATATTTCACATGATGAATGGAGAGAGTTATTACAGCAAATTACCGGTGGCGGAAGAGCACTTGAAAATTATGATGAATATAAAAAGGTAGAAGTTGATGAACAAGGTTTATTCAAAATAAAAAACCGTCGCATTGCTATGCGCCATCGTATGCAAATTGGAACGATTGTAAGCGATGCGATGATGAAGATTAAAATGATGCATGGCGGTTATATTGGTATGATTGAAGAATGGTTTTTAAGCAGGCTTGAACCCGGCGATGCTTTCACATTTGCAGGAAGAAATTTAGAATTGGTAATGATTAAAGAAATGACAGCTTATGTTAGAAATTCGGCAAAAAAAAAATCAATTATTCCAAGTTGGATGGGAAGTCGCATGAGTTTAACGGCAAATCTTGGAATGATTTTGCGCCGCACTTTTAATGCTGCTTTTACTTCTGATTTAATTGAACTAAAAGTATTACGACCATTATTTAAACTGCAACAAGAATTATCACATGTACCGCAAAGCGATGAATTATTGATTGAACAAATTGAGGCACGTGAAGGTTTTCACTTGATTGTTTATCCGTTTGAAGGAAGACAAATTCATGAAGCGATGAGTTCTATTCTTGCATATCGCATCAGCCAGATTACGCCGATTACTTTTTCTATTGCGATGAATGATTATGGATTTGAATTATTAAGCGATCAACCGATTCCTGTTGATGATACGAATGTGCGTGAACTTTTCACTACGGAAAATTTAATTGCAGATATTCAGCGCAGCGTTAATGCTGTTGAAATGGCTTCACGAAAATTTCGTGATATAGCTGTTATTGGCGGATTGATTTTTACAGGTTATCCCGGCGAACCAAAAAAAGCAAAACACCTGCAGGCGTCTGCATCTTTATTGTTTAAAGTTTTCAGTGAATATGATCCTAATAATATTTTACTACGACAAGCTTATCACGAAGTATTTGAACAACAAATGGAAGAAGTGCGTTTGCGTACAGCACTTGAACGCATAAGTAATAATGATATTATTCTAAAATTTCCTAAAAGGCTTACACCACTTTCGTTTCCGATTATTGTTGATAGTTTAAGCCGCTATAATTTATCCTCTGAAAAATTTGAAGACAGAGTGAGAAAGATGCAGAAACAATTGGAGAAAGATTAGTTTCTATCGATAATTTCGATATTGATGATTTAAAAAATTTTGATCAACAAAAAAATTTTATTCGTTCTGAAATTATTCAAAAAAAGATGCTTTAAGAAAACGTTTTGGAAGCGATTCAGATATTATAGTATTAATTAAACCAACCGAAAATGCCACATACGAAAATATTATAAATGCTTTAGATGAAATGCTTATTTGTTCCGTAAAAACATATATTTTAATAGATCTTTCAGATGAGGAATTAAACAAAATAAATCACCGGAAAAATTGAAAAATTAATTTATTTTCGTTTCATCATTTTTAAACCAAAAACAAAACTGTATGAAGATCCTTAAACCGGCTTTAGCCACCCTTCTTTTTTTCTTTTTAGTTCAAAACGCATTTTCTGCCTTTATTTATTCAGCACCTGAAACATTGGAAAAACCAAAGCAGGAAAGCAAGATTACTGTTCAGGAGCAACGCGCAATAATGGAACAGTTTGTAAAACTTACGCCAAAAGAATATGGCATATTGCGTGGCAAAAAATTATCACTTGTTGAAAAAGTTGAATTTAAAATCTTGCAAAAAAGATTTAAGAAAAAACTTTATGACGGAGAAGATTCTACCGGTTTCAATATCGGTGGATTCATCCTTGGATTTTTATTAGGACTGATTGGTGTATTATTGGCATACATCTTTTCAAAAGATAGAAATTTCAGGAAATGGACATGGATTGGATTGGGCTTATATGCAATAATTATAATAATTATCCTGGTTGCAGGCGCTTAAAATTTTTTGTGTAACGATTATAAAAGGATGCTTAGTCATCCTTTTTTCTTTCCATATTCTTGTTAATTATTATTCGGATTTTTACCTTCATCTCCTTACATTTGCGCAAAATTCAAAAACGCTTTTGCTACTAAAAAGCTGTAAAAAAATCATTTAAACTTATGGCTAATATAGGTAAGGTAAAACAAATAATTGGTGCAGTGGTTGATGTGTATTTTCCTGATAGCTCACTGCCTGAAATTTACAATGCATTAGAATTAAAACGTCCAAACGGAGATAGACTTGTACTTGAAGTAGAACAGCATTTGGGTGAAGATAGTGTACGTTGTATTGCGATGGATGCTACTGAAGGTTTAGTACGCGGAACAGAAGTAATTGATACAGGTATTGCAATCGCTATGCCGGTTGGTGAAGCTATTCACGGTCGCTTGTTTAATGTAACCGGTGATGCAATTGATGGTTTGCCACAGGTTAGTAAAAAAAATGGAAGACCGATACATGCGATGCCACCTGCATTCGAAAATATAAGTACGGCATCGGAAGTTTTATTTACCGGCATAAAAGTGATTGACCTTATTGAGCCTTATGCCAAAGGAGGAAAAATTGGTTTATTTGGTGGTGCCGGTGTGGGTAAAACAGTTTTAATTCAGGAATTGATTAACAATATTGCAAAAGGATATGGTGGTTTATCTGTTTTTGCAGGCGTTGGGGAAAGAACACGCGAAGGAAATGACTTGTTGCGTGAAATGATTGAAGCCGGCATTATGAATTACGGTGACGATTTTAAACACAGCATGGAACAAGGCAACTGGGATTTAAGCAAAGTAGATATGGAAGGTTTGAGAGAATCTAAAGCTACTTTTGTTTTTGGCCAAATGAATGAACCTCCCGGCGCACGTGCACGTGTTGCTTTAAGTGGCTTAACAGTTGCAGAATATTTTCGTGATGGAGATGGCACAGGCAAGGGAAAAGATATTTTGTTTTTTGTTGATAATATCTTCCGGTTTACACAAGCAGGTTCCGAATTATCTGCATTGTTAGGGCGTATGCCTTCGGCTGTGGGTTACCAGCCTACGTTAGCAACAGAAATGGGTTTGATGCAGGAAAGAATTACTTCAACAAAAAATGGTTCTATTACTTCCGTACAGGCTGTTTATGTACCGGCTGATGATTATACTGATCCGGCACCTGCAACAACATTTGCTCACCTGGATGCTACTACGGCGTTAAGTCGTAAAATTGCCGATTTAGGTATTTATCCTGCGGTTGATCCGTTGGATTCCACTTCAAGAATTCTTACACCGCAAATTGTTGGTGATTTGCATTACGATACTGCCAATCGTGTAAAATTAACTTTACAGCGTTATAAAGAATTGCAGGATATTATTGCCATTCTTGGTATGGATGAATTGAGTGAAGAAGATAAGCTGGTTGTATCAAGAGCACGCCGTGTACAGCGCTTTTTATCACAACCTTTCCATGTGGCAGAAGCCTTTACAGGTTTAAAAGGTGTGTTTGTAAGTATTGAAGATACAATCCGCGGCTTCAACATGATTATGGATGGTGAAGTTGATGAATATCCTGAAGCAGCATTTAATCTTGTTGGAACAATTGAAGATGCAATTGAAAAAGGTAAAAAATTAATTGAGCAGGCAAAAGGATAATTATTAGCAATTGCTAATTAACTAATTTAAAATTATGACACTTGAAATACTAACACCTGAAACAAAATTATACAGTGGAGACGTTTATGGAATTCAGTTGCCCGGTGTAGCCGGTTCATTTGAAGTGCTGGATAAACATGCGCCGCTTGTTGCGGCTTTAGGCAAAGGCAATATTAAAGTATTGAAAACAAAAACGGAGGTTGCGAATTATTCAATTCAAAGCGGGTTTGTAGAAGTGTTGAATAATAAAACGACAGTTTTAGTTGAAGGTGCAAAAGAAAATTAAATTTGAATTTCGAATAAAAAGCCGTCTTGTTCGAGGCGGTTTTTTTGTTGGTATAATAATTTATAATTATTAAGTTGTATAAATCAATTTCGCTTTTCGTTGGAATTTTTGTTAGTGCTCATGTTTTATTTGCTCAAACAAAAGATATATCAGTAAACATAATTAATACAGAAAATAAAACAATTACATTTTCTGCTGCTGATTTAAATTCATTGCCACAAACAACGATAAACGTAAAAGGTGAAGATGGTGTAACGCATAATTATACGGGCGTGGATATTTATCTGTTATTAAATAAAGCCGGTGTATTTTTTGAAAAAGCAATGCGGCGGCAAACATTGAATAGTTATATGTTAATTAAAGCTACAGCGTTATTTATGCACTTTCAGAAATAGACAGTTTTTTGTCTGATAAAAAAATGATTCTTGCTGATTTGAAAGATGGCGAATCAATACCAGATAATTTTGGTCCATTCCAAATTATTTCTACAAATGAAAAAGTACATGCAAGATTAATAAGACAAGTAACAGATATTTTTATAAGAAAGGTTCCTTAATCTGTTGATCGCTTTACAATTTTCCGCCATACTCACTTATTAATTCTGCAACAAGTGCCGTCCATCCTGTTTGATGATTAGCGCCTAAGCCTCTGCCATTATCACCATGAAAATATTCATAAAATAAAATGAGATTTTCATTACCCGGCTTTTGATAAAACCAGTTGTGCTCATTATAAATTTTTCGCTTTCCTTCTGCATCTTTTTCAAATAGACTTATTACACGTTTTGTAAGTTCATCAGCAACCTGTTCCAAATTCATTTTAATGCCTGAACCAACCGGGCATTCAACCAATAAATTATCACCATAAAATTTTCCATATTTGCGAATCGATTGAATGATGAGATAATTGATCGGCATCCACACAGGTCCGCGCCAGTTTGAATTGCCGCCAAACATATTTGATGTGCTATCACCGGGATCATATTGAATCGTGTATCCGATATCTTCTACCGTTACAGAATATGGATTGTTTTGATGAAATTTTGATAATGCTCTTATACCACCATCAGATAAAAATTCTTCTTCATTCAATAAATATTCAAGCAAGTTTGTAAGGCGCTCTTTTCGTATGGATGATAATAAAATTTCTCCCTGTTCACCACGTTCTTCATTTGGCCAGAATTTATTATTTTTTTTGCGATAGTTCTCAAACCAGGCAATGCGTTTTTTAAAATCGCTTAATGCATTTCGCTCATCCTGCGTAATATTTGATACGGCAAATAATGGCGTTAAGCCAACAATTGAACGTATGCGCAAAGGCAAAGGATCTGCGCCCGGCATACTTAATACATCATAAAAAAACTTATCATCTGCATTCCATAAATGATGTTCATTTAACGCTTCGGCGATCAGTATAAAATGTTCAAAAAATTTAGTAGCAGTATCTTCAAAAGCATTGTCATGCAAAGCAATTTCAATGGCAATATCCATCATATTCAATGCATACATGCCCATCCAGCTTGTGCCATCTGCCTGTTCTAATTGTACGGTGCCTTTATCATTAAAACTGCGGTTGAATACACCAATATTATCAAGTCCTAAAAATCCACCTTCAAAAATATTATTTCCATAACGGTCTTTACGATTGATCCACCATGTAAAATTGATAAGGAGTTTTTGAAAGATTTTTTTTAGAAACTGCACATCGCCTTTACCAGTTTGTTTTTGTTCAATGTAATAAACCTGTAACGCCGCAAATGCCTGCACCGGCGGATTTACATCACTAAAATTCCATTCATACGCAGGCAATTGACCATCAGGTTTCATATACCATTCGCGCATTATGAGCAACAACTGATGCTTTGCAAAATTTGCATCTGCAACTGCTATTGATATAGTTTGAAAAGCAAGATCCCAAGCAGCATACCAGGGATATTCCCATTTGTCGGGCATACTTATAATGTCCTGATTTTTTAAATGTGTCCATTCGCTGTCTCTGCCTTTTGCTTTTGCACTGCTTACGGGCGTAATGCCATCACTCGTGGTAAGCCAACGCTCCACATCAAAATGATAATATTGTTTGCTCCATAACAATCCGGCAATTGCCTGCCGCTGAATGTTTGCCATATCTTCATTCAATCCTTTAGGTAAAATGGCTGCATAAAAATCATCTGCTTCCTGCTTGCGTGTTTTAAAAATTTCTTCAAAACTGTAACCGAATGGTTTCTTAATTAACTTATTACTGAACCTGCAATAAATAGTTTGTGTTTCACCGGCAGCGATGTTAAGTTTATATACTGCCGCGAATTTGGTTCCTGATTTTTTATTACGCAGTGCTGTTACATTTTTCTTTTTAATAATGGCATTATGAAAAGCATCTTTTGTAAAAACATCTTTGTTAGGAACCCCTGTTATTATTTCTGTATTGGTTTCATTTTCTGTAAACAACCTGTCGTTTGCATTTAAAAAATATAAATAATAACTACCCAATCTTGAATGCGTTGTTTGCACGCAATTTCTGTTTACAAAAGATATAGAAGGCTTTATAAAATTTTCGGTAAAAGCCCAGCGATTATAGAACCAAAGTGTTGGCAACACTGTAATATCTGCTGCTTCATGATAGCGGTTGTGTATGTTTATTTTAATACAAATATCTTCATC
>CAXSDU010000009.1:23530-43524 GCA_964236165.1 uncultured Parafilimonas sp. | reverse complement strand
GTCATGCTTTGCATAAGATATCAGTACATCAAAATATTCATCATTATCAAATAAATGTGTATCTAATATTTCATATTCAGGATCAAGTTTTGATTTTGCACGATTTTCACTGCGCAACAATTCATACGGAAATTCCTGTTGCGGATATTTATACAGGTATTGCATGTAGGTGTGTGTGGGAACATTATCCAAATAATAATAAAGTTCTTTTACATCTTCACCATGATTGCCTTCGTAATTTCCCAGACCAAAAAGCCTTTCTTTTAATATTGGGTCTTTACCATTCCATAGTGCAACAGAAAAACATAAATTCTGAAAAAGATCAGAAATGCCTGCCAGTCCATCTTCACCCCAGCGATATGTTCTGCAATGTGCATGATCAAAAGGAAAATAACGCCACGCATCGCCATCAGAACTATAATCTTCTCTAACAGTTGCCCATTGGCGCTCACTTAAATACGGACCCCATTTTACAAGCGGAACAGGTTTTTTTGCATTATCAATTAGTCGTTGGTGCTCAATAGTCATATTGCGCATATACACAACAAAACACGTGCATAATTTTTATTGATAGAATTGTTTGTTTAAATAATAATCACTAAAGTTTTTTTTCATCACAATCGCATGGAACTATTCAGAGATATTTTTTCATCACCTGGAATAGCACTTTGTATTGCGCAGAATCAAAACCGGGCAAAGTATCCTGCAACCAATGTCTTTTAAATGCAACGGTAGCTGCAGACGTATCTCTTACATCATAACCAATAATTCTTAAAGCTTGTGTTGGCTGAAATGATAAAGGCAATGCAACATTTGTTGTATCATCATACCATAAACCAAAACCATTATCTGCAAGTTCTTTCCATGGAAAAAAAACATTGGGATCATTTTTTCTTGTTGGCGCAATATCAGCATGACCAATAAAATTTGCCGTTGGAATATTGTATTGTTTTTTTAATGCCGCCAACAAACGCAGCAAACTACTTATCTGGTCGCCGGTAAAAACTTCATAACCATTATTGTCAAGTTCAATACCAATGCTGCTGCTGTTTATATCAGCATCATTTCCCCAGCGGCTCACACCTGCCTGCCATGCACGTAAATAATCATTCAGCATATGATGTATCGTTCCGTCTTTACAAATAACATAATGTGCACTTACCTGCGAAACATTTGTAGTAAAAGTTTTTAATGTTTGCGCGCAACTGTTTTGTGCTGTATGATGAATGATTACGAATTCCGGTTTACGCAAATTAAAATTGGTTGTTCCTATAAATGGCTCAGTATTAAATGAATCTTTTAATGGATATGTTTTTATTGTTTTTGCAAATGCTTTTGATTGTTGCCTGTATATTTTGTTTGAAGATGAATATTGATTAGCGCAACTAAAACAAAAAATTATCAGCAGGAAAACATAATATTTCATGTAGTAAAGTAAACACTAAAAATTATAAACATGAATGCGTATGCCAACGAATATATTTTCAATATTAATGTTGACCTTAAGTATCTTTAAATGCTTTAATTAATACTGGCATAATTTTTATGTCTGTCGGGCTATTATTACGAGTGTTTAAAAATTATTAAATGGAAAAAAAACTAAAATATTTCCTTCCTGTTCTATTAATAATATTTTTTACTGAATGCCGTAGCGGGCTTGTTACTATGACCAACGGATGTTCTACTGCAATACAAACAGGTCAATCAGACAATACCAATGGTAATTACAGTGCTGCACTTGATCAGTTTAATAATGTTTTAAAAAAATGTAATGCATACGATGCGAAAGAAAAAGCATACGCGGGTAAAGCAGCAGCTTATAATGGAATGAAACAATATTCCGATGCTTTAGATGCAGCAAATGAAGGTTTGAAAATAAGTAAAAGCAGTTTGGATAATTTGTTTGAAAGAGCCAATGCTGAATTGGGTTTGAAGAGCTCTGCCGATGCTAAAGCAGATCTTAATACAATAGCAGATCTTACAAGTAAAAATCAGAATGTGAATGAAAGAGCAACGATCTATGCAAAAATGGCGAGTATAGATCTTAAAAACAAAATGTATGATGATGCCATGAATAATATTACAACAGCAATATCACTCAATAATAAAAATGCGGAGTTATATATTGTTCAGGGAGATATTTACACAGCTCAAAATAATTATGCATCCGCAACAGATGCATATAATATGGCTTTAAATAATGGCGGCAATGCGGCCGATGTATGGAAAGCAAAAATTTCTTCTGAGATAAAATCTCTTCAAAAAAAATATGGTACTACAGATGCGCAGCAAATGGCAAATAAAATGTCAGCACAAATACCGTAACACTGTTTCAAGATTCAAGTTCAGCAGAAGATAAAACTTTATTATGCGGCGATATAACAAAAGCAAAAAGTAACGGCACAAAAGATATAAATATGGATTTATTGCAGGTTGCTGTTTGCAAATAAAAATTATAAACTATGAAAAAAATTATTCTATACACAATTGCGATTGTAATGATTAGCGCAGGTTGTAAAAGCCTTAATAAAACACAGAAAGGAACAGCCATTGGCGCTGCCGCCGGCGGAACTGCCGGTGCTCTGATAGCAGGAAAGAATACAGTGCTTGGGGCTTTAATTGGTGCCGCAATTGGTGGAACCGGCGGTTATCTTATTGGTCATTCTATGGATAAACAGGCAAAGGAAATTCAGCAGGCAGTTCCTGATGCTAAAGTGCAGCGTGTTGGCGAAGGCATTAATGTAACTTTTAATTCTGCTTTATTATTTCAAATCAATTCAAGTGATTTAGGTGATTCTGCAAAGGCAAGCCTCGACAAAGTTTCAAAAGTTTTTAGCGATTATCCTGAAACAAATATTTTAGTGGAAGGACACACAGATGATACCGGAACAGAAGAATATAATATAACGCTGTCAGAAAAAAGAGCAAGAGCCGTTTCTGACTACCTTGAATTGCACGGTGTTGCTACAAATCGGTTCACTATAAAATGGTATGGAGAAGATCAACCAAAATATCCTAACACTTCTGAAGAAAATCGCAGTCTTAACAGGCGCGTAGAACTTGGTGTACTAGCAAATAAAAAAATGAAAAAAGCAGCTAAAGAAGGAAAGCTAAAAGATCAGCAATAATTTATATCACAATAATCTTAAAAATAAAAGCGACGAATAGTTGCTTTTATTTTTTTAAATATTCCTTACTGATCTCATCATACATATATAAATACTTATTTGCTTTTCCATCTTTATCAAAAAAGCTTTCCCATGTGCTCAATGGTTCCCAAATGCAGGTGCCTTTACCACGCCCATTTGGAACATCAAATGCAATCTGATTTACCTGCTGTTTCTTATGCGAGTATTCAACAACAATAACATCTTTATTATAATGTTTTGATAAGTCTGCAAGATTATATTGCAGATCATCTAAAGTGCCATGCCATCTTGGATAATACGATAAACCAATCACATCAAATGGAACGCCGCGCTCGATCATATTGTCTAACCAAAAACGGGCTTCATCATTTTGTCCGCCCAATGCAATATGCAGCATGATGGATGTTGATGAAGAAACTGATTTTACCGCGTTGATGCCTGCATAAATTAATTGTGATAAACTATCAAGATTGTTGATATAACCATCAGGCCAAATCATTCCATGATTAATTTCATTGCCAACCTGCACCATATCAGGTGTTGTATTTTGATCTTTTAATTGCTGCATCACCATCTTTGTGTAATCATACACTGATTGTTTCAACTGCGTAAAATTTTCACCTTGCCATGCTTTTGGTTTGTATTGTTTTCCGGGATCAGCCCAATAATCGCTGTAATGAAAATCGAGCAAAAATTTCATGCCGGCAGCCTTTACTCTTTTCGCCATTTCTTTTGTATGCGCAAGATCGCAAAAACCTTTTTGTGGTGAATAACCGCTATCATTTTGCGGATCAACAAAAACTCTTAAACGCACATAATTAAAACCATGATCTTTTAAAATTTGTATGGCATCTTTTTCAACGTCATTATCAGAAAACTTCATTCCTTTTGCCTCAAGTTCAGGCAAGAAAGAAATATCTGCGCCTAACATTTTATCAATTGCTGTTGAGTTAATTTTTGCAATTGGAAATGTATTGTTTGATTTTGAAACAAGATGCGGAACACCCGGTTGAATGGCAGCAATATCAGTACCACCACTCCATTGCACATCATCTGCTTTGGCTTCAAAATGAATTAATGATTTTGTATTACCTGATTGAACAATTACCTGGCATTTGCCATTGAATAAATGTCGCTGCGCAACTGTATCATTATATTTATCCTGTTCATGACTGCTTGGGTCGCCATTACTCACGGCAGTAATTTTTGCATCACCGGTTACAGAAAAATGTACCAGGTTATTTGCATCAGGAACTTCAACACCTTTTTTATCTATCATGCTAATGTTGATTATAGCAATATCTTTTCCATCTGCTAACATTGTTGTTTTATATGGCGTAACAATAACATTAGTTGGCTTATCACTTGTTTCAACTTCAGTCATAAATTTTCTTCCATTTCGATAACCAATTGCTTCTAATGTTCCGGGTTCATAATTTACGCTCCAATTTAAATGACTGTTGCGCAGCATTTCTTTTTTGCCTAAACTTTTTCCATTCAAAAACAATTCAACATTATTCGCATTACTGTTCACCCAAACATCAATTGGCTGACCTTCTTTACCAGCCCAATTCCAATGCGGAGAAACCTGCAACACATCAAAATCGCTCCACCATGATTTATAGTAATAAGAAATGTTTTTAGGAAAGCCGCACATATCTAATACACCAAAATGCGAATTAATATTAGGCCAATTATAAGGTGTTGGTTCGCCGCGATAATCAAAGCCCGTCCATACAAAACCACCCATCCACCATTTATAAGGCGCACATAATTTCCACCATGTTTCTGCAGTGCTGCTCCACCACGGATGTGTTGTGTCTTCATCAGGCACATAAGCATTGATCGTATCTTTTATATAGATCCCGCGTGTTGTAACCGTGCTGCCCATTTCTGTTCCCATGATTGGTTGCGTTGGATGATCATGATGATAAGCCTGCACAAATTTTTCACGATAATTAAAACCACGCACAGGAATTACTTCATTCACGCCTTGGAAAACATTTGGCACATCCGCTGCATACGTGCAAGTGCGTGTAGGATCTAATTCTTTTTGTTTTTGAATGAAAGTTTGCGCAATGCGTTTGCCATAACTTGTAGTTTGCATTCCAAATTCTTCATTACCAATCGACCACATAAAAATGGAAGGACGGCTTCGATCACGTTTTATAATTCTTTCAAACTGGTTTATGTATTCATCGCTGCTGTTGAGCAAACGTTGTTCTTCTAACACCAGCATTCCTAAACTATCGCATGCATCTAACAATTCCGGCGTTGCTGCGTTGTGGCTTGTACGATAAGCATTCACACCTATTTGTTTTAACAAACGCACACGATAATATTGCAGGTAATCAGGCAACGCAGAACCAACGCCGGCAGCATCCTGGTGATTACACATGCCATGAATTTTTGTATAAATTCCGTTTACAAATAAACCACTGTCAGTAACATTTATGGTGCGAATTCCAAAGCGTATTTTTTCACTATCAATAATATTATTGTTATTTTTTACAAGCACAACTGCACGGTATAAATAAGGCTCATCAACACTCCATAATTTTGGATTGATAATATTTATTTTTTGTGTGATGGTTTTTGTTTCGTTGTTTGATATTGATGTTGATTGCGCAATTGATTTACCAAGAATATTTCCATCGCGATCTGTTATATAAGATGAAATAATATTATTGGATGAATTATTGTTTTGATTTTCTATAGTTGATTGAATGCTTACTGATGCATTATTTCCTTTTACATCACTATAAACAAAAACACCATTTGTTGCAATGTGCATGTTGTTATATTCATTCAGCCATGCATGGCGATAAATGCCTGCACCTTCATAAAACCAGCCTTCATATTGCGATGCATCAACACGAACTGTAATAATATTTTCTTTATGATAGTTAATAAAATCTGTTATGTCGTAAGTGCATCCAACATAACCACTTTTATTGTTGCCAACAAAAAATCCGTTTACCCAAATCATTGCATCACGAAAAATTCCATCAAACTGAATTTGAAAACGATTACCTGAATCATTTGCAGAAATTGTAAAATGTTTTCTATACCAACCGATACTTGTTTCAGGAAATAAACCACCAACAGGTTTATATCCGTGACTTTCTAAATCATCACTTTTTGAATTTATAAAAGGTAATTCAACCACCCAATCATGCGGAAGATTTAACCTGCGCCAGGCGCTGTCGCGAAAAGTAACATCCATTGGTGTACCCGGCGCATAACCTGATTTTGAAAAGATAGTGGCAACACCATAATTAAAATCTTTTGCAGGATTATTTGCATTGCCAAAAGAAAACTTCCAGTCATCATCAAAATTTATTTTTCTTGCCGGAAGTGATTGCGAAAATGCGTTTGTTGTAAAGAATAAAACTGATAAACTAAGACATAAAATTTTTGTAGCTCGCATTCGTAAATTTATTTAAATGAAGTAATCAATTTTTAAAAGCATCCAAGGCTTGTGTTGGTTTACCAGTGTTATCAAATGCGCCAAGTGAATAATCTTGCCAATTATTATAGCATTCAGGTTCCCAGTAAAACACGCCAAGTCCGTTATTATTGGCAATAGATTTTGTTTTGGAAATGATGTCAGAAAGAAATGATTTGCATGCAACAGAATCCGTCCAGCTCATTCCAACTTCGCAAATCATAACCGGTTTGTTGTAACGCGCAATCATATCATTCATGTTTGATAAACATTGTGTATTTAATGTTGACCAATTGGTTGATGAAGGATATAAAGACATGCCGATAATATCCCATTTTGCATTATTGCTTTTTAAGTTATCAAAAATATATCTGAATAAATTATTATCATAACCATTTGAAATATGTACAATAACTTTTGTTGTATCATCAATTGATTTTACTGCATCATAACCTGCCATAATAAGTGCTGCAAAGTTTGCCATGTTTTTTGAAGCACGCCCATCTTCCCATAACATTCCATCATTTGTTTCGTTACCAACCTGCACCCACTCAGGAACAATACCATTACTTTTTAATGTATCCAATACATGCTTAGTATAATCTGACAAAGCGATTTTTAAATCATTAAAATTTAGCGAAACCCATGCTGCCGGTTTATTTTGTTTGCCTGGATCTGCCCACCAATCACTATAATGAAAGTCAATCATAATGCGCATGCCTGCTGCTTTAGCGCGTTTTGCTTTTGCAACAACATCTGCTGTATTGCACCAGCCGCCTGTTGGGTTTACCCATGCACGTAAACGGATTGAATTCATGCCTTCATCTTTCATTACCTGGTAACAAACTTCTTCTTTACCGTTGCGGTTGTAAAATTTATAACCTTCATTTTCCATTTGAGTAAGCCAGCTTATGTCTGCACCTTTTGCAAATGTTGTATTGCTAATGTTTGTTGTTGTATCTGCAGGTGGATTGTTTGTTGTATCACTGCCATTATTGTTAGTTGGTAATGATTTGCCTTTGCTGCAACTGGTAATAATTACAATTATTAAAAGAAGCGCAAATAATTTTTTCATTGAATAAATATGTTTAAAACTTAGAAGATTTAAATATAGCGGAAAAAAAATTTGATGTTTATGCAGCGACTATGAAAAAATATTTGTTTATGAAGTGTAATAATTACACATTTGTAAGTCGAGTGTAATTAGTACACAAATTAAGATTTGCTTTTGTTATATGATTGATTGCTTTTTATTACTACTTAATACCTTGAAAATTTTTTGTAAGGTTTGCATCAACAAAATTTTGTTGATTAACTGCTTTCATTTCAAATTGCATAAGCCAATTTCTTTGAAGCATACTTATAATTTGTTCAATAAATAATAACTTGTTATGAATTTCAGACGGCTGTTTATGAGTTTTCTGCTGGTTGCAATTTGCAGTATTGCTGCCATTGCACAGCAAACAGTTTCAGGTATTGTTACTGATTCTGCCAACGGACAACCTCTTACCGGTGTTACAATTAAAGCTACCGGTAAATCTGTTGCTGTTTCATCAGATGCTAAAGGAAATTTTACTATTAAAGTTCCGGAAGGTACTGAAACAGTTACTGCATCTTACGTAGGTTATAGATCGCAGGAAGTAAAAGTAGGCAGCGCCCCGGTTAGTATTTCTTTGGCGGGCTCTGTGGGAAGTCTTAATGAGGTTGTGGTTGTTGCATATGGAACTAAAAGAAAAGGTGATTTAACCGGTTCTATTACATCAATTACAACTAAAGATTTTCAAAAAGGTAATATTGTTTCTTCAGACCAACTATTAGTAGGCAAAGTAGCTGGCTTGCAGGTAACTTCTGGTGGCGGTTCTCCGGGTAGTGGCAGTAAAATAAGAATTCGTGGCGGCGCTTCGCTAAATGCGAGTAATGATCCCTTAATTGTTATTGATGGTGTACCTATTGACAATGCTACAGGGCTTAATCTTCTTGCCGGTTCATCAAATTTTTTAAATACTATTGATCCAAACGATATTGAATCAATAAGCGTTTTAAAAGATGCATCAGCAACTGCTCAATATGGTTCAAGAGCTTCTAATGGTGTTATTATTGTAACAACAAAAAAAGGTCAGCCTGGTAAAATAAAATTTAATTTTAATACACAGGCTTCTCTAAGCAATGTGTCTAAATATGTTCCGGTTTTAAATGCAGCACAAATAACGCAGATTATAAATCAATATGCTGATTCAACTAACGATAATACTTATAAAACTTTATTAGGAACTTCTAACACTGACTGGCAGGATCTTATTTATCAAAATGCTTTTGGAACTGATAATAACCTAAGTGCCAGTGGAAGTCTTTGGAAGGTTCTTCCGTTCAGGCTTTCCGGTGGTTATAGTAACCAGGAAGGTGTTTTAAAAACAGACAGGTTTAGCCGTGCAACATCATCACTAAACTTATCTCCAAAATTATTCGATAATCATTTGCTGGTTAATGTAAATGTAAAATACAGCCATACGCAAAATAATTTTGCAAATCAGGATGCAGTTGGCTCTGCGGTTACTTTTGATCCAACACAATCTGCATATGCAAGCAATAAATATGGTGGTTATTTTGAATGGCTGCAGGCAAATGGAAATGTAATTGGCACAAACGGAGCTGCAGCAGATCCAAATCCTTTAGACTTATTAAACATAAATGATAATGTTTCTCATGTTGACAGAGTGATTGGCAATTTGCAGTTAGACTATAAATTTCATTTTCTGCCCGACCTGCACTTAATGGCAAATATTGGTTACGACAGAGCCTGGGCGCAAGGCCATCATTATATTGATTCAACTTCTTCAATTGCAAAATATAAAGGCGGAATATTTACAAACTATCAACAAGGCAAATCTAATGTGCTTTCTGACGTTTCTCTATTCTATACAAAAGAGTTAACCAGCCGCACCAAGTTTGATGTTTTAGTGTTACACAGCTACCAGGATTTCTTTACAAATGTTTATAACGTCCCTAATTATAATCAAAGTGGAAAAGTTGATTCAACAACAATACCAACATATGCTTCAGACAAACCTGAATACAGGTTAGAATCGTACTTAGGCAGAATAAACTTTACATTGGCTAATAAATATCTTTTAACAGCATCAATACGTAGTGATGCGAGCTCAAAATTTTCTTCTGCTAACAGGGTAGGATATTTTCCTGCAGTTGCATTAGCCTGGAAATTAAAAGAAGAATTCTTTAAAAATTCCAGTTTGCTAAGCGAACTAAAATTAAGAGTTGGTTTGGGTGTAACAGGTCAGCAAGATGGAATTGCATATTATTCTTACTTGCCGGTGTATTATAAAAGCACATCTACAGCGCAGTATGAATTTGGTAACAATTATTATTACTTTTTACGCCCATCAGCTTACGATCCAAATATTAAATGGGAAACAACAACTACTGCCAATATCGGTTTAGATTATGGATTTTTAAATAACAGAATTTCTGGTACGATTGATTTCTATCAGAAAAAAACAAAAGATCTTTTAAGCGTTGTTCCGATAGCACCCGGCGCCAATTTCGATATTACACTTTTAACCAATGTAGGTAATATGACGAATAAAGGTTTTGAGTTTACATTAAATATTATACCTGTTCAAAGCAAAACTGTAACATGGAATTTAAATTTTAATGTAAGCTATAATAAATCAACAATAACCAATTTGCTTAAAAATCCTGATCCAAGTTTTAAGGGTATTGATGTTAGTAATATTAGCGGAGGAACAGGAAATACAATAGGAAAATTTGCAGTTGGATATGCTCCGTTTACTTTTCTCGTATATAAACAGGTGTACGATCAAACAACAGGAAGGCCAATTGAAGGATTATATGCTGATTTAAACAGAGATGGTCAGGTAACTGATGCAGATCGGTATTATTACAAAAAACCGGCACCGAATGTTTTGGGTGGCATAAGTACGCAGGTAACTTATAAACAATTTACTTTAGGTTTAGCAGGTCACGCATCTTTTGGAAACTATGCATATAATAACTATTATTCTAACGCGGGTGTTTTCAGAGCCATTCAAAATCCATTACATTATATACAAAATGCTTCTCGCAATTATCTGAATACCAATTTTAATAACAATCAGTATTTATCAGATTACTATATTCAAAATGCTTCTTTCTTCAGATTAGATAATATAAATATCGGCTATAATGCAGGCAAAGTTTTTCGTAATACAGCCAGCTTGTCAATTACAGCAAACGTTCAAAACGTTTTTATAATAACAAAATATCGTGGCTTAGATCCTGAAATTGCAAACGATCAGGGTATTGATAATAACATCTATCCGCGCCCGAGAATTTATTCAATCGGCTTAAATTTAAATTTCTAATTCTCTAACATGTTGTATATGAAAAATAAAATTCTCATACATGCCTTAAGCGTTGTTCTAATAAGTTTTTTAGCAGTATCATGCTCAAAAAAATTAGACTTAGCGCCCGAAAATGCATTAACACCGGCAAACGTGTATTCAACACCAGACGGTTATCTTGGTGTGCTTGCAAAAATATATGGCACATTAGCTATTACCGGTAACCAGGGGCCTTCCGGAAGCCCTGATATAAGCGGTAACCTGGATGAAGGTTCGCAAGTTGCTTTTATACGCGGGTTTTTTAATTGCGAAGAATTGCCAACTGATGAAGCTATTGTTGCATGGAATGATCAAACCATTCACGACTTTCATAACTTATCATGGACGAGTTCTGATCCTTTTTTACGAGGCATGTATGCAAGGCCAATCTATAATATTACATTAATGAATGAATATTTAAGAGAATCAACTGACGAGGCTCTTACGGCAAATGGCATTACCGGTTCAGATGCAGATAATATAAAAGAAACAGTTTCTGAAGTTCGTTTTTTAAGGGCATATAATTATTGGGTAATGCTTGATCTTTTTGGTAAGTCAACTTTTATTACCGAAGCAGACCAGGTTGGTACATCACTACCTAAGGAAATAAGCAGAGACAGTTTGTTTACTTATATAGAAAGCGAGCTTTTAAGTATTGAACCTGCATTAGCGCCGGCAAAAACAGCTGAATATGGAAGAGTTGATCAGTCTGCAGACTGGGCTTTACTTGCACGTTTATATTTAAATGCTGAAGTTTATACAGGCACAGCGAGATACACAGATGCAATAACTTATGCTAAAAAAGTTATTGGTGCAGGTTACACTTTGCATTCTTCTTATCCGGAACTTTTTATGGCCGATAACAATAAATGTACAGATGAAATTATATGGGCAATAAATTGTGATGGCTTAAACACACAAGCTTACGGTAATACTACTTTCCTGGTGCATTGCGCCAGCGGAGATGATCATAATGATTACGGCGTAGCAGGTGGCTGGGATGGTTATCGTGCTACAGATGGATTAGCAAATTTGTTTTTTGATTTAAGTGGCGCATCAGATGACCGCACTTTGTTTACAACAAGTGTTTACGGTACAAGCGAATCTCAGATTGCTATTTCTGATGTAAGTAATTTTGGCAATGGTTTGCATGTAAAGAAATTTATTAATGTAAGGTCTGATGGACAACCAACTTCTGATCCTACCAATACTTTTTCAGATATTGATTTTCCTGTTTTTCGCTTACCTGAAATGTATTTAATTTATGCAGAAGCTGTTTTGCGTGGAGGCACCGGCGGCGATAACGCAACAGCTTTAGGTTACATAAATTCTATTCGTAAAAGGGCAGGCGCTTCCGCACTTACTTCAACAGATCTTTCTCTGCAAACTATTTTAGATGAAAGAGGAAGAGAACTGTATTGGGAAGGTTTTCGCCGCACTGATTTAATACGCTACAATCTTTTAACAACGAATACATATTTGTGGCCGTGGAAAGGTGGTGTTTCTTCAGGTACAGGTGCAGATGATAAATATAATATCTTTCCAATACCAACGGCTAATATAACTGCTAATACAAACCTTACACAAAACACCGGCTATTAAAATTTAAAACTGTGAGTATGAAAAAAATATTAAGACTATCAACTTTAATATTCTTTGCTTCCATCATTTTAAATGGATGTAAAAAAGATGAAACTAAAGTTTATTATACAGGAGGTACTGCTTCTGTATTATCAGTAACATTAGGTGCAGATACTTTAAGTTATGCAAATGCTGATAAAACTGTTTTAACATTTAACTGGACTAATCCTGATTATAATTTTTCAACAGGTGTAAGTTCTTTAGATGTTACATACAAATTAGAGATTGATACTGTGGGTTCAAATTTTACAAGCCCGGGCATGAAAACAATTAGCATAAGTAAAGATTTAAGCTATTCATTTACATCATCTGCATTGAATGATATAATGCTTAACACGCTTAACCTACAGGCTGCCATGCAACATAACCTTGAATTTAGAGTTGTATCTAATCTTGTAAATAATTCTGCTCTGCTTATTTCTAACTCATTTCAGTATTTAACTATGGCTTATACAATTCCTCCAAAAGTTACGCCTCCGGCATCCGGAACACTTTATATTGTTGGGGCTGCAGTTGGAAGCTGGGATAACCCAATTGCAGAGACTAATGTTAACAACCAACAGTTTACACAGATAAGTTCTACAGAATACCAAATAACCATACCATTAGTTGGAGATGGTGAATATAAATTTATTGAAAGCAATGGTTCATGGGATGAGCAATGGAGTGTGAAAACGGAACAACCATCCGGCGATCCTTCTACTTTAGGAGCTGATTTATTTTTTAATGGCGGTAATATCAGGGCACCAATAGATGACGGAACATATTTTATAGATGTAGATTTTCAAAAAGGAAAATTTACGCTAACCAAAAAATAAATATTTAATCTATATACAATGAAAAATATTTTTAAAGGATTTTTAGTGATGCTAAGTGCGGTAATAATTTTTGCTGCATGTAAAAAAACGGATTCACTTCCTTACTATGCAAGCGGAACTGCGCCTGTATTAGCAGCGGATGTAACAACATTTGCACCCACGCCTGCCGATTCTGATAATGTAGCATTAACCTTTTCATGGACCAACCCAAATTATGCTACAGATTCTTCTACAGTAAAATATATTGTGCAGGTTGATTCCAGCGGCAAAAATTTTTTAAATGCCCAAAGTGCAACAGTTTTAGGTACTTTAGCAAGTGCATTTACGGCAAAGCAATTTAATAATATGCTTATTGCGCTTGGATTTAATTTTGGCATTACCTACAGCATTGACGTAAGAGTTATTTCTTCTTATTCTAACAACAACGATCAAAAAATATCTAATACTTTAACTATACAGGCAACACCTTATGTAGTTCCTGCAAAAGTTTTACCGCCGCAAAGCGGAACATTGTTTTTAGTGGGCAGTGCAACTGCAGGCGGCTGGGGAAATCCTGTTCCTACTCCCGCACAGCAATTCACAAAAGTAGACTCGCTGGATTATGAAGGAACATTTTATTTAAGAGGCGGCCAGCAATATTTAATGCTGCCGGTTGATGGTGATTGGAGCCATAAATATGCAGTAGATGATAACAGTGTTGCCGGTTTAAATGCCGGTGGTGATTTTGGATATGATTTAAGCAGCAATTTTCCTGGTCCTGCTGCATCGGGTATGTATAAAATAACTGTAGATTTTCAACACGGAATGTTTACTGTTGTTTCAACAAACATTTTTACGCAATTATACGTTCCGGGTGATTATCAGGGATGGGATCCAACAAAAGCACCAGCACTTGCTTCACCAAATGCTGACGGAACTTATGAAGGTTATATAAATGTTCCTGCAGGTGGCAGTAATGAATTTAAAATTACCAATGAACCTGACTGGAATGGTACTGCTTATGGTGATGGTGGCAGCGGAAGTTTAAGCAGTAGTGGTGGCAATTTGAAATTTCCAGGTGCAGGATATTATAAAGTGAACATTGATCTAAATGCAAATACCTATACACTTACTGCTACTACATGGAGTTTAATTGGAAGTTTTGCCGCCAGCGGATGGAGCAATGATATTGATATGAGTTATAGCTTCGGAGATAATGACTGGACAGCTACAATTACACTTATAGATGGTGATCAGTTTAAATTCAGATCTAACCACGACTGGGAATTAAATTATGGTGATAAGGATGCTGATGGTAGTCTTGAAAATGGTGGCGATAATATTGGGGGTTATGCTGCCGGCACTTATAACGTTACGCTGTATTTAAACAATGCAGGATTTTATACGTACAAACTGGTAAAACAATAATAATTTTTTTTAGAAACAATATAAAAGCGGCTGCCTGAAATGGTGGCCGTTTTGCTTTACCGTTATTCTTTTTTTGAGCTGAGTGTAAAACCAAAAGTTGTTCCTACATCCGGCTTGCTGCGCACATGAATATTTTGATGATGCGCTTCAATAATATGTTTGCAGATTGCCAAACCTAACCCGGTGCCACCAACGTTGCGGCTGCGTCCAACATCTGTGCGATAAAACCTTTCAAATAAGCGCGGCAAATGTTCTTCTTTAATTCCGATTCCATTATCAGTTATTTCAATTAAAACATGATTATCATCTGTTTTATAAAAACCACTTGCAACATAGCCGCTTATGTTTCCATATTTAATAGCATTATCAATAAGATTAATTAATACACGCGAAATTTTTTCTTTATCTGCAAACACTTCTACAGGTTGTTCGCAACCTTTTTTTATAGTAAGACTTATATTTTTTTCGCGGGCTTTTTGCGACAATGCTTCATTTACTTCGCGCATCAGATCTTGTATCACAAAATTTTTTTTGTGCATAGATTGTTCGCCACTTTCAAGTTTTGTTATTTCATCAAGATCATTTACAAGATCTACCATGCGCCGTACATTACGTGAAGCATTTTCCAAAAACTTTTTAGACACTTCAGGATTTTCTAAAGCACCGTTTAGCAATGTGTCAATATATCCCTGTATTGCAAAAATCGGCGTCTTTATTTCATGCGATAAATTCTGTAAAAATTCTCTGCGGTAGTTTTCGTTATTCTTTAAATCCTCTATAACAGATTTTTGTTGTTGCGCCCATTGCTGTACATCTTCATTCACTTCTTCAATACTTTTTGTTGGCAAAACATATTTATAATACATCTCTTCTTTTTTACTTGCTTTTGTTTGATAAATGTATTTGTAGATTATTTTAATCTTTCTATAAATAAATTCATTCAAAACAAATTGTATTAAAAAGTATGATATGAAAAAAACAAGTACAAGCGCAATAAAAGAATCTAACAGTTTAAAACTTATAAGATAAAATGCGATTGAAACAGGAAGTGATATACATATTGCTGTGAAGAGAGAAAGTTGGGCGGGTGAAATATTTTTTGTTTTAAACATGCAAATGTTTATTCAATATTTATAACCAAAGTTAGGTAGCATAGCTAAACTTATATCCAACACCTTTAACGGTGGTTATACAATTTACACCAAGTTTCTGCCTTATTTTTCTTATATGCACATCAATGGTTCTGTCACCAACAATAACTTCACTGCCCCAAACCTGTTCTAAAATTTCATTGCGTAAAAAAACGCGGCCAGGTTTTGTAGCAAGTAAATGCAGCAGCTCAAATTCTTTGCGTGCAAGCAAAACAATATTGCCACTTACGCTTACTGTATATTTTGATGCGTCAATAATAATATCACCTTCAGTAAGTACATCATTTTCTTCCTTTACTATTCTGCGGAAAAGTGCATTTACACGGCTTATTAAAACTTTCGGACTTATAGGTTTTGAAACATAATCATCAGCACCTGAATCAAGACCTTTTATATGTGAGCCTTCATCGCTTAACGCAGTTAATATAAGTATGAGTGTATTTTTAAATCTTGTTTCACTGCGTAAAATTCTGCAAACTTCAATGCCGCTTTTGTAAGGCATTAGCACGTCAAGAATAAGCATATCAGGTTCTATCACTTTTGCTTTTTCAATTGCTTCATTTCCATCTCTTGCTGTATAAACTGTATATCCTTCTTTTAAAAGATTATAAGAAATTATTTCAAGAATATCCTGTTCATCATCTGCAATCATTATTGTTTTTGCTTTTGCATCCATTAACACAAAGTTTACACAAAAATAACCTGCACCTTTGCATTATTATGTATTAATATATTATGTTATTGTTAAGGGAAATAGCATGGTATTCGTCTTAATTTTGCAGGCACACAACAACTTAACATTGAACATGAAGAGAATTTTTCTTTTTATTCTTTTTTATTCTGCTGTTTTATTACTACATGCACAAACTTCGGCGAAAGCTGATATTCCATTAGTAAGATTATATTTTCATGAAAAGATAGACAGCACACAAAAGCTGATTGAAAAATTTGATGGCACTCCCGATACATTATTTATTCCATCTGATAACGAAGATTTAAATAATCGTATTAATAATGCATTAACCACGCAGGTTGATAATTTGCAAAATGAAATTGAAGCAAGTAAGCTTATAGGAAATAATAGTAAGATTAAATACCTGCGCGGCTTAAACGAATGTCTTCAAAGATTTTTAAATGGTTATCGTTTTCAAACGATAAAATCTCCCACTCTGATAGAAATTATTTCCGGTTATAAAAATTGTATGGAGCTTGATGAAAAAAAAGAATCCATCCTACCAATTATTCAAACGCTTTCTTATGATGCCGGCGATATACTTGTAAATTCAGTTAGCTTTTCCGATAACGATGGAATAGATGCTTCAAAAGATTTATTAGTACTTAAAGTTTGCAACGAACATCCTGAAAAAATGATGGGCGTTTTAAGTCAGCATCCGGATTTGCCTTATGTTGATAGCCTCGTTGTAATTGCTGCGCGCAAACAAACAGATAATTTATATACTTATGCCGCAGCATCCAACAAATTGGCACAACGAATAAGGAATAATCCTGATAGTCTTGTACAACTTATAAGCAAGCTTTCTCAAATGTCTTCCGGCAGATTATATTTTCCCTTTTTAGATAATTTAATGACTGGAAAAATAAGTTTTGATGAAGTAGGAAATGCGGTAAGAGACAGTACTAAATATTATTCACTGCTTGTAAAAACAGAAATAGATTATGCGGACAGAGTAAGACGCCGCGATACACCTTTATCTATGCAGGCATTACAAAGTAAACTGGCAGATAAAGCAAAAGAGGTGTATGTAAATGTAATAAACGGCTTGCATGAATCGCCGGATAATGTTCGCTTCAAATGCCTTCAAAAATTATCTCCTGAAGAATTATATTATCTCGCCGTTACTACAGATGATGTAATTTATACCAGCAGTTATGTAAAAGGTGTTTACCCAAGAATATGGACGCAAATGAAATCGCCGCGCGGTGATAGTTTGCTTATGCTTGTACGTTTTGATCATTTTAAAAAATGGATAAAAATTGCAGCAAATTATAACACGCTCGACGATTTTTTAAAGCGTATGGATAAAGGCAATGCGGAAATTTTAATGAAGGCATTTGTAAACAGGCTCGATCAAACAAATAGTTTAGAAGATGCAGTTGATGTGGCAGATTCTTATGCAAGCATCAACAATAAAAACCTGCACGATCTAATTTTAAACCAGGTGCAGTATAATTTAAACCAGGCAATGCAGACAGATAACAAAAGAGCCACGAGCATTTATAAAATCCTCAACACGCTTTTTTTATCAATCGATAGTACTAATCATATTGATGTATCAGGCACGCTGGGCATTCCGCCAATATATTTTATGCCGAATAAATCTATGCGCGATGATAGCGGCAGAATTATTATTCAGCAATTTTTTTATGGTGATAAAGATGGCGTTACCAATTTCAATTCATTTATAAGCAGTTTTAAAAATTCTAACTGGCGCATCACCTCAAATGAATTCTGGGTTACTGTATCATCAACAAAGGGCATTCCTCTAAAAATATATTCAAACCGGCCGCTGGATGATGAAAGTTCGAAAGATGAAGAAGCGCAACTCGCATTGGGCGATTATTTAATTGATAACAATATTCATCCTTCTATGGTTATTCACCGCGGGCACAGCTATTATCTTAATTCTACTTTAGATAAGCTTGATACTTCTGCAAAGCTCGTATTGCTGGGCAGTTGCGGCGCTTACCAGTTTTTAAATAAAGTTCTAAAAACCTGTCCCACAGCGCAAATTATTTCATCAAGACAAACAGGTTCGCTTTCAATAAATGGTCCAATGATTAATATTATGATCGAGCAATTGCGGCAAGGTAAAAGCCTTGACTGGCCGCAACTTTGGAAAGTTATTGGCAGAGCCGTTTCTAATAAAGATTATTTTGATGATTATGTGCCGCCATATAAAAACCTCGGCGCAGTATTTATAATGGCTTATCAGAAACAGCAGATGAATACAGAAAATTAGTTGTGTGAAGTTCCAAACAAATTATTCAATTCTAAAAACCGGAATGCGCAAATAACCTGGTTCACTGTACGGCGAGTGTGTATAAACAAAATATAATTGCTGTTCAGAAGAATTTGCAAACGCAGTATCTGTTTTCTTTTTTTCTTCCAATGCATTACGCACTTCAGTATGTTGTTTTAAAAAACCTGCGGCAACATCTTCCCAGCGGTAGTCACTGTAAAATTCTTTGCGTTGTAAAACCGCATCAAAAAAGTTCCAGCTAAAAAAACTATCATCGCTAAGTGGCTCTAAGGTTTCAACAATATACCTGTCTGCAAACTGACCTGTATAAATTATATAATCACCTTTTAAAAAATGTATAGAATCTATATGTACGCTTAATTGCATATCATAATTGCGGTGATGTTTTTCATAAGATTTCGCCATGCTTTTATAATCATCTACTATATAATATTCAACCTGAACGGTTGTATCTTTTTTAAGCTGATGCATAACAACATTGTTTAGCTTTAATCTGTAAATTACATTATACCAGCCTTGCGGAATTATATATGCTTTTGGCTTTTGTAGGCTGATGGAAGGAATATAAGTGTTATAAAATCTTACTTGTTTTTCAAATGGTTTCGAATGATCGTAATATAAACGTGGTAAGCCTGTAACATCGCTTATTTTCATAGATGTATCGTAGCCTTTAAAATCTATATATACAGACCTTGATGAATCAACTTTCCAGCTTAAAGGAAATTGTTTTTGGGTTTCAATTGCTTCAATAGAAGCTTTTCTTTTTTCAATTATTTCATTAGAAAATTTTGATGCCTGCTCAATTACAGTTTGCGTAAAAGCGTACGTGCTTTTTACACGATCCGAAAAAGGTTTTAGCATGTGTGTTTCGGGCATAAAACCAATTGTTTCAAACAATGCTGCATAACCTGTGCTGTAACGCGGTGCATCATAAAATGCATCCCAGCCTGTAGAAACATCACCTTCTTCAAAATTTACATA
>CAXSDU010000009.1:23273-23520 GCA_964236165.1 uncultured Parafilimonas sp. | reverse complement strand
GCCGGTTCAAAAACATCATGCAAAAAATCTCCTGTCTCACTTCCCAGCTTATTATGCTGCGTGGTAAGCATCGTCATGGTATGTTGATAATCTGCGCCATCACTAACATGATTGTCTATAAAAATATCAGGGTTAACTATGTGAAAGATTTTTTCAAATGCAAATGCATTTTTTGAATCAGCTTTAATAAAGTCGCGGTTCAGGTCAAGGTTCTCTGCGTTACCGCGAAAGCCATAGCTTTCAGGTC
>CAXSDU010000009.1:0-23263 GCA_964236165.1 uncultured Parafilimonas sp. | reverse complement strand
CTCTTGAGGTGCTGTTCCTGTTCAAACTTCCGCCAATATTATAAACAGGAATTACAGCAAGCGCAACATTTTGCGGCATTTTAAATTTCCCTTTAGCCAGATCGCGCAGCAGCATCATACTTGCATCAATGCCATCCGGCTCACCGGGATGAATGCCGTTATTAATAAGTATAACAACCTTGTGCTGTTTATGCCAGGTATCAATATTAAAATTTTTATCAGCAGAAAATAAAACAAGATTTAAAGGATAGCCTGCATCAGTTGTATCGCCGGTTAATATTTTTATTGAAGAATAAGTTTTTGAAAGCGCTTTATAAAAATCAATACACTCAAAATAAGTTGCAGTTTGTTTGCCATCGCTTTTGTCAAATGGTGTTACAAAACTTTGTGCATTTACAGTAATAACATTTGATAGTACAAAAACTATAAGAAATATTTTTTGCATGAATAAAATTAGTAAGCAATTTCTTTTATGTACAATAAAAAATCCCGCAAAAGCGGGATATATATCAACTTAAAGTTTTTAATTTAAACTTACGCTGCTACTGTTTTCTTGGAAAGCTTTCTTTTAAGATTGCCAGCTTTATTTTTATGTATCACACCTTTTTTTGCCAGTTTATCAATCATAGAAATTACAGAAGGCAAACCTTCTTTATAAGCTGCATCATCTTTTGAAGTTTTCAACACGCGGATTGCATTACGCGTTGTTTTGCCATAATATTTATTGCGTTCCCTGCGTTTTGCCGCCTGCCGCATATCTTTTTTAGTAGCTTTATGATTTGCCATAAATTTTTTTTCGGAGGGCAAAGGTAAGGGAATTGAGGTTTTAAAATGCAAATCTAAAACTCAAAATTTCGATAATGTCTAACCTTAGTGCTTGCATTACGTACAATTTTTTAATTTCTTAACGAGCGCTTTACAACTTTAAATATTAATTCTGCCTTTAAAATAAACGATATTTGCAATAAATATTTCACACGATAAATTGTCTAGATGAAGGATTTTTCCTATATAACAAGTTCTCATCCTGCATACATTGAAAATTTATACCAGGATTTTGTTAAGAACCCAGAAAGTATTGATCCGGAATTAAAGAAATTTTTTGAAGGATTTGATTTTGCTATCGCTAATGCAAACGGAAATCTAAATGGCAAACATACTAATGGTGCGGAAGTTTTAGTGCCTGTAAAAACAAGTGAAACTTTAACCGTAAACACTGAATCGCAAACGGATTGGATGAAAGAAATCCGTGTGTACAGGTTAATTCTTGGTTACAGAAATAAAGGGCATCTTATTGCGGATACAAATCCTATTCGCAAACGAAAAAATCGCGGCGCAAATCTTGAGCTTTCTTTTTTTGGTTTAAGTAATGATGATCTTGATAAAACTTTTGAAGCCGGCAACTTGCTTGGTTTGGGTAAAGCAACGCTGCAACAAATTCTCGATCATTTAAAAGCTTGTTATGCATCGCATGTTGGTATAGAGTTTAAATATATCAGCGATCAAAAACAAATTGACTGGCTTACAAATGAGGTTGAAAAAAAGTTTATCAATCCACTTCCTATCGAAACAAAAAAAAGAATTCTTGAGAAGCTGAACCAGGGCGTAATGTTTGAAGAGTTTCTGCAAAAAAAATACGTTGGTCAAAAAAGATTTTCACTTGAAGGTGGTGAAACAACTATTCCCGCATTAGATGCTATTATACAAATAGGCGCAGAAAATGGTGTGGAAGAAGTAATAATTGGTATGGCGCATCGTGGTCGCTTAAATATATTAGCCAATATTATTGGTAAAACTTACGAACAGATTTTTAGTGAGTTTGAAGGAACTGCCAAGCTCGACCAGACAATGGGCAGCGGCGATGTAAAATATCATTTAGGTTATGGCAGTGATGTTGAGGCGAAAGATGGCAAAACCGTGCATCTTAAATTAATGCCTAATCCATCGCATCTTGAAGCAGTAGATCCGGTAGTTGTTGGTTTTGCAAGAGCAAAAGCTGATCTGGTTTACAAAAGCGATTTTGATAAAATACTTCCCATACTTATTCATGGTGATGCATCAATTGCGGGACAGGGAATTGTGTATGAAGTAATCCAAATGAGCGATTTACAGGGATATTATACCGGCGGCACTATTCATTTTGTAATAAATAATCAGATTGGATTTACAACAGATTTTGATGATGCAAGAAGCTCTGATTATTGCACTTCATTAGCGGGCTCTATACAGGCGCCGGTATTTCATGTAAACGGAGATGATCCCGAAGCAGTAGTAAAATGCGTTGAAATTGCAACGCGTTATCGCCAGGTATTTAAACAGGATATTTTTATTGATATGGTTTGTTATCGCCGGCACGGGCACAATGAAGGTGACGATCCTAAATATACGCAGCCGCAGATGTATGATCTTATCGAGCATCATCCAAACCCACGTGAAGTTTATACAAACTATTTAAAAGAACATGGCGAAGCAGATGCACAGGAACTTGCTGAAAGCATGGAGAAAAAATTCTGGAACGATCTGCAGGAGCGACTTGATAATGTAAAACAACATCCGTTACCATATAAATATCAGCAGCCTGAAGAATGGTGGCGTAAATTACATAAAGCAACACCGGAAGATTTTATTTCATCGCCCGATACATCAATTAAAGAAGAGCAATTAAAATTTTTGTTTGATGGATTGATGAAATGGCCGAAGGACTTTCAGCCGTTAAGAAAAGTTGAAAAAATATTACAGGACAAAGTAAAGTTATTTGAAACAGAAAAAAAGATTGATTGGGCAACCGGCGAATTACTTGCTTATGCATCTTTATTGGTTGAAGGAAATATTGTACGCATGAGCGGGCAGGATGTAAAGCGAGGAACGTTTAGTCATAGGCATTCGGTTTTGCGTGATGAAAACTCTGACAAAGAATATAACAGGTTAAATTATTTTAATGATACGCAGCAAAAATTCAGGATTTACAATTCTTTATTAAGTGAATATGGTGTTTTGGGTTTTGAATACGGATATGCATTAGCCAACCCAAATGCTTTGATTTTATGGGAAGCACAATTTGGAGATTTTAGCAATGGCGCACAAACAATGATTGATCAGTTTATTGCCAGTGGTGAGCAAAAATGGAATAGGATGAATGGCATTGTAATGTTATTGCCACATGGCTATGAAGGTCAGGGCCCTGAACATAGCAGCGGACGTATGGAAAGATATTTACAAATGTGCGCGCAATTAAATCTTGTTATTACAAATATTACAACTGCTGCAAATCTTTTTCATGCTTTAAGGCGGCAGTTAGTTTGGGAGTTTCGTAAGCCGTTAATAAACTTTTCGCCAAAAGCATATTTGCGCTATCCCGGTAGTTACAGCAAAGCAGATGAATTTACGAACGGAAAATTTCAGGAAGTAATTGATGATGCTAATGTTTCAGATGCATCTAAGATTAAAAAAGTATTGTTGTGTACAGGAAAATTATATTTTGAACTGGCAGAAAGAAAAGAAAAAGATAAACGTACTGATATAGCGTTAATACGCATGGAACAGATATATCCTTTGCCGGTAAAACAGCTGAACGATCTCTATAAAAAATACAATAAGGCAGTTTGGTTTTGGGTGCAGGAAGAACCGCTGAATATGGGCGCTGCATCTTTTCTGCAGATGAATTTAAAAACAATTAATTATGGCGTAATAAGCAGAAGCGCAAGTGCATCAACTGCCAGCGGTTTCATGAAAGTGCATGTGCAGGAACAGGGACAAATAATTGATACTGCATTCAGCATTTAAGTTTTTTAATCTGCATAATAGATAAATATTTACTCGTTAAACAACACATTAATATACCAGAAAAATGATTGAAATAAAAGTTCCTACAGTAGGAGAATCGATAAGCGAAGTAACATTATTGAAATGGGTAAAAAAAGATGGTGAGTATGTTGATCGTGATGATGTGATAGCAGAACTTGAAAGTGAAAAAGCAACTTTTGAAGTTAACGCTGAACAAAGCGGAATAATAAAATTAATTGCGAAAGAAGGTGATACATTAAATATTGGTGCCGTGCTTGCAAATATTGATGAAAAGGCAAAGCCATCAACAGTTAATGGCCAACAGTCGGCAGATAAAAATGAAAATGTAAAAGCAGAAACGGAAAATAAGAATGCAGTAAAATCAATTGGATTAAATAAACCACAGATTGTTACTGTGGAAGAACCTGAAGAACGAAAAGTTGATGAAACTATTGAAAGCAAAGAAGCAACACCAGCAGGTAAAGGAACGATTGAATTAAAAGTGCCAACAGTGGGCGAATCTATTAGTGAAGTAACATTATTGAAATGGTCTAAGAATACAGGTGATTTAGTAAAGCGTGATGAAGTTGTTGCAGAATTAGAAAGCGAAAAAGCAACATTTGAGTTGAATGCAGAAGAAGCCGGTGAATTAAAACAGGTTGCAAAAGAAAACGATGTTTTGAAAATTGGTGACGTGATTGCAATTATTAATACGGATGTCGCAGTTCCGGTAAGCAAGTCAACAGTCAACGGTCAAGAGACAAAAGAAGAAATTCAAAGCGCGGGTATTAAAAGTGAAATTGAAAACACTAAATCGGTAAATGAAAATCAACCGGGAATAACTGTTCAGCAGCCAAAAGCCACACCTGTTGCATCAGCAATAATTGCAGATAAAAAAGTAAATCCTTCAGAAATAAAACCAACAGGCAGCAATGGCCGAATAGTAAAACATGATGTACTCGAAGCGCTTTCACATCCTGCAAAACAAACATTCAACAACCAGGAATTGAACAGTCGTAACGAACGCAGAGAACGTATGAGTAACCTGCGCAAAACAATCAGTAAAAGATTGGTTGAAGCAAAAAATACTACAGCAATGCTTACCACTTTTAATGAAGTGGATATGAGTCGCATTATGGAAACACGCAAGCAATATAAGGAAGCGTTCAATAAAGCACATGGTGTTAATCTTGGGTTCATGAGTTTTTTTATGAAAGCATCTGCAATTGCTTTAAGCGAATGGCCAGCAGTAAATGCATACATTGATGGCGATGAATTAGTGTATCATGATTATGCAGATATAAGTATTGCAGTGAGTACACCACGCGGATTAACAGTTCCTGTTATTCGCAATGTGGAAAGTTTAAGCATGGCTGATATTGAAAAGAAAGTTGTTGACGTTGCAGGAAAAGCAAGAGATAGCAAATTAACTGCAGAAGATTTAAAAGGCGGAACTTTTACAATTACAAATGGCGGCGTGTTTGGAAGTTTAATGAGCACACCAATAATAAATTTACCGCAAAGCGCAATTCTGGGTATGCATAAAATTCAGGAAAGACCAATGGCTGTAAACGGGCAAGTTGTTATAAAACCGATGATGTATGTTGCCTTAAGTTATGATCATCGTTTGGTTGATGGCAGAGAAAGTGTGAGCTTTTTGGTACGCGTAAAAGACCTGCTTGAAAATCCTGAATTAATTCTTTTTACAAAAGATCCAATTAAAGCTTTACTTGAAATTTAAATAATTTTCAACTTCACTTGTAATTACTTCTTTTCCAATAAAAAAAAATAAATGCAATTATAATTAAAAGGCTTCCTGCAATCCACCATCCAAAATTACTATGTGTTGTTGTTAGTTTTATTGCATCTGCATTGCCAATTAAAATCATGTTTGCCCAATAATATGGCAGCATATTTTCGCTGTTACTGTTATTCTGAATGAAATATAATTTTGCTTTTTGCAACGCTTCATCTTTAGTCATTCCTTCAGATAAATATTCATTGAACTTTTCTGAAATGCTGTAAATAGTTTGCTCATCTGCTTTCCACAAAGTAGCCGCAACGGAAGTTATACCGGCAGTTGCAAAGCCTCTCGCTAAACTATAAATTCCTTCTCCTGTGGCAACTTTGCCTACATTGGTTTGACAAGCGCTTAATAACACAAGTTTTGTAGCAGGTTTATTTAATAATTGTAATTCTGATAAATGAATAACTGAATCCTGCATATAAAGTATAGGTTCATTATCTGTTGTGTCTGCGCGTGCATGAGAAAAAATGCCAACAACAGAATAGGAAGAAACATTATTAAAAAAATTACGGCGGCTGGCATTGCTATTTATGAATAGTTTACTGTTTGGATAATAAGACGCAGATGCATACACTGCATTAGCTGCATTTTTCAGATCTTGAACGTCAAGATAAGAAGCAAATGATACCGGCGCAAAACCAAGAAAATTGCCTGTTGGTGCAGGATTATTAAACTGCTTCATTAAAAAACGCGCTGAATAAACGTAACTAAAACTATAATCGCTTAATAAAAAAGATTTCCCTTTTTCATCTGTACATAAAGCATCAAAAGGAATTAAAATATTATCAGCACAAATAATAATTCGCCCTTTTGGTAATTGCAAAGGCTGAAATATTTTTTTATAAATTGAATTGGATAATTCAGCAAACGAATCGTAATGATTATTCAGCACTTCTTTATTTGTGCACAATTGTAAAAAAAGAGAAAGTTGATCTTTATTAAAATCCTGTTTTGTAAGCTGTATTAATTTTGCAGAATTTGAAGAAATGGCTAAAATATACATTAACGAATCACCAATAAAATAATCTACAAAACACTGGTTATCTTTTTTAAGAAATGATTGAAGGTTTTCTAATGAAGGCACTTTGTCTGCATATTTATATTGATAATATGCTGGATATTTTATTTCGAGCAATTTAATATATTGCTCCAAATTGTTTTTTACATTCAGCAGATTAAGTTGCGTATTTGTAAATTCTTTCGTGCCTTCACTTATCGCATTAAGCTTCTGTTCAAGTTCCACTATTTTAATTTGATATCGTTCCTGTTCAATTGCGTCTGCCGGAGATAAATAAGCAGAAGCGCCTAATTCATTCAACTTATCGTTCAATAAAACAGCACGGCTCTTTTCCATAAAAAAGAAAGCAAGCTTAGGATTATTATTCAGATAACAGGCTTCTAATGCAATAACGTAAAAATCTCTGGTTTTATCACGCCAGTATAATTTGCTTTGCTCACCAGATTGCTCATGACGAATTTGCGTTATAACAGAATCTTCAATAACTGCATTATTTATTGACGCAATTAAATATTGATGCTGTTGGGTTTCTTTAAATTTATTCAACAACCATTTGGTTTTATTACTCATTAAAACAATAACAAGATCCTTGTTACTTACTTTTGATAAATCTCGGCTCTGAACGCTTTTTAACAGACTATTTTGTAAGTTTATGTTTAAACTAAAAAATGATTGTACAAAATATTTTTCTGCTTTATCATAATTATGAAGCAAGAAAAAATTTTCTCCAAGATTATTGTAAGCCATTGCTTTTTTCAATAAATTATCTTGTGAATTTTTTATCTTATTGGAATACGATAACATCAAATAGTAATTTTTTAAGGCGAGCGAATAATTTTTAAGACTGTTTAAATAAAAATTAGCTAAATCATTGTAATCGCTTGCTATTTGTTCATATTCATTTGTAGTTAAACGAATTTTTATAGATTGATTATAATAATAATTAGCAGAATCAAAATTTTTTAGTTCCTCAAAAATAAATCCGAGCGTTTTACAAGAAGTGGCTTCTTCAAAATAGTAATTAATTGCTTTTGCAAAAGCAAGAGATACCTTAGCTTCACGCGAAGCTTCTTTCAGCTTTCCTTCAAAATAAAGTGATTGTGCTTTTCTGTTTAACAAGTATATAAAATTAGCGGTATCCTTTTTTTGGACTGCAATAGAAATACCTAGAACACTTTCTTCTATTGATTTTTGATAATCACCTAAAAAAAAATATGTAACCGCTTTGTTGCAGCGACAGTTAATTTCATATTGATTGCTGTCATTAAAATTGTTGCAAAGCTTTATTGAGCTGTCATAATAAGATAATGCATTTTTAGAAAGCATTAAAGATTCATTGTAAAATCCCAAGTTGAAATAGCACATTACATTTATAAGTTGCGATGCTTTTGTTTTGTATAAATTATTAATTTTTAAAGCAATTTGTGTGTAATTAATAGCCTTAGATAAATTAAGATTATTGTAATATTCATATTTGCCTATTTTAGCTAAAACAAGTGAATAAGCAGAATCATTAGTAAGATTATACTTCTCAGCATTCTTTTTTAAGAGGTATAAAGCAGATAATTTTTGCGCATTGGTTTGATCTGCTTGTTCAATGTTTTTAACACTTTCCCAAGTTTGGTTAGTAGTTAATTTTTGCTGGCAGAAACTGCAACAATAAATTAAGCAGAACATGCTTGCAGTAAACAACGAAAGCAGCTTCACAAATAATAAATTGGGTATTTTGTTTTATACAGGCTTTTTAGGATTGCCTGTTGTATCAGTAGCAGTGCCTGAATTATTCTTGCTTTTATATAAAATTAAAGTATCAGCGTTAGCTAAACCATTTGCTGAGCTTTGAGCAGGAAGTGGCTGATAATAATTAATGGCTCGAGTAGTTTGTTGGTTCTTTATTATACTGATAATATATACAAGAGAAATTAAAATTAAAAAAAGAAATAGTGAATTAAGTATAAAAAAAATGCGTTTCGGGCCTTTGGGACCTCCAGAGCCTCCAACAGTTGTACCTCCAGAAGAACTATCTGTAGTTCCTTTTGTAGATTTACTCATGAAATATAGTTTTAGAGAATAAAGGTATTTATTTAAAAAGATTTATAACTTTTTTTCCCACTCGGCAGCTTTTTCACTTCCTTCTTCTTTTTCACTAAGTACTTTTTGCAGTAATTGTTTTGCCTTTTCTTTATCGCCAGGTTTGTTTCTGCCCATTAAAGCAATGGCTTTAAAAAAATCACCTGAATTACTAAATAAACCTTTCATGTTAGACAGCGCATCAAATTGTTGTAAGGCGCTATCGTATTCTTCTTTCTGCATGTAAGTTAAACCGGCATATTTTTTTGCATCGCTGTTTGATTCATCTTTTTGTTCTACACTTTTAAATAATTGCAAAGCTCTGTCGTAATTCTTATTATTATAGGCAGCCATTCCAAGTGTTATACTATCACGGTCGCCGCTCATTGTAAGGCTTAAATTACTATAGTTTGTTTTAATATAATTTTCAGCAAGTTTTTTAGGTGATGGATTTGTCTCAAAAAAATAAACTGATGCTGCTAAAACAAGACAGGCAGCGGCTACATAAGTAATCCACCTGTTTGCCAAAGATTTTTTTAATGTTGGTATAAATGGCAGATCGTCAATAATTTTTTTAGTGTGCCAAGACGTTTGTTTTTGTTGTAATAATTCTTCGCGTAAAGATTGGCGGGCTGTTATATAAAAAGCAACTTCCTGCGCAAATGCCGTATCATTTTCACATTTTGACTCAAACACTTTTCGTTCGTCTTCATTCATTTGTTGCTGGAAATAGGAATCTATATATTCAATTGCATCCATAATACTGCGTTTTTTAATAGGTTAAATAAACTACCCTGAATAAATTATTCGCCGGTTACCTTCAATCTTAATTTTTCCAAACATCTTAGCCTTGTTGTTTTAACAACTGCAGCATTGTTATAAGACAATTCTTGTGCAATTTCTTTATCACTTAAACCATCTTCATACATTAATAACAGTTCTTTGCATTTTTTACCTATGGTATCAAGTTGTGTTTTAATTTTTGTTTTCAACTCGTTATGCATTAACTGCTCAATAACTGTTTTTGTTCTATCCGGTAACTGACCCATTATTTCGGGTACAGGCATTGTTTTATGTACCTGTTGTTTATTAGTCGTGTTTTTTCTAACAAGGTCAATACATTTATTAAAAAAAATCTGGTAGAGGTAGGTTTTTATAGATGAACGTCCATCAAAATGTTCGTTTACAATATTGTGTATAGCAGATAAAACGGCATCACTATATGCGCTGAAGCTTTCATCGTAATTTATATTCTGTTTTCTGCAGCCTTCATCAATAAAATAAGCATATTGATTATATAAAATTTTCTCATACTCACTACGTTGTTTATAGCCGGCTTTTAGCCCAAAAAGTATATTAGAATCCTGGTGAATCAATAGTGAAATTTACACTAAAATAAATAATATTGAATATATGAAGTTGTATACTAAAAAAGCAGCTACCTAATAATTACAAATAATATTTTTCATCAAGATAAAAAAAGCCATCTTTCTGTTTCCAATACCAAAACTTTTTTCCTAATATATAAAACGTTCCGCGGGCTGAACTTGATTGTTTAGCGGGATTAACAAAAAGCACTCTTGGTGGTATAGTTTTATAACGCGCTTTCAGGTTACTTAATTCCTGTGCTGAAAAGCCTTTCGAAAGTTGAAGATTATTAAAATGTACATCCGCATCAGCTGGTAATGCATCTTGTCCATTTATTATTTTTCCATAACCATTAGTTACAACAATAAACGCAAGCATTTCGCTATTGTTCACTGATGATGATGTATCTGTTGTTGAATTATTATTTAAAATATTAGTGTTATTGTTAGTAGTGGTATTATTGTTTTCCGTAACAACTGCTCCATTCGAAACTTTTGCCGGAACAGTTTTTCTGCTGCATGCAGCAAATAAAAAGCATATATATATTAATAAAAAGTATTTATTCATTTGAATCATTAACCGAATATTATGCCAGAAGATATTTATAGTCAGAAATAAAGATATTTCAAAGCTGGCTGATTAGTTTAATAATTCTTCATGGTTGCAATCATTAACATGGCAATGATTTGCGTGCCTGCAAAAACGGAAATTTAAAATATGCGCACCGATAATTAGTATTGCTGCGGGTAGAAGCAACCATAATTCAACCGAAATAAATACTTCTTTCAGTATTAAAAATAGAAGTCCTGAAACGAAAACAATTAAAGGCAATTTTTTATGATGATGTTTTTTAAAACCGTGATACAATGCATAACAACCTATTGCTGCAGCAAAACCAATCATTGAATATTCAAATATTTTATTGTGTAAAATTTCCAAACCAAAAATAGGTAAGCTGCTAAAAAATAAAGGCAAAACTGCACAGTGTATAGCGCAGGCTAAAGAGGCGGAGATTCCTAAAGTATCGGCATCAATTTTTTTAATAAATTCTTTCATGCAGAATGCAAATTTAATAGTTTGCAACAGTGTTGCAAAATTATTTTAGTTAACAATTATTTGTTTTAATGCTTTTATAACTTCGCATCATGCAACGTAAAAAGGTAATCGGTTACATTGTTTTTTTTGTAGTATTAATAGCTGTATTTCTTGTAAGTGTTTTTGCAGGCACAAATAATTGGAAATCGAAATCGCCAATAATTAGTTATGTAAAACCCTTTACTTTTTTAACGCAGGATAAAAAGATTTTTACTGAAAAAAATATGGCTGGAAAAGTTTGCCTGGTAAATTTCTTTTTTACTTCATGCAAAGGTGTTTGCCCAATTATGAATGCGAATCTTAAAAACATTTATAACGAGTTTAAAGATAATCCTGATTTTATGATTGTTTCGCACACTTGCGATCCTGAAACAGATTCGGCTGCACGGTTAAAGCATTATGCAGATTCAATGAAAGTGGATACACACAAATGGATTTTTTTAACGGGCCGAAAAGACAGCTTATATCTTGCCGCAAGAAATAATTATTTAATTGATGATCCGAACAATAATGTTGGAAGTATAAATGATCAGTTTTTACATTCACAGTTTATTGCATTGGTTGACAGATATGGTAATGTGCGCGGCCAAGTTTATGATGCTTTAAAATCTGATGAATTAAAATTGATGAAGCAAGACCTTGGCACATTATTGAAAGAAAAAGAACCGCCTTCAACAACTACAACAGGAACTTCATTTGCACAATAATATGAGTGAAGCAATAACTGAAATATTAAAACAAAGTCAGCTAAGCATTACTGATAATCGTTTAAAGATCCTGTCATTCTTTCAAAAAAATAATAAAGCGCTCTCGCACGCTGATATAGAAAAATTAAGCGGCAAAAATTTTGATCGTGTAACAATTTACAGAACGTTGCAAACTTTTGTTGAAAAAGGAATTATTCATACCATACCAACAGCAGATAATTCTGTTATGTATGCTTTATGCAATGAAGCCTGCAGCGAAGGTCATCATCACGATGATCATGTACATTTTATTTGCGATAAATGCGGCACCACTTATTGTCTTGAACAAACCCAAGTTCCTTCGGTTAATATTCCAAAAGGATTTGCAGTAAACAATGTAAACGTATTAGTAAACGGTATTTGTAAAAATTGCAAATAATTAAAGCGTATATGCTTTATCAGTAATTAATTTTTCTGCAATCCTGCGCTTTGCATTTTTGCTGTTGAATGGCTGCACTTTAGTAAAACGTTTAATACCAATATTCATCATTCTTAACTCATCTCCATCAGCAAAAGCATTTAATGCATCTTTTGCTTTTTTGTTGATACGATCAGCAGCATCATAAATATAACAGCGTGTAATATCAGTTTGAATTGAAATGCTTTCTTCGCCTGATTTTTCTGCAAGTTTTATTGTGCGCAGCAAACAACTTTCAGCATGAAAAGTATCAATTGCCATATCAGCTATATGCATTAAAATTTCCTGCTCTTTATCAATATTCATCATTAGTTTTTGTACTGCTGCACCGGCAACAAGCAATATTGATTTTTTAAAATTGATAATGTATTTTTTTTCTTCTGATAAAAAGTTTTCATCGCTTTCATCAAAATCAGGAATGCTCATTAGTTCCTGTGATACAGCCATTGCAGGCGTCATCAAATCAAGTCTTCCTTTCATGGCGCGCTTTAGCGTCATATCAAGGATAAGCAAACGGTTTATTTCATTGGTGCCTTCATAAATACGGTTAATACGGCTATCTCTGTAAACTTTTGATATTAAATATTCATCGCTAAATCCATTGCCGCCATGTATTTGCACGCCTTCATCAGCAACAAAATCCAGTAACTCACTTCCAAAAACTTTTAATATCGCGCATTCAATTGCATATTCTTCTGCAGCGCCAAGCAAAGCTTCAGCATGTGTTTTTCCTTTTGCTGATAATTCTTTTTCTTTTTCATCAATCCATGCAGCAGTGCGATATAAACTGCTTTCGCATGCCCACAAGCGAATTGCCATATCTGCAAGCTTTTCTTTTATTGCGCCAAAGTTTGAAATAGGTTGCTTAAACTGTTCGCGTGTAACTGCATATTCAACTGACATATTTAATGCGCTTTTCGCACCCTGATTTGTAGCTGCGCACAATTTTAATCTTCCAATATTTAGAATATTAAAAGCAATGAGATGCCCTTTACCAATTTCGCCTAATACATTTTCAACCGGCACTTTGCAATCCTGAAAATATAATTGCACCGTTGATGAACCTTTGATTCCCATCTTGTGTTCTTCCGGTCCTCGTGTAAAACCTTCAAAGTAGCGTTCAACAATAAAGCCTGTAAATTTATCACCATCTACTTTTGCGAAAACGGTATAAACATCAGCAAAACCACCATTGGTAATCCAACATTTTTGTCCGTTCAATAAATAATATTTTCCATCATCACTTAAACGTGCAGAAGTTTTAGCACCGAGCGCATCGCTGCCGCTGCTAGGTTCAGTTAATCCATACGAACCAATCCATTCACCGCTTGCAAGTTTTGGAATATATTTTTGCTTTTGCTCATCCGTTCCAAAATATAAAATGGGCAAAGAACCAATGCCAGTGTGTGCTGCAATAGCAACAGAAAAAGAAAATCCATCACCTAATCCTTCATTTACAATTGTTGATGTAATAAAGTCTTTTGCAAGTCCGCCATATTCTTCAGGAAACGATGTACTAAGTAATCCCTGTTCGCCTGCTTTTGTAAGCAACGAACGCATTAAACCCGGCTCAAGATTATCAATGCGGTCGAGTATGGGAAATATTTCTGTTTTTATAAACTGTCGGCACATATCCGTTATCATATGTTGCTCTTCAGTAAAATCTTCGCGGATAAAAGTTTCGGCTGCATTACTTTCTTTTATCAGCCATTGTGCACCTGCGAGCAGCGATTTATTTTGTACAGTTTGCATACCACTTATTTTAATTAGATGAATTAAGTATTTCTATTTAAATTATCATACACTTTTTGTAACACTGTCTTTACAATTTCAATATCGTCTTTTGTAACACCGTTCAAGGCTTCATCCATTGTTTGATTAGCAAGCGCCAGCGTTGTATCCTGCAATGCGCGACCTGCATCTGTTAAGCAAATAAGATTTATACGCTTATCATTTTTATGCGATGCACGTTTTAAAAGTTTTTGCTTTTCAAGATTATCAACCAATCTTGTAATACTTGGTTTATCACGATACGTACGGTTACATAATTTCTGCTGACTTAAACAATCTTCTTTCCATAAATGATATAAAACTGTCCATTGCTCAATTGTTATTTCAAGACCAGCATTGCGAAAATTTTTTTGCAAGCTTCGTGCAACAGCAGTGCTTGCCATTCCGTTTATAACACTGTATAATTCTCCTCTTTTAAATTGATTTACCACATATAGTTGTTTATGCAACTATTTTCAAAATTATATATCTTTAGCACATCATCAGCATATTCTAAAAAATTTTCTGTTAAGATGTAATATGCCTAAGTACAACCTATATTTTAAATCTTCCATTATAAATTATTACGTGTTTGGCAGCGGCGATAAAACTTTATTTTGTTTGCATGGATATGGTGAAGACGGATTTTCATTTTCGTTTCTTGAAAAATATTTGGGTGATGTTTATACTTTATATGTAATAGATTTTCCATTTCATGGCGAAACAAAATGGAATGAAAAAGAACCGTTATCTGCGGAAGATGTTCTGAATATTTTTGATGCAATCAATACAAAAAAAAATAATTCTTTTTCTGTTTTGGCATATAGTATGGGCGGAAGAATTGCTATGCATCTTTTGCAAAAGATTCCTGAAAAAATTGAAAAAATTGTTTTGATAGCGCCAGATGGTTTGCATGAAAATTTCTGGTATCATTTATCAACACAAACAAAAACCGGGAGTAAATTATTTGAAAGAACAATGCTGCGGCCGCGTTTGTTTTTTTCATTTTTGAATATTACCGGCAAAACAAAAATTTTAAACAAAAGCATCATAAAATTTGTACATCATTTTTTAGATGATGAAAATGAACGAACACTTTTATATAAACGATGGACGGCAATGCGTGCTTTAAACCAAATCTTTATGCAATAAAAAAAATCTGTGATGAAAAAAATATTCAGTTGTATTTATTGTTTGGAAAATTCGATAGAATTATTTTAAGCAAACGGGCTGCTGTTTTTGAAAACACTAAAAACATTCACATTAAAATTATTGAAGCAGGGCACCAGTTGCTTAAAGAAAAATATGCTGCTTATATTGCGTCTTTACTTTACAAATGATTCTGTGTTTTGCTTATGCATTTTATAAATTATTTTATTTACACTACAGTCATCTTGCTTTGTATCTACCTGTTACTTATTAATCTTTATTATTTCTGGTTTAGCAGGTTAAAAATTTTTCAGCCTGCTGAAAGTATTGTACCTGTAACAAGATTTTCAATCATTATTCCCGCAAGAAACGAAGCAGAAAATATTGAAGCGTGCATTCAATCAATCCAAAAAAATAATTACCCGCAGAATTTGTTTGAAATAATTATAGCAGATGATTTTTCAACAGATGCAACACCGGAAATTGTTGAACAACTTGCAAAAGAATTTTTAAATATAAGGTTGATTAAACTTGGCAATCTCATCAATCAAAATATTAATTCATACAAAAAACGAGCAATTGAATTAGCTATTGCAGAAAGCAAATTCGAATGGATTATTACTACAGATGCGGATTGTATTTTACCGCAGCAGTGGCTTAAATTATATGATGCTTATATTCAAACAAATAAAAATGTTTTTGTAGCGGCGCCGGTTATGTTTACTTGTAATAATTCGCTGCTTTCAATTTTTCAATGCCTTGATTTTATGAGTCTGCAGGGAATAACTGCAGCATCTGTTTCCGCGGGTTTTCATACTATGTGCAATGGCGCAAATCTTGCGTACAGCAAAAATGTTTTTAATGAAGTGGATGGTTTTAAAAATGCAGATCATATTGCGAGCGGCGATGATATGTTGCTGATGCATAAAATAAAAATAAAGTATCCTTCAGCAATTGGTTATTTATTTAATCAAAATGCAATTGCAACCACACCACCAATGCCCGATTGGAGAAGTTTTTTTAATCAGCGTATACGTTGGGCAAGCAAAGCAACCAGTTATAAAGACAAAGGAATTTTCTTCGTGTTGCTGCTGGTTTATCTCACTAATCTTTGCCTGTGTATTTTATTTGTACTTTGTTTTTTTCGTCTTCCATTATTTTATTTTTTATTAACTTTTATTTTAACGAAAGCTTTGTTTGAATTGCCGTTTATGTATCGTGCGGCAAAATTTTATTCACTGCAAAGAATAATGATATGGTTTGTATTGATGCAGCCATTGCATATAACATATACAATTATTTCAGGTTGGTTAGGTAAGTTCGGCACATATAAATGGAAAGGAAGAAAAGTAAAATAAAGTATAAGGTTAGAAGTAAGAAATACGAAGCAGGAATTAGGATTTGGTAATTAAGATTGGGATTTTGAATTTCACTTCGTACTTCGTATCTCATAATTCGTACTTAAATTTGTAGCATGGCAAGAATAAGAACAGCTAAAGATGTTTCGCGTAAAGAAGTAATTCTTAAAGCTGCTGCATTACTTTTTCTTGAGAAAGGATTTAAATCAGCCAGCATGCGTGATCTTGCCGAACGCGTAGGTGTTGAAGCTGCAAGTCTTTACAATCATATCCGTTCTAAATCTGAATTGCTTCATGATATCTGTTTTGATGTTGCCAATATTTTTTGGGAACACATGAACTTAGTGGAAGCATCAGATAAAAAACCAATAGAAAAACTGGAAACCTTACTGCGCTTTCATATAAGACAAATGATAGAAAATTTCCAGGAAGTATATGTGAGCGATCGTGAGTGGCGCTATCTTGCAGATCCATATCTTTCTAATTTTCAAAATCAACGCCGTAACTACCGCAAACGTTTCGCAGCAATAATTCAGCAGGGAATTGAAAGCGGCGACATAAATAAAATTGATGCTTCAACCGCAGTGCTTATTGTGTTACATGCAGTAAGCGGTATTGAAAGCTGGCATCGCAGCACACATAAAATAAGCGGTGAAGAATTAGAAGAAAATATGATGATCATTTTAATTGACGGGTTAAAAAAATAATTGCGGAACTAATTTTTCATGTCAACACATTTTTCAACGGTACGCATTAAAGAAGTGCGGCGAGAAACAGATGATTGTGTTTCTATTTTGTTTGATATACCAAACGAGCTTCAACAAAATTTTACATATTTACCTGGTCAACATATAACACTTAAAACAGAAATCAATAATGAACAGGTTCGGCGTTCCTACTCATTGTGCAGTTCACCTTTGCACAACGAATGGCGTATTGCCGTTAAAAAAATTGAAGGCGGAATTTTTTCTGCTTTTGCCAATAACAAAATAAAAGCAGGTGATATGGTTGAACTTTTGCCACCACTTGGCAGTTTTACATTACAACATACTGATGCTTCAAAAAGATATATTTTTTTTGCAGCAGGCAGCGGAATAACACCTGTATTATCCATTATAAAAACTGGATTAGCAAAAGAAACGCATAGCAGCTTTACGCTTATTTATGGAAACAAAACAACACAGTCAATAATATTTAAAGAAGAATTAGAAGGCTTAAAAAATATATATATTGATCGTTTAGAAGTGATTTATATTTTAAGCCGTGAACAAACAGAAGCACCGGTTAATGAAGGACGGATTAATGCAAATAAATGTGAGCAGATATTTAAATATATAACATCATTAAATGCAGATGCTTTTTTTATTTGCGGTCCTGAAGAAATGATTTTTACAGTGCGCAACTGGCTTGTTTCAAAAGGCGTTGAGCAAAAGAAAATTCATTTTGAATTGTTTAATTCAACCATAAATACTGCGCAAAAAATAAAACAGCAGTTAAAAACTAATACCTCCATATCGCATATAACTGTTAAGCTTGATGGCAGAAGCTTTCAATTCGATTTGCCTTTCAATAATAAAAGTGTTTTAGATGCTGCGTTAAGCACTGGTGCAGATCTACCTTATGCGTGCAAAGGCGGTGTATGTACAACCTGTAAGGCAAAACTTTTACAAGGCAGAGTGGAAATGGATGTGAATTACGGCTTAGAGCCGGAAGAAGTTGCGCAAGGTTTTATACTAACATGCCAAAGCCACCCACTTACCGAAAATATTGTTATTGATTTTGATATAAAATGAATTTGATTTTTTGAAACTAATTTTATTTTAAAATTTTAATGTCTTTATATATCAGGTAATTGCTGAGTCTTAATAAATGTAGTAACAATCTATAAATCTTTGATTGCTAACTTTACTTGCGTATGAGAAGTTATAATCCAAAAGAATGGTCGCGGATAATTCTTGATTTTCATAAATCTGATACTTTACGCAAATTAATTCCCGTCTTAATTGCAGTTGGTATTTATTCGTGGATAATAGCATTTGCAGAATTGCACTATATAAGCGCAGCAAGAAAAGATCATTTAAAAAATATTTCTATCATTCATACTTTACTAGGGTTTGTACTTTCTATGTTATTGGTTTTTCGCACCAACACTGCATACGACCGTTGGTGGGAAGGAAGAAAACTTTGGGGTGCTTTAGTAAATAACAGCCGGAATTTTTCTATAAAAATAAATAGCCTGGTACTTAAAGAAGATAAAAACACAAAAGCATTTTTTGCTGAATTGATTCCGCGGTTTGCACTTGATTAAAAAATCATTTGCAGGCAGAAGATACACGTTATGCATTAGACGAATTTGATCATCCTGAAATACCACATTTCGATCGTTTTAAACATGTTCCCGAACAGATTGTAAGAACAATAACAGAAAGATTAATGCAGTTACATGTGCACCAAAAAATTCCAGGCGAACAGTTACTTTTTTTAAATGCTGAACTATCATCGTTCATGGATATTTGCGGCGCATGTGAACGTATAAAAAACACACCAATCCCTTTTTCATACAGCAGTTTTATAAAAAAATTTATATTGTTTTATACGCTTACTTTACCAATTGGGCATGTATTTTCTTTGGGATATTTTATAATACCTGTAGTTGTTTTTATTTTATATGTGCTGGCAAGTTTAGAATTAATTGCAGAAGAAATTGAAGAGCCTTTCGGTAAAGATGAAAATGATTTACCAATGCAACGTATTGCAGATACTATCCAAAAAAATGTAGAAGATATTTTAAATTAATATCACTTCACTTCACATAATTCATCCCATCTTGAAGTATAACGCGGACTTCGAAATTCCTGGCGCATTTTCCAGTTGCGTTTTGTACCGCTGGCTGCAAACTTTAATACATCATCCCGCATACTAAAATTAATATTATCCATCATGCTCATAAGCATGCGGTTATTATTTTCAGAGCGGTGAATAAAAAAATCTCCCTGCACAGAAGTGTCCTGTATAATACCACTAAGCATAACGCCTGCTTTTTTGTACAGTTTTCCTTCCTCATAAATCATATCTATAATCTTCATTGCAGCCTTTATAAGTTCGCTGGTAACGCACGTTGCATGCGGCAACATAATGCAATCACTTACCATTGGTCCGTGCGTAAAATGTCCATCCACAGCCCTTGGTATTTTAGGTACTATAAATGCACTTATTGCGGAAGCTGCACCAGATTGACGGCGCAATTTTTCAGCTGCTCTTGATGTATATGTTGCAACAGCTTCTTTAATGCTTTGCTTATCTTTTACAGGCGTACCAAACATGCGCGTAGTAGCAATCATTTTTTTTTGAACCAGTTCTTCATCCATTATAATAAATGGCTCGCACTTTAATTCTTTAATCAATCGTAAACCAACAACACCACCCAAATTTTTTCGCGCCCACTCTTCCGGCATTTGCGTTAAATGATAAGCATCATAAATACCAAATGTTCTTAATTTTTCTGCATATTTTCTGCCAACACCCCAAACATCTTTTACAGGCGTTTTATGCAAAGCATTATTTACATCAGATGATGTTTTTAAAACAGTAACACAATTGGTTGCTTTTTTATCGAGCTTGGCAATATGATTAGCAACTTTACTAAGTGTTTTTGTTGGCGCAACACCAATAGAAACAGCAACGCCAGTCCATTGTTCTACCATTAATCTTATTTGCAATGCAGCTTCATCTAGTTTTTCAAACGGAATTGCATCTACATTTAAAAAAGCTTCATCCACAGAATATACTTCCACATTTTCTTTTCCCATTATTATGCGTAATGTTTCCATTACGCGCCAGCTTAAATCGCCATACAAATTATAATTAGAAGAAAACGTTGCAACATCATACTTCTCTATTATTTCTTTCGCTTTAAAATAAGGTGTTGCCATTTCAACATCTAATGCTTTTACTTCATCGCTGCGGCTAACAATGCAACCATCATTATTGCTTAAAACAACAACAGGTTTTTCTATTAATTCAGGGCGAAATACTCTTTCGCACGAACAATAAAAACTGTTACAATCAACTACGGCGTACATAGTAATTTCTAAGTTTTAATTATACTATAAGTTCAATCGAACAAAACACTTTGTGTTACTTCTTCTTTAATTCCTTCAAACATAAATTTTTCAACAGGTTTATAAAATTCACCGGCTTTTCTTCTTAATAATAATGCATGATCAGCAATAAATCTTCCGCGAAAATTTGAATGCTGATATTCGAGCCAGCCTTTTTCATATTGCCACGGCTGTAATTTTCTAGCTATAGTTAAATGCGGTTCAGTTATAAAGAATGGCTTATTGTCTTTATCAATCTTCATAAACTTTTGTGCTTGCCTTAATGATTTTACTGCATTCATTATCGGCACCTTACTTACAATATTTATATAGATTGTGTGTGCTGGAAAGCTGCCAAAGTCAAGCAAATCAACTTTAAAAGGTGATAATGTTCTTGCATTGTTACGCAATGATTGAAGGATTCGGTTTTCTGTTGCAGGATATTGTTTGAACATGGCAAGCGTTATATGCGGTTTTCCAACCTTCATATCTTTGAACTGATAATCTGTTTCAAATTTTTCTTTGATTGATTTTATTTCAGCCCATAATGCTTCTGTTGGTTGTAACACCAATAAATATTCTATCGGCTGCAAATGATTTATCATTCTTAATTTTTCGTCGCTCACAAATTCCTGTAATCGTATCGATTGTTTCATATAATTTATAATGCGGGACTAAATAAATATTATAAATATTGATTTAAACTTCTGCCTGATTTTAACAAACAACTTCCTCATTTTGTGCCAGCTTAAATACACTTACTTGTTTGCATTTATCAAACTGGTTATTGCGCTTTAATAAAATCAATTCACGCACTGTAAAATTTGCATTGAATGTTTTACGCGAATAATCCATCATCGCCTTTTCATACACGTTTTGCTGAAGGCTTCTTGCAATCGTCATGTGCGGGTAATTAATCAACTTGGCATTCGGAAAACCGTTATCATTAATGTAAGTGTTTATGATTTTTAAAGATGCAGCAAGTTGTTTAAAAGGTGCATGATTTTGTATGCGTGCATACACTGTTTTGGATGATGGAAAACCACTAAAATTATTTAGCATTACATCAAAGCTTTGTTGTTGACTAATAATTTTATGCATCCATTTAATCAATGTTTCTTCCATCATTTCTTTTGCTAAAAAATTAGCAATCGTTATATGCGGAAGTGTTTTTTTCGCAATGTTTACATTATATTCTGAAGAAAAATTTTCTTTCTCCGCTTTTAACTGGCTAAAGATTTCTTCGTTGGGATGAACAACCAATAAATATTCAAAAAATTTTGGCGGTTCAAATTGTAAATCTGATAAAAAAAATAATTTCTGTTCCATATATATACAATTTTGTGGTTTTGAAAATTACTACTTACTAAAACGCTAAACTAATTCATTTAGTTTACTTTTACTAAAAATATTAGTTAATCAAAAAACTTTAAATATGGAAAAAGAAGTAACCTACAGCGCTGTGTATGATGGCAGTAAAAATTTTACGCAACGCGATGTAAAAACCGCTAATGCCAATGGCTTTAGCGCCGCTGCTGACGATTATATGGAACGCGGTATTGATTTAAATGAACAACTTATTTTAAACAAACCTGCTACATTTTTTTTTCGCATGAATGGCGATGCTATGATTGAAGACGGCATTTTTAGCGGTGATGTTCTTATTGTAGATCGCAGTATAAAGGCAGTAAGCGGCAAAATAATCGTAGCAATATTAGATGGTGAATTATTAGTACGTCGCCTGCAAAAAAATTTCAACAGCGCAGAACTGGTTTCCGCCAACAAAAAAATGGGTAACATACAGCTTTCTGTTTTTGACGACCGCAACACTGTTTGGGGTGTTGTAACCTGTGTAATTCACGTACTGGAAAAAAGTTTATTCGTTACAAAAAAGAAAAGCGAATTAAATCAGAAAGATAAATATGGAAAAGAGCAACGGTATTATTGATGTTGTCTGAACGAGATTAGGAAAATTTGCGAAAGAAAACCACAATCACTCGTAATATTTTAATCAGCACAACACATAAAAAAGCAATAGTACAAAAGCCAAATCAAGGCGAATGAACCGATGTGCTGCATATCATCGGTTCATGATTTTTATTACTTTTTTTTATCAGGAAAAAAGTAACGTAAACATTATTAGTTCCCGTTTTTAAATTCATTACTATGAAAGACATCACACATAATCCAAACGCAAAACCACAACCAAAAGAAAAAGAAGAAACAACGCAATATCATCATGGCCGTGGCGCCCAGATCAATACAAAAAATAGATTTTTAGTTAACGAAGTAAGCAAAGAACATATTGAAGCAATAGATGATTGGGAAGAAAAAACATTACCAACAATTTATTTGGAGCAGGAAGTAAAAACAATTGTAAACAAAGTAGAAAGCCCGGATGTTGGAATGAGTTACAGTATGAATCCATATGCCGGTTGTGAGCATGGCTGCATTTATTGTTATGCGCGAAATGTGCATGAATACTGGGGTTACAGCGCCGGTATGGACTTTGAGCAAAAGATCATCGTAAAGAAAAATGCGCCGCAGTTGTTGCGTAAATTTTTAATGCATCCAAAGTGGG
>CAXSDU010000008.1:0-63032 GCA_964236165.1 uncultured Parafilimonas sp. | reverse complement strand
ACCAATGAGGTTTTTATCAATATAACGAAGATTAATTTTTTGTCGCTCTGCTTTCTCTTTTATCAATTTTATATCATCAACCTTAACTGTGATTGTATCAAAATAATTTAGCGATACAAGCTGAAAGCCACGTGCAGCAATGCTTTCAGCAATAGTTTGTGTTAGAACAGCTACACGCTGGGCAATAAATTTTAATCCTTCTGCGCCGTGATATACAGCATACATCGCTGCCATGTTTGCGAGCAAAGCCTGCGCAGTACAAATATTTGATGTTGCTTTTTCGCGCTTGATATGTTGTTCTCTTGTTTGCAAAGCCATCCGTAATGCACGGTTGTTTTGTGCATCAACACTAACACCAATTATACGACCGGGAATATTTCTTTTAAACTCATCCTTTGCCGCAAAAAAAGCAGCATGCGGACCACCATAACCAAGTGGTACACCAAAACGTTGCGCAGAACCAACCGCACAATCAGCATCTAATTCTCCGGGCGGCGTTAATAAAGTAAGTGCCAGTAAATCTGTTGCCATTACAACAAAAGCATTATTGTTATGCAGTTCATTAATAAACTCACGATAATCTTCAATTGAACCTTTGTTATTTGGATACTGAACAATCGCACCAAAAAAAGATTTATCTATTGAAGCCGTTTTAAAATCCCCAAAAATTAATTCAATACCAATTGGAGTTGCCCTAGTTATTAATACATCTTTTGTTTGTGGAAAAATCTCATTATCTATAAAAAATTTTGCTCGTTCAATGTGGTCATGATCCCGATTCAGCATATTAAAAAACATCGTCATTGCTTCTGCTGCTGCAGTTGCTTCATCCAGTAATGATGCATTAGCAATTGGCAGTGCAGTTAAATCGCTCACCATAGTTTGAAAATTCAACAAACTCTCTAAACGTCCTTGCGAAATTTCTGCCTGGTAAGGTGTGTATTGTGTGTACCAGCCCGGATTTTCAAACACATTGCGAAGAATAACCGAAGGCGTTATAGTATCGTAATAACCCTGACCTATATAATTTTTAAACAGCTTATTTTTTAATGAAATATTTTTTATATGCTGAAGATATTCATGCTCGCTCATTGCCGCAGGCAAATTCAATTCACTTTTCATGCGAATAGATGAAGGCACAGTTTTGTTGATTAATTCATCAACGTTTTTTACACCAACAACTTTCAGCATTTCGTGTGTTTCATTTTCATCTGGTCCAATATGCCTGCCTGTAAATTCGTGCGACTGCAATTCAAATAAATTCATATCTTATCCTTGTAATTATATAGTTGAAAACAAATTAAAAAAGAAGTGCAAAGTTAAGCACTAACGGTTGTTTTGAAATTTTAGTAAAGTCAAAGAAAAGCTAAGCCGGTTGTAAATCTGAAGTTAACGGCTGGGGTTTGATTTCATCAACATTACTTTCTAAAATACGCATTTCTTCGCTGGTTAAACGGCTGCCATCATGGCTCCAGCCCGGCGGCCCAAATAAATAATTCATACGTTGGCGTAGCGTAATATTTTTTTGAAAAGCATCTTTCCACATTTGTTTCCATTCATGAAAAACAATGGAAACTGCATTTGGCTTTTCAATGTTTTTGGTTAATCCATATCTTATTGGCTGATACGCAGATTCAGATAATTCAGGCTGAAAAGTGCCGAATAACTTATCCCAAATCACTAAAAACATTCCCATATTTTTATCAAGATATTTTGGGTTAGAAGCATGATGTACACGATGATGAGATGGCGTGATTAATATATACTCAAGCCAGCCCATTTTTTTTATCATTCTTGTATGCACGAATATGCCCCAAATTTGCGTGGCGGAATACATGAACACAATATCAAGCGGCTTAAAACCAATCCACGCAAGCGGAATAAAATATATAAAGCGGTATAACGGCTCGAAAACGGAAGAACGAAAACCTACGCTGAAATTAAGATGTTCAGAACTGTGGTGCGTAACGTGCACCGCCCAAAAAAGCCGCACCTCATGATCGAAACGATGCAGCCAGTAATACAAAAAATCTTCTGCCAGCAATAATAGCAGCCAGTATGCAAAAGTATTTTGCCAGTGCATAACAGCATGTAAAAAAAAGTATTGCAAAATTGCGAGATAAGCCAACCTGAAAGCTAAATCTATACCTGAATTTAACAACATTAAATAAAGATTTGTGGCTGAATCTTTTATTGTATATGCTTTGCGATGACTAATATGCGAAAGCAATAATTCCAACCCGATTATAATAAAATAAACAGGCATTGAAATTAATATAAGCCATTGTTCGCGAAGTGAATCTATCATATAGAATCTGCAAAAATAAATTATGTGATGTGAATGAGGCGTTACAAATTTTTATAGAGATACTTTTGTGCTAATGCAACGGAAAAACGATAAACAACAACAAAAAAAATATAAGCAGTTTTTACAAAAAGCTGATAAGAATAAAGTGCTGAAAGCCTTGCCTGCATTGCATGAAGAAGCTTTTGCAAAAATAAATTGCCTTGATTGCGCTGCCTGCTGCAAAAATTATTCACCACGCTTTAAAACACCTGATATAAAACGCATCAGCAAACATCTAAAGCAAAAGGAAAGTGAGTTTATTGAAAATTATTTACGGCTGGATAATGACGGCGATTATGTTATAAAATCTACACCTTGTTCTTTTCTTGGTGCTGATAATTATTGCAGCATTTATGATGTTCGACCTTCAGATTGCGAACGCTTTCCATACACAAATGAAGATGTGTTTATTAAGCGACAGCACATCACTTTAAAAAACGCAGCGTTCTGCCCAATAGTAGAATTTGTGTTAGATAGGTTGATAGAAAAATCAGCTAATTCAAATAAAGACTTTTAAAACCTAATTTTTTAATCCATTCTGTACTTCAGGAATCTGCATAAACAATTTCCTATATTAAGCCGCTTCGATAGTTCTCGATCATTATAACAATTGGGCCTTCATCAATGGCAAGATGTGTTGTTGCCTACCAGTTATGTTCTTTCCATTCATAAATGTGGAAGATTTTATCAACAACAAATATTTTGTTGTTGATATTTTTTATAAATGAAGGTGATAAAGAATTTACATCAGAATAAAAATAATTGTCAGTCATTTTACTGTTTACGAAAAACTGCTTATTTTACAAAAGACTCTGTACATTAGATTGCAGGCAAGTGAGCACAACAAATGCATATTATAATTTTGTACAGGCTTTATTTTTATTGTTTAAAATTAAATCCAAGATTTTTCAATCCATTCTGTACTTCATTGCAACTCATAAATAATTTCCATAGCAAACCGCTGCGATAGTTTTCCATCATTACAATTTCAGGTCCCTGATCAATGGCAAGATAATGGTTGGGATACCAGTTAGCTGTTTCGCTGAATGCATCATAAAAACCATAAGGTCCCAAAATTTTAGTGCGAAGTGTATTATCCAAATACCAATGTTTCATCGCAGCCATTGATTCATTTGGAGTATAGGGAAAAGATGATAATGCAGCCGTTGGTGATATTACACCTAAATCATTTTCCATATCCGGCGCATGCGCTGCGTAACCTTTTACAGAATAGCTCGCCGTCAATCCCCAGTTATCTTTATCATAACCTTTAAATTGTTTGGGATTATCAACGCACCATTTATAATTAATTTTTGCCATTGTACTCATTTCTTTCCAATAATCAGCATACTTATCTTTTAAATCATGCGGATTCAAACCCAAATAAGAATACTGCGCCCAGAACAACGGTCCGCCATGCGGTGGATTGCCTTGCATAAATAAATGCAGTGTATCATTTTTATAATTACTTACTGCATTAATTGCACCATTTTGTGCCCAACCCTGATCGTAGACTTCTTTATCAATTCCATGCGTTGGTGAACAAGCGCCAAGAATATATAAGATTAAACATTCATTATAACCATGCACTGCAAAATTTTTCTTCCATTCATAGTTCGGACTCCAATGCCAGAACAACACGTTTTGATTGCCATGACGATACCAATCAAACTCAACCGCTTTCCATATTGCATCAATGCGTAATGATAATTTTTTCTCTTCATCATTGCCATCTTTAAAATACTGGCGCACACAAAGCAAGCCTTGCATTAAATAACAAGTCTCCACTAAATCGCCTCCGTTATCATCATATCCAAAAGGATGCACTTTACCATTTTCATCATACAACCAATGCGGGTAAGCACCATGAAAGCGATCTGCTTTTTCAAGAAATGAAACAATTTTATTTAGCCGTTCATAACCTTGTTTGCGTGTAATATAACCACGTTCAATACCTGCAAGTAAAGCCATCACACCAAAGCCACTTCCGCCAACTGCAATAGTTGATTGATCTTTCTCAGGATAATCATTATCCATATGCACACGTTCCGGCGCCATGCCGCTGTTTGGTTCTGCGCCCGTCCAGAAAAATTCAAACGTTCTTCGTTCAACTGTATCAAACAAAGCAGAATCAGAAATATTTTTATTGATTGAAGTTTGTTGCGTTTGAGAATTAGAATGACATGCAGCAACTAATAATATTAATGGAAGCAATGCGTATTTGGCCATATTGTAATTTAATAATGATCGCTTAATAAAAAGACCTTGGCAGGTCTGTCAACTATTTTTAATTACCAAACATAAGTAGCAGCAGAACCAGGAGCTATAGTTGCCGGTAAGTATGCATTTTTATATTTTATATTGAATGATATTGCCGAAGAACCATCATTCAATACAACTAAAACTTTTTTGCCTTGCGGTGTTGTAAATGCTGCGTTAGATAAACCACTTACAGATGTGCTTGAAATTTTTACTGAACCTGCAGGTACAAATTTTGAAACCTGCGCAATATTATAATAAGCAACATTGCGGGTAATATTGTTGTTACCGCTAATTGTTAGTGCACCTTTACAAACATCACAACCACCTTGCGTATGCGGTTCATAATTTGCATCGTTTGCGAGGTTCCATTCTAATGCTATTTTACTCCAGTTATTCATTGAACCAATCATAACATTTTTTATATGCCATAAAAAATCTCCGTTGAATGAACCGGTTGATGAAGTGTATTGCTCTGTGAAATAAAGATTTTTTGAAGGATAAGTATTATGGACAGATGATAGTGCGCTTATATCGCCGGCATATAAATGAAACGCTGAACCATCAACATAATTATTAGTTACATCATTGTTTAAAACAGCTTCAGGATAATCAGGACGATCGCAATTATGATCGTAACAAATAATTTTTGTGGTGATTCCTCCATCGTGAAAAACCGGTCCTAAATTATTTTCAATAAAATCAGATTCCTGTTCAGCACTCATTTCAAGACTTGGATTATTACCGGGATTTAATGGCTCGTTTTGCGGTGCAACAGCATCAATAGTTAAACCTTCCGTTTTCATAGCTTGTATATATTTCAAAAAATATTTTGCATACAGATTATAATATTGAAGAAGTAAATTTCCGCCAACAGAGTTTTTATTGTCTTTCATCCATATTGGCGAACTCCATGGTGTTGCAAGAATTTTTATGTTTGGATTGATGGCAACAATTTCTTTTAATAAAGGAATAAGATCAGTTTCATCAGGAGATAAACTAAAATGCGCAAGTGCTGTATCAAGCGCAACATCATCATAACTAAAAACAGAAGCATTAAGATCTGATGCGCCGATGCTGATACGCAAATAGCTTACACCAATTGAGTTGGATGTGTTACCAAATAATTCCTGCAACAAATTATTTTTCGTAGTTACATCAAGTTTATTAATTACGTAAGCGCTGCCGCCCGTTAAAGTATAACCAAAGCCATCAACAAATTGATAAGTTGTTGTACTGTCAACAGTAATATTTGTTGCGCTGCTTCCCTTCGTAAAAAAAGCAAGTGCTGGTTGTTTTGCCAGTAAAGAAGATTGATCTGCTTTTGTTATCCAAACATTTGCAGAATCGCCGGTTGAAACAGCAGAACTATCCGGCGGCGGATTATTGTTTCCGCCTCCACCATTGTTGCTGTTACTTTTAGAGCAATTCATCATTGTCAAACCTGTTATCATCAACAATAAAAATTTATTCACTCGCATTTTATAGTTTTTATAATTTTATTAATTACAAATTAGGACTGGTAAAACCAAGCGCATGCATTCCCGTTTTTATTTCAGGACAACTCATAAATAAATTCCATAATAATTCTGATCTGTAATTTTCGATCATTACAATTTCAGGTCCCTGATCAATTGCCAGATAAGAATCTGCAAACCATAAATTATTTAAATTGAACGCATCTGCAAAACCATAATCACCCCAAAGTTTATCGCCAAGTTTGTAATAAAAAAATTTCAATGCATTCATACTTTCCGTTGGTGAATATGGCAAAGATGAAATAGCTGCAGTTGGCGTTATCGTTCCATTATCATTATCCGGTGCATGTGCAGAATATCCGTTTTGTTCATCGCTTGCAGTTAAACCCCAACACGAATTACTATATCCATAAAAATGATTTGGATTATCAACGCAATAGTTATAATTGATTTTTGTATGCGCGGTATCCTGCGTAAAATAATTTGCATAAGCATCTGAAAGCTGATGCGGATTTATTCCTAAAAAAGAATAATGCGAAAAAAATAACGGACCACCAAGATTTGGGCCAAGCGGCAATTTAATTCCGTAATAAGATTTACCGTTTTGCTCGCTGCCATTTTTTGCCCAACCATTATCATATACATTTTTTGGAATTGCATTTGTATTTGATGAAGCAGCCAAAACATAAACAATCATTGCTTCGTTCCATCCACTTATTTGCTGGTTAATTGCCCAACCAAAATTTGGGCTCCAATGCCAGTATAAAACATTCTGATTGTTTTGACGAAACCAGTTCCAGTCAACTGCATTCCATAAAATATTTATGTCGCTGCGAAGATTTGTTTCATCAGTATTTGATGCATAAAAATATTGTCGTGCACTTAACAAGCCCTGCATTAAATAAGATGTTTCTACCAAATCAGCGCCATCATCTTGCGCACTAAAAGGGACTGTTGCGCCGGTTAAGCCATCAATCCAATGCGCATAAGCACCATGATAAGCTGTGCAATTATTTTTATAAAATGATACGATTTTTTGAATACGGTTTAATGCATCTGTTCTTGAAATAAAATTTCTATTTGCAGCAACGATCATGCTCATAATTCCGAAACCTGTTCCGCCGGTTGTGCACACATCGCCCGATGAATTTCTTTCTCTTGCCATACCAGAATTCGGATGACCAAAATCCCAAAAATATTTAAATGTTTGCTGTTGCACTAATGTAAGCAAAGCACTATCTGAAATGAGATTGAATTTGTTTGTTGAATCTATTTGCGAAATAAGTGTTGCAGTAACTGCTGTTTTTAATGCCCCGCCATCTTTAGATTTTAAACTTGTTGTAACTATAATAATATTTTTTGTTAAGGCTGATAATATTGGTTTTATAATTAGTATGGTGTCACTTTTTTCAAATGCGGTTGTAAAGCTAACCGCCGTATTATTATTTTTTATTGATATGCTTGAAGCAACTGACGTTTCATCAACTGGTGCATCAAAAGCAATTTTTATTACAGGACTAAAATTTACATTATATAAAATAGAAGAATAAATTTGACCGTTGATAATTGTTGATGTTGAATTGAATGATTTTGGTAGTTGAATTGGTGGTTCTGTTGTTGTATCATGTTTGTTGCATGAAAAAAATATAATAGTCAACATTAAAGTGCAAGCAAATTTCATTATCAATTTCATGAGCAAAAATTAAGCTAAGTAAATATCTTATGGCTTTTAAAACATGTAAATGTGTAATTTTTTTATTCTTATAACTAAAATAATTCTCTACTGAAGATGGTAATGATATAATATAATTGCTGCTTAATATTGCTTGTATGTTTCATTGCCCAAGAAGATTAGCAGCAGCGTATATTTGATTTTTTTTGTCTTATAGAACTTGCTATTATTGAAAAGAATCGCGATGTTATGCCAGTTGAAAACTTTTATATTCTAACAACTGACGAGCTTATGCATAGAATTGCCGAAGACGATGAAAAAGCCTTCAGGTATTTATTTGATGCAAACGTTCAAAAACTAATCTATTTTGCTTTTTCAATTGTAAAATCAAGAGATATTTCACAAGACATTGTTGATGAAGTTTTTATTCGTTTGTGGAAGAATAGAAAAAATGCAATCAACATTAAAAATGTAAAAGTGTACTTATATACTGCTATAAAAAATGCAGCTCTTAATCATATTTCAAGAAAAGCTTTTGAACAAATAACTGAGCCATTTAATGATATTGATATTTTAATAAGCAACGAAGAACTTCCTGATAAAAAAATGATAACAGCGGAGCTTTCAAACAAAATACATGAAGCCGTAAACACTTTGCCTCCACGCTGTAAAATTATATTTAAACTAGTAAGAGAAGACGGTTTAAGATATAAAGAAGTTGCTGAAATTCTTAATATTTCTGAAAATACAGTTGATGCGCAAATGGTGGTAGCTGTAAAGCGCATACGCGAAAAAATTCAAAGCAGCCTTGACTTTCATTCATTCCCTGCTTTCAAAAAATAATAATAAAATATTTGCCTTCGGCTTAAGGTTATCATTTCATAACTGTGTCTTTACACCAGATTGCTTATTATGACGGAAGATCGCATTATAGCATTGTTCATGAGAAAACTTGCCGGAGAAGCTTCAAACGAAGAGCTTGAAGAGTTACAGTTTCTATTAAATACAAACCCTTCTTTTCAATATTTTGAAGAACTCTTTACTTGTTATTGGAATACACATGAAAACATAATTCCGGAAAAAGATTTAAGTCTTGACTCTCACTTCAACTACATTTTGCGTACTGCACAAAATCAAAATATCCAGGATGAACGATTAGCGAATTTTCCCATATTAACTTCTAAAAAACGTACCTGGTTAAAGATATGTGTTGCTGCTGCAGCAATTATAACCGCTGTTATTGCTGTTTATATTTTTCAACCCAAAAAACCAAACAAACAATTATCTTCTACAGATCAAAAAATGGTAATTGTTGCGAAAGATGGTGTAAGATCAAAAATAATTTTACCTGACGGAACAGTGGTATGGCTTAATTCTGGAAGTACACTTAGTTATAATAATGATGCATTTAATAGTTCTATACGTTCGGTAGATCTTGAAGGAGAAGCTTTTTTTGATGTTGTAAAAAATGCAGCTCGTCCTTTCATTGTTCATACAACAAAACTTGATATAAAAGTTTTAGGAACTGTTTTTAATGTAAAATCTTATACGGATGAAAATACAGTTGAGGCTACTTTATTAAGAGGTCTTATTGAAGTTGAAAGGAAAGATATACCCAAAGCACCTAAAATAATTTTACATGACCATGAAAAAATGATATTTAATGAAGAAGACGCTAAAATTATAAAATATGATTCTTTAAAAGAACATACAAAAATGGCGGGTGATAAAAAAGAAATTTCTATTATTCCCATTTCAAATTTTGTACCTGACAGTGCTCGCGTAGAAACTTCGTGGATATATAATAAATTAATTTTTGATGGTGATACATTCACGCAATTATCGCTTAAAATGGAGCGTTGGTTCAATATAAAAATTTATTTTTTAAATACTGCAATTGCTGCTTACAGGTTTAGCGGCACATTCGAAAATGAAACTATTGAAGAAGCATTGCAGGCACTACAATTAACAGCATCGTTTACCTATAAAATAAAAGGCAATGAAATTTATGTTGATAAAAAATAAATCTGGTTAATAAAAGGGAACGCTTATCATTTGTTCGTCAAAACAAATTATTGGCAGTTCCCTTATGCTAAAACGGAAACGTGCAAATACGCAAATGCCGGTTTCACATTTTAAAACCTACTAATTCAAAAATATGAAAAAAATTGCGCCTCTTAATAAAAGGCAGCACTATTCACCACTATTAAAATTGCTTGTGGTTATGAAGCTTGCTTTATTAATTTTATTATTTACTGCTTATCAGGTTCAGGCAGGAGTATATGGTCAAAAAATCACCTTGCGGGTTCAGCAAACAGAAATAAAACAGATATTAAATAAGATTGAAAAAAAGATTGATGTACGCTTTCTGTATAATTATGATCTGATTGTTCTGAATAAAAAGATTGATTTCAGCGTGGATAACCTAGATCTTATGCCCGCTTTGAATAAACTTTTTGAAAACTCAGCTTTAGGCTATCGTATACTGAACAATAACCTTGTTGTTATTATTGCTGCAGATAGCGCAGTTGCTTATCAGCCTGCTGAAATTACCGGTATTGTAACAGGCGAAAGCGACCAACCACTTGCCGGCGTAACGGTTAAAGTAAAAGGATCAAATAATGGTACATACACTGATAGTAAAGGCGCTTTTAAATTAACCGCTGATGATAAGGACGTGCTGCTTATTTCATATATTGGGTATAATGATTTTGAAATGCCGCTAAGTGGTAAGCATCAGCTTACTATAAAATTAACCTTATCCTCAAAGCAGCTTGATCAGGTTGTTGTAATCGGATACGGCTCACAACTTAAAAGGAATGTAACCGGAGCAGTTTCTGTAGTAACCGCAGCAGATATAGTTAACCGCCCAATCGTAAATACTGCGGAAGCACTTCAGGGCAAGGCCGCCGGTGTGCAGGTAACTTCAAATTCTGGTAAACCCGGAGCCGGCCTAACTATCCGAATCAGAGGTTCATCATCAATAAGTGCAGGCAATGATCCTTTATATATTGTGGATGGCATTCCAACTACAGATATTTCTGCATATAATCCTAACGATGTTGAATCTATTTCTGTTTTAAAAGATGCGGCCTCTGCTTCCATCTATGGAACAAGGGCTGCAAATGGCGTGGTTGTTATTACTACAAAAAAAGGAGCAATAGGAAAATCGCAAATTGATTTCAATACATACTATGGCACTTCAACTCCAACCAGCAAGTTCGATGTTCTGAATGCACAGCAATATCAGCAATACATGAACGAAACTTTTGGAGAAGGCACTATAAGTGATTCTCTTGTTAAAACAGTAAATTTTAACTGGCCTGATGAGGTTTTCAGGAGAGGCAACCAGGTAAATTATCAGTTAGCTATTTCCGGAGGTAATGAAAAAACACAGCATTATATTTCACTTGACTACAATGATCAAACAGGAACAATAAAACCGGCTGAATTTAACAGGTTCAATGGTCGTATAAATATAACTACCAAGGCAACAAACTGGTTAACCCTTATAACTTCTGCGCTTGTTTCAAGAGAACATAATAATGATGTAACCGATAATGCAAGTGTGGCGAGAGGAGGGGTTGTGTTATCTGCTTTAGGTACGCCGCCAACTGTACCTAAATATAACGCTGATGGAAGCATCGCACAAAACCCATTAACAGGTTGGGAAAATCCATTAGGAGCCATTGAAGGTTCAACCACAAAAAATTTAAATGACAGGCTTATTTCAAATATTGGAGCTGATGTAAAATTGTATAAAGGATTAACCTTCCAATCGCGTTTTGGAATTGATTATGAAAATGATCTGCACACCTATTTTGAAGACCCGTTTTTAACACAGGATGGCAGAAACAATCAGGGATCACTTAGCCAAAGCAAGAGTAACTCACTTGTATGGTTAAGTGAGCAAACCTTAAATTACACAACACAATGGGGGCAAAATCATTTATCTGCTCTGGCAGGATGGACGGTACAAAATTCACATTTCGATCAAACAAATATTTCTGCTTCTATGGTTGATACGCAATACAGGCATGAACCATGGGATCAAATGTTTGCAAGAGCCAAAACAAAACAACCTTCAACTAAAAGTATAGATGATTGGGCATTGGTATCTTACCTTGGAAGAATAAGTTACGATTTTGCAGGCAAATATTTAGTGCAGGCAAATATCCGTTCTGACCAGTCTTCAAAATTTGCACCCGGTAACAGAACGGCAACTTTTCCTTCTTTTTCTGCAGGATGGAGAATTTCACAGGAAAATTTTATGCAAGATGTTGCTTTTCTCAGCGATTTAAAACTTAGAGCAGGATGGGGGCAAAACGGTAACCAGGAAGGTGTTGGCAGTTATGAATATTTAAGCCTTAGTGGTTTTGATAACACAGGCAATCCGGGTGCAGAAACTATTGCTTCTGAAGATTTACGTTGGGAAACTACCACACAAACCAATATAGGTATTGATGCAAGTTTTTTTAAAGGAAGGATATCTTTTACGGGCGATTTTTATATTAAAAGAACAAAAGATGTACTGGTAAGATTGCCTCTTTCCTCCCAAATTGTTCCAAGCATTTTATTAAATATGGGCTCTGTGAAAAATACAGGAGAAGAATTTGTGATATCAACAAAGAATATTGTTAATCGCGATTTTACATGGAGTACCGATTTTAATATTTCATTGAATAAAAACGAAGTATTATCAATAGGTAATGGAATAAACGCTTTGGCTTTATACGGATATATTTATGATAAAGGCTATGCTACGCGATTAGTTCAGGGTTATGGTCTTGGTGAATTTTATGGTTATGTAGCGGCTGGTGTTGATCCTGCTACAGGAGATCAGTTATATTTAAATAGTGAAGGAAAGGCAGTACCTTATTCAAGAATAAAGCCATCTGACCGCCAATTAATTGGAAGTGCCCAACCAGATTTTGTATATGGAATGACAAATAATCTTTCTTATAAAAATTTTGATCTTACTGTATTTGTACAAGGCTCACAAGGCAATCAAATATTTAATGGTATAAGAATAGATGCTGAAGGCTTAAAAGATTCACGTAACCAAAGTACAGCGGTGCTTAACAGGTGGAAGCAACCAGGTGATATAACAAACGTTCCGGGAGCAAAACCTTACAGTAATGATAATGCGCAAATTTCTACAAGATTTTTAGAAGATGGCTCATACCTGCGGTTTAAAACGATTACGCTTGCATACAGATTTCAGCCTAACTTAATAAATCGGTTAGGTTTAAGCGCAGCATCTATATATATTTCGGCGCAAAATTTAATAACCCTTACAAAATATACAGGCTTTGATCCGGAAGTAAATTCTTATGGAAATGATGGAAGTTCTGATCAAAGAAATATTTCGATTGGTGTAGATTATGGCGCCTATCCTCAATCCAAAGTATTTCTTGTTGGCATAAATATTAGTTTAAAATAAATCACGTTATAATCAATGAATTGATATAAATTCTAAAATTTTTACAATGAAAAAAAAATTATTTTTTGGCACCAGTTTTTTAATTGCCATTGTGGTAATAGTGTTTAGCGGATGCAGCAAAATACTCAATAAGCAGCCCGTTACACAAATCATAACTGATACAAATTCTGCTACCATCTCTGCGGGTGATGCTGAAAACGCAATTGCAAGCGCATATGCTGAATATAAGGGTTATGATGCAGGATTGGAGCTTAATGTATTTGACCGTATTGCAAATGGTGATGTTCGCGCAGACAATTGTTATGCCGGCGGCGATAACACTGATCTTATTACATTAGACCTTTTTACAGAAACATCATTAAACGGAAACGCTGCCCGCGACTGGCGTGATGCTTATGTTATTATCGGCAAAACAAACATAGCGATAAGTCAGATAGAAAAATGTGTTGACCCGGCGCTCACTTCAGACAGAAAAAATGAAATGTTGGGTGAAGCCAAATTTATACGGGCTTATGTTTATTTTGATCTCGTACGTTTATTTGGTAGGGTACCTTTATTACTAAAACCTTCTGATACAAAAACGGCTGAATCTCTTTTTAATTCTACGCTCGTTCCCCAATCCTCAACAGATACCGTGTATGATGCTATTTTAAATGATTTATGGTTTGCCAAATCAAGAGTGAGAGATGTAGGTTCAGCACCAACAAAATTCATTGTTACTAAAGGGGCAGTTAATTCTACGCTGGCAAAAGTACATGCAACCTTACCTAGTCCCAACTGGGATTCAGTTTTATATTATTGCAATCTTGCTACACCTGGTTACTCACTTGTTTCTGACTATAGCTTTTTGTGGGATAACAATCATAAAAATAACAGTGAGGCAATTTGGGAAATAAATTATGATGGCTATAGCTCCGGAGATTTTATAGGCAATTGGATTCCTTCTATAAATGTAGGCGGCTCTATTGGCAATTATGAAGGTGGCGGATGGAAGAAATTTAATTTGCCGAGTAACGATCTAGTGAACGATTTTCTTTCAGAAGGAGATAATATAAGGTTAGATAATTCCATAACATTCCTCAATATTTCGGGTCAATGGACAGACCAATTTTGGGGTGCCGGCCATTACCCCTTCCTCACTAAATTTAATGATCCTGCAAATGGCATTAATGATGTGTACATAATCCGCCTTGCCGATATTCTTTTGCTAAAAGCTGAAGCATTGGCGCATCAAAATAATTTAGATGGGGCGCTTGCAATTGTAAACCAGGTAAGAGCACGTGTAAAGCTGGCGCCAAAATCTTCTTCCAATGCCGATGAAGTACTGAATATTATTGCAAATGAGAGAAGACTTGAGCTTGCTTTTGAAGGGCAGCGATGGTTTGATTTAGTAAGAACAGGCAAAGCAATAGAAGTATTAAATGCGCAAAAAGACGGACAAGGAAAACCAATTAATTACAATGTTCAGCCATACCAGTTAATTTATCCAATTCCACAGGAACAGATAGATTTAAATCCATTGCTTACCCAGAATGATGGTTTTTAATTTTAGAAATGCACTTATTAATAATAAGTTTTAATAATTATTAAGTAAATAAAAAAGGCTGCAAAAAGCAGCTTTTTTTATTTACTTAAATTTATCTACCCTGCCTTTGCAACTGATATAAAGCATTTATTTCTGCATCACTTAGAGCTTTACTATATATTCTTACTTCATCAATAGACCCGTTTAGAAAACCATGAAAGCCTAATGTTGCTGAAAGAGGAAAATGAGAGGAGCTGTTAGCAAAAGCACCAAATAAAACCTGCGTCGGCGTTGGAGAAACTATTGGGCCTAAACCATTCCGGTTTCTGAAATTATTATTAGATACTCTAACATTGTTTGCAAACAAATCAATGTCTTCTGTAGTTGCATCGTATCTCATTACATAATGAACCCATTTATTTGCACCATTAAATACCTGATAATCTGTTCCCGCAGCCCCATAATCATTAATATTATCACCACCATTTCTTGTACTCATCGGATAAGTACCAATCCAGCTGTGTAAATCTGTAAATGAATTGCTTACTGACTGGCCTGTTTCTATACCAACATTTAAAATATCTAACCAGTCTGTCTCTTTTGTTGTATCTCTTGCTAATGTAAAAAGTTCTGAAAAGGTAGAGCCATTATTTCCAGGTATATAAAACCATAAGCTAACTGAAACACTTGATACTGCATCTGCTTTGCTTAATGCAGATATAGTTGGGTACAATAAGTAGCCATTTGAAAGATGTAGCGCATTACCTTCAATTCCTTGAACATAAGATGAGTTACTATCAATAATGGGTGAAATATTAGATACACTATCGCCTTTACTATCATTAAAGCTCCAGTAATCAAGCAAGCTGGAAGCTGCAACCTGATTTGAATTTGTATATCCACCTGATACCGGGGGAGGATCACCTTTAACTACATTATCATTATAATCAGCTTTGGTACAAGCTGAAAAAGTTATTACCGCAACTACAATAAAAAGAATTAAAAAATTATAAGTTTTCATGCTAAGCATTTTAAATATTATTTTCATAAATCAATATAGGGGGTTTTGTATAAGCTTGCCACCGCTTAAATCAATTTCAGCTTGCGGTATTGGAAATACTTCATTTTTGCCGGTTACAAAACCGCGAGGTCCTAATATAGAAGCTGCTCTTCCGGTTCTAACTAAATCAAAAAATCTATCTTGTTCCATAGCCAGTTCAAGGCGGCGTTCTTTATAAACATCAGTCATTGTTACTGAACTTAAAGAAGTTAACCCTGCCCTGTTACGAACTATATTAACATCTTTAATTGCAGTTGCATTATTACCTAAATTAATTGCAGCTTCAGCATTCATTAATAAAATTTCAGGATAGCGCATTATTCGGATATTTTTTGGTTTTGTATCCTTATTGCCTGAGATCTGTGGTGTTTCTGCAATAGCGCTTGCATAACCTTTGTAATTATATCTTGGATTTTGTACTAATCCTGTGTTGGTATTCTAAAACCATCCCAAAGTGTTGTGCCTACATTTCCAGGCCCGCCCGGATTTACTGTTGGGTTAATAGAAATAATTGTTCCTGCTTTACGGGTATCGCCGGGCTCATAAGCAGCAGCAAGATCAGCACTTGGATTATTCCATCCAAAACCAAGATCATCCCAACCACCCTTGCCTCTGGGACCTTGCCCATTGCTGTATAAAGGGCTAACAGCATTTTCGCCAATATTAACGCCGGTATTTACTTCAAAAATTGATTCGGTATTATTATTACCGCCAACGCCGCCAGCTGATTTCTCTCTGAATATAAGGTTATAATCAGTAAGCGTATCTTCCTTATCGGTTACAAGCCTATATAAACCTGAATTAATTATATCATTTGTAAGGTCAGCAACTTTCTGCCAGTTTTTTTGATATAAATATACTTTTGCAAGCAAGCCTTCAGCAGCATCTTTATTGGCGCGCCCAAGCGCAGTATTTACATCGCCCTTAACCGGTAAATTATCTACGGAAAACTGCAGATCGCTTATTATTAAAGCATATATATCAGCAGCCGGAACTTTTGTAACCAGTGAATCTGAGTTAAAATCTGCAACGCCGGGAACTGTAGTTATTTTTGGAACGCCACCAAACAAACGAACAAGATTAAAGTAATATAATCCGCGCAAATAACTAACTTCTCCTTTTAAACGGTTAACAGTTGATGGATCAAAAGTTGCTTTATTAAGCAAATCAATTGCTTTATTGGCATCGTTAATACCGGTGTAATATCCTTTCCAGAGATTATCGAAAAAAAAGCTGTTAGGCGTTATTGTAAAATTGTGAATCAGTTCCCCCTGAGAATTATCACCTGGCAGACTTCCCGGATCAGCATCGTCAGAAGCTTCCTCAACTGTTACATAATATAAAAACCCTACTGTTGTTGGGCCAAAACCACCAAGATATAGAGAATTGTAAACACCTGTTACAAGGTTTTGGGCAGCTAATGGATCTTTTAAAACTGCCCCTTCATCAATTTGGCCTTGCGGTGGAACGTCCAAAAAACCTTTTGAACAACTATTGCCAAAAAGTAAAAAAGAAACAAGCGTAATTAAAAACAATATTCTATTCTTCATATTAATTTTTATTAAAATGATAAGTTAACACCAAAAGCATATGTTCTGGTTGATGGATAAGAATTTAATTCAATACCTGCATTAAGCGGGGTACTGCTTGTTATTTCGGGTGAAAAACCGGAATAATGTGTTATAGTTGCTAGGTTTTGCGCCGTAGCATAAATACGTAATGATGAAATTTTATATTTGGATAAAACGCTGGCTGAAATTGTATAGCCTATTGAAAGATTATTAATTCTAAAGAAATCACCGCTTTCAAGAAAGTAAGTTGAGTTAAGAAGTGTAGTAAGTGTAGCTCTTGGTATTCCTGAATTTGGATTGTTCGGTGTCCATCTATTATTGGCAATCTTAGCTTCAACGTTATCTCCTGGATCGGCACCTATTGATTGCTTTTTACCATTATAAATTTTGCTGCCTTGTGTACCATATCCGCCAAAATTCAAATCAAAATTCATAACTGTAATGCCTCCATTAATTCCGTAAGTTATTTTTGCCTGATATGAGCCGGAGAAAACCCTGTCATTATCATCATCAATTTTCCCATCACCGTTAATATCTTTATATCTAATATCACCTGGTAAAGCAGTTGGTTGTGCAGATTTAGCTATATCTGCATCGTTTTGAAATATTCCATCATACTGTAACAGATAAAAACTGCCAACCGGCTGACCATTATCCGAAAGCGTGGTAAATCCTTTGCTATTACCTCCATCTGATAAAGGCTGACCACCATTTAAACCAGTTATTTTGTTATTATTAAAAGAAGCGTTTGCGCTTATATTGTAACTAAAATTGCGTGAGATATTATCTTTCCAACCTAAAACAGCCTCAATACCTTTGTTCTCAAAACTTGCAGCATTAGTTATATATTTTGAATCTGCATCAGGCAATGTGCCAGGAATGTTTATTTGAATTAATGCATTATGAACTTGTTTATCATAATAATCCACATCTCCGGAAAGCCTGTTATTTAAAACAGCAAATTCTAATCCGAGATCAAATTCCTTTGTGGTTTCCCATTTTACATTAGGATCCGGTAGCTGGGTAAAAGCAATGCCATAAAATTGACTTGTAGTAATGGAATTATATGAACTACCAAAAAAGTATGGCAAGTTTATACTGGCAATATTAAGATAAGTATTGGAAGGAATTTGATCGTTGCCCACCTCACCATAGCTGCCCCGTATTTTTAAATTATTAAATATTTTTTGATTTGCCATGAAGGCTTCTCTTGATATGTTCCAACCTAAACCCACTGAAGGAAAATAACCCCAGTGATTACCCGGACCGAATTTAGAAGTTCCGTCTGCCCTGAAAGTAGCAGTAAGTAAATACCTGCTATCAAAGTTATAGTTCAATCTTCCTATGTAAGAGTTGCGTTGATATTTATCACCTGTATTATCATTATTCGCCGTAGCTGAAATTCCTGTGCCGAGATACCACTCATTTTTATCAGCTGGCACATTTGATCTGGATCCATTTAATACATTCAGGTTGTAAGACTCCGCTGTTGTTCCGGCAAGTAAAGAAAAATTATGTTTACCGAATGATTTGTTAGCAGTAAAAGTGTTATCCCAAACCCAACGTGTAGCATTGTTTCTTGCTATAGTTAGAGAGCTATTTTTCCTTACCTGACTACCACCTTGTTCAATAAAAATAGTATTGTCGCCAATATTATCGAACTGATAAGCGTAAGAAAGATTATTATAAAAATCAAGATCACTTCCGAAGCTGGAATGATAGGTTAACCATTTGAAAGGATTTATATCGAGTGCTACAGTGCTTTGCAATCTGTTATCAAGCCCTTTATTATAATTTTCATTAAGATCAACCAAAGGATTACCAACATTGTTTGATAAAGAAGTGTTTCCATAAAAACCATTCTTTTGTGGTATAACATAAGGTGCGGCGCGATAGGCTTCATTAAAAACGCCTAAAGCAACATCATGCAAATCGCCCCTGCTATAAGAAATTAGAGTAGATAATTTTATAAAACTGGTTATTTTATATTCGTTGTTCGAGCGTAAAGTAAACCTGTTAAAATTATTATTCTGTACAATGCCATCTTCTGTTATATATCCTGCACTTAAGAAATAATTTATTTTTTCGCTTCCGCCAGATATAGAAACATTATGGTTTTGCCAGAAACCTCTTCTTAAAATAGCATCAAACCAATCTGTATTACCTCCATTAGCTAATTTTGCTGCTGTTATTGAACTATCTCCTGAACCATAATAAATATTTGCTTCATTAATATAGTTAGCATATTGGTTTGCGCCTGCCATATTTACAAGATGACTTGCTTCTTTTGCACCCGCACTTGCATCATAACTTATAATCATTTTTCCGGTGCGTCCCTTTTTTGTAGTGATTATCAATACACCATTAGCAGCACGCATACCATAGATAGCAGTAGCAGATGCATCTTTCAATACATCCATGCTTAATATATCTGCAGAATTAATATTTCTTATGTCATCAGTTATTACTCCATCCACAACGTATAAAGGATTTGCTCCAGCCAAAATTGAACCTGTACCTCTTATTCTAACCGTTGGCAAAGAATTAGGTTGACCTGAACTTATTACCTGCACGCCCGCGACCTTACCCTGCAATGCCTGCGTAGGAGATGTTACCGGCTGTTTGGCAAGTTCCGAACCTGATACCGATGCAACCGATCCCGTAAGATCACGTCGCCTTTGTGTACCATAACCAACAACTACAACATCATTTAATTGAGATGGTGCAGCAATCAGTGTTACATCTATAATGGTTTTTCCATTTACAGCAACTTCTTGTGGTTGATAACCTACATAAGAAAAGCTAACTACATCAGATCCTGAAACTGAAATAGTAAATACACCCTGCGCGTTTGTAACAGTTCCTGTTTTTGAATTTTTTTTCTGCACAGATACACCCGCTATTGGGTTACCGCTTGAATCAGTTATGGTGCCCGTAACCGGGTTTTGTGCATGCACTTTTGAATAGAAAGCAGTAAGAATACACATCATCAGGAACAATCTTAGACCTAAAAAACATTTGTGTTTAAAATGATTCATATTTTCTGGTTAGTGATAAAAAATATTGTAAACTATAATTTGAGTATTAAATGCAAGCAAATATTCATAGACAAGAATTTAGTATTCCACATTCTTTACTTGAGGCAAACAACTTAGTTATCTTATTTTGATTTAATAAAAGTTATGGAAATTGTGAACAAGCATAATTGTTTCCATAAAAACAGACAAATGAAATAATGTTACTGCTGCAAATTATTTCAAATTTTTAACAATGCTATAATTATATTAATTGACTTATAACTGTTGCTAACAATCGTTAGCGCTTCTTTTATTTTGATTATTTTTGTAATGAATATTGAAATATGAGTTTACAAAATTTTGAAAAAATGTTTCAGCATAAAATAAATGCAGAAATAAAAATTGAACCTAAAGACTGGATGCCCGAGCTTTATCGCAAAACTTTAGTAAGGCAAATAAGTCAGCACGCGCATAGTGAAATAGTAGGTATGTTACCGGAAGGAAACTGGATAAGCCGTGCACCTTCTCTCAAACGAAAAGCTATTTTGCTTGCTAAAGTACAGGATGAAGCCGGGCATGGACTGTATTTGTATTCTGCATGTGAAACTTTAGGTATAACACGCGAACAAACTATAAATGATCTTAATAGTGGCAAAGCAAAATATTCTTCCATATTTAATTATCCTACTTTAACATGGGCAGATATGGGTGCAATCGGCTGGCTGGTTGATGGCGCCGCAATTTTAAATCAGGTGATGTTGTGCCGTGCTTCTTATGGTCCTTATGCCCGTGCTATGGTACGCATTTGTAAAGAAGAAAGTTTTCATCAGCGGCAAGGTTTTGATGTACTGCTAACGTTAAGTAAAGGAACCGATGCACAAAAAGAAATGTGCCAGGATGCAATTAATCGCTGGTGGTGGCCATCATTAATGATGTTTGGTCCAAAAGATAGCGAGAGCACTAACACAGATCAAAGCATGAAATGGAAAATCAAAAGAAAAACCAATGATGAATTACGGCAGCAATTTGTAGATATGTGTGTAGAACAGGTTAAAGTATTGGGAATGAATTTGCCTGATGAAAATTTAAAATGGAATGCATCAACACAGCATTTTGATTTTGGTAAAATAGACTGGGTTGAATTCTGGAATGTAGTAAAAGGCAATGGTCCTTGTAATAAGGAAAGACTGGAAGCGCGGCGCAATGCACATGAAGATGGCGAGTGGGTTAGAGATGCTGCCGCAGTTTATGCAGAAAAGAAAATAAACAAACATGCGACACAGGCCGCCTGGTAAAATTATTTAATGCAATCATTTATAAGAAAATATTATTATGGTGATATTCCCGAAGACACATCAGGAGGAATAAAAGATATTACACCAAACAAAGATGAAAAGAATTGGCCGTTATGGGAAGTTTTTATTCGCAGTAAACAAGGTCTTGATCATAAACATGCAGGAAGTTTGCATGCAGCGGATGCAGAAATGGCAATTGAAAATGCGCGTGATGTTTATACACGCCGTAATGAAAGCATAAGTATTTGGGTTGTTGAAAGCAAATATATTCATGCATCAAACCCAGACGATGCGGAAACCTTTTACGAACCAGCTTCTGATAAAATTTTTCGCCACCCTACCTTTTATAACTTGCCTGATGAATTAAAACACATGTGATGCCCCAACCCTAAAGGGAGTTATTTATGAATTATTCACTAATAAACTACACACTTCACCTCGCAGACAATACATTAGTTCTTGCACAACAAAACAGTGCTTGGTGCGGGCATGGACCAATATTGGAACAGGATATCGCAATTACAAATATTTCGCTGGATTTGTTAGGGCAGTCAAGAAATTTTTATCAATACGCCGCATCTTTAATTGGTGATGATGCAACAGAAGACTCGCTTGCATTTTTAAGAGACAACCGCGATTTTAAAAATTGTTTATTAGTTGAACAGAAAAATGGCGATTGGGGCAAAACAATTTTGCGCCAGTTTATATTCAGTAATTATCAATATTTATTATACCAAGAATTACGGAATAGTAAAGATGAGCAGCTCGCCGCAATTGCAGCAAAAGCTTTAAAAGAAGTTATTTATCATTTAAGGTGGAGCAGCGAATGGGTAATTCGTTTGGGTGATGGAACTGAAGAAAGTCATCAGCGAATGATAAATGCAATTAGCGAATTATGGTTTTATGTTGATGAGTTATTTATAAACGCAGATTATGAAAATGCTTTGATAAAAAATAATATTGCCGTTGATGTTACTGCACTCAAAAATGCGTGGTATAAAAAAACTGAAGAGATTTTTACAGAGGCAACTTTATCTGTTCCTGAAAATATATTTACGCAAAAAGGTGGTAAACAAGGTATTCATACAGAACATTTAGGATATATTCTTGCTGAAATGCAGTTCTTACAAAGAGCCTATCCAAATAGTATTTGGTAAATCTCAACTCTCCGAGCGCTACTATGGTTCAAACTAAAAAAAAAATATTATCTATTCTTGAAACAGTTACCGATCCTGAGATTCCGGTTTTATCAATTATTGATTTGGGAATCGTACGCGATGTTGAAATAGAATTATCAAACAAAATAAAAATTACAATCACACCAACATACAGCGGTTGCCCGGCAATGGATGTAATCAATATAAATATCAGGTTGGCTTTACTTGAAAATGGTTTTAATAATATAGAAATAAAAAGTGTTTTATCACCTGCATGGACGACTGATTGGATGAGTGAAACAGGAAAACAAAAATTAAAAGCTTATGGCATTGCGCCGCCAAACATACAGCAACAGGTTTGCACACCTGATTTATTTGCTGCAGAAGAAGCAATTGGGTGCCCGCAATGCAGTTCATATAATACACAATTGATCAGCCGTTTTGGTTCTACTGCATGCAAGGCTTTATATAAATGTAATAATTGTGAAGAACCATTCGATTATTTTAAATGCCATTGAATCTTTAGTCTAAAGCAGTTTTATTTGGAGCTTATAAACTTAAATTAATATGTCAGTTGTTTTGTTTGAAATAAAAAATAATATTGGTTTTATTACGCTTAACCGGCCTGATAAATTAAATGCGTTTAACCGCGAAATGGCTTTAATGCTGCAGGAAAAATTAGATGAATGCAATGCTTTAAAAGAAGTTCGCTGTGTTTCTATAACAGGCAGTGGAAAAGCTTTTTCTGCAGGGCAGGATTTGGTAGAAGTGATCGACCCAGACGGAACAGGAATGGAAAAAATTTTGAGCGAACAATTCAATCCTATTATAAAAAAAATACGCTATCTTAAAAAACCTGTTGTTGCTGTAGTTAATGGTGTTGCTGCCGGCGCCGGCGCTAATATTGCTTTGTGTTGCGATGTTGTCATTGCCAATCAATCAGCCTCATTCATTCAGGCATTTAGTAAAATTGGTTTGATTCCGGATAGCGGCGGAACATACTTTCTACCAAGATTAACAGGTTTTCAAAAAGCAAGTGCTTTAATGATGTTAGGTGATAAAATAAACGCTGATGAAGCAGAACATTCTGGCATGATCTATAAATTTTTTGCTAATGATGTATTTGAAGATGAAGCAAAAAAAATTGCAACAACATTAGCCAATATGCCAACACGCGCATTATGGCTTACAAAAAAAGCATTGAATGAAACATTTAAAAATTTTGAAGACCAGTTAAGACTTGAAGATAATTTGCAAAAAGAAGCTGCAGCAACATTAGATTTTAAAGAAGGCGTGCAGGCTTTTTTAGAAAAAAGAAAACCAGAATTTAAAGGAGAATAAATGGAAGATAAAAGTGCAATTTCAGTTGTAGATCACATGATGCACCAGGATGCATTTAGTCAATGGTTAGATATAAAAATTCTTGAGGTTAAAGATGGTTATGCTAAAGTAGCTATGATGGTACGGCAGGAAATGATGAATGGTTTTCAGGTGGCACATGGCGGTATTATATTTTCTTTGGCTGATAGTGCTTTGGCATTTGCATGCAACAATCGTAACAATTTATCGCTGGCACTTGAATGCAATATTTCTTTTTTAAAACAGGTAAATGTGGGCGACGAATTAATTGCTGAAACAAAAGAAATTCATAACGGGAAAAGTACAGGTGTTTATTCTATTAATGTAACAAATCAGAAAAATCAACAAATAGCTTTATTTAAGGGCACTTGCTTTCGAACCGGAAAAAATTTGATTTGATTATTTTTTCACCTCTTCTCTCCAAAACTTTACAATGTCTTCTGCATGTTGTTTATTACGCGGCTTTAAATAAATTTTTTGTATAATGCCTATTTCATCAATCAAAAATGTGGTGCGGTGCAAACCCATATAATGTCTTCCATACAATTGTTTCTCGCCCCAAACACCATACGCATCAATAATTTTATGTTGAGGATCTGCAACCAATGTAAATGGCAAATTAAATTTCTTTTCAAATTTTTTATGGCTTGCAGAATCATCAGGACTAACACCTAACACTTCAAAACCTTCCTTTTTCAATAAAGCATATTTATCTCTTAAATTACACGCTTCTATTGTGCAGGTTGGTGTATCATCTTCCGGATAAAAAAACAACACAACTTTTTTATCTTTATAATCTGCAAGGGAAACTGTTTTATCATTTTGATCTTTGCCTTTAAATGCAGGCGCTTTCATGCCCGCAGCTAATGTTATCATATAAATTATTGTTTTGTAAAATTAAAAGTTTGTGTTGCAACATTTCCCGCAACATCAGTTGCTTTAATTATTAATATATGATTGCCATTTTTACAATGTTCATCAAACGTATAAATAAAATAATCATTCTTTTTTGCAAACATCAACCAATTATCATCGAGCGTTGCTGTAAAATTTTCAATGCGGCTTAAATTATCTGTACATTTTATTGTAAGCGTTCGTTGTGCATTAAACAATGAATTATTTTTCCAACCGACAGACATTATAGCCGGCGCAATAGTATCTATTAACAACCGCGCATCACCCAAATCATACAATGATTCATGCATATAATCGTTTTTCCAGTTACCTTTTTCAACATACACAGAAGTGCCACTTTTTAATTCCATTACTACTTTATCTTTTAATAAGCTGCTCACATCACTATTCAATTTAATTGAAACATCGTAAGCATCATGTACAGGGATTAAATGTGTACCGATGTGAATTGTTGGTGAAACCTGTGTTGAAATTAATGCAGGTGTTTCTGTAACAGAAAGTGAAAGCGCATCGTAAAAAGCTTTTTCATCAAAATGAATACTTGCATTTACAGTTTGAATATTATTTACTTCACCGGGCATACAAACAAAACCATCATTATTAAATGAATAATCTTTATTCAATGCGCTATTATACTGCAATAAAAAATCAATAGAAGTTATATTGTTTTTCTCATCACTTAATTCAATATTAATTTTATGTTTTGATGTATCGGTTAATAGAATTTTTTCATCGCTTTCAAGCGGCGTAAAAATTTTTAAATGATTACCGGGCAATACGCTTAAATACTGAATACCTAAATTGTTGCTTACCCATTTTGAATAATCTAAACATGCATTTACGTAACGGCTATCATCATACAAAAAATCATTTAGTTTATATTCAAACAACAAAGAATCATCCATGCTTAAACGTGCATGATATACACCAAATTTAAATATTGAATTATTGTTTAAATCTTCTGCACGAAATCCAAAACTTATAACGGGAGAACCAACTTTTACAACAGCAGCAGTTGTTTTATACGCATTTAATTTATGCGTGATTGAAATTTGTTGTGGTTGTACATTGTAAACACTATAGCGCCTGTCGAACCAATACAATTCATATAATTGCGGTGCTTTTGAATCAGGCACAGATAAACCGAATAACAACGGATTTAAATTGTTCTCTGATTTTGTATCACGGATTTCGAAATGTAAATGTGGTCCCTGCGAGCCGCCGGTGTTGCCGCTGTTTGCAATAAACTGTCCTTGCTTTACAATAAATAAATTTGCAGGCAGCGTAAAATCCTGTTCCCAGGTTTCATCTTTATATTCTTTTTCTTCTACATACTTTTCAAGCACATCATAAAAAGAATTTAGATGTGCATACAAAGTTGTATATCCATTTGGATGCGTTATATAAATCGCTTTTCCATAACCGTATTTTTCAATTTTAATTCTGCTTACATAACCATCTGCGGCTGCAAATACAGGCAGGTTTTCGCGGGATTGTGTTCGTATATCAAGACCCATGTGAAAATGATCTACTCTTAATTCACCAAAATTTGAAACAAGCTGAATTGGAATATTTAATGGATCTCTGAAATAATTTTGCGGATAATTTTTCTGCGCCAGCAGATGAACAAAAACAAATAGCTGACTAATTAAAATGAATATGCGAAGAAATTTTTTCATGGATGCGTTCAAAAATAAGAATGTGATTTTAAAGTATGGGAGCTTATGTTTTTATTATGATGTAATGCAGATATTTTTGCACTGAATTTTATGAACAATTTTTTACAGCAAATATGGTGGCAAAATTCTGTACGCATGTATGCAATTGTATTGGGCGAACTGATTGTGCTATGGATAATTTTTAAGCTGCTGAAAAAATTTATTATTGCATTACTTAAAAAATTTACAGGGCACACAACATCAGAACTTAAAGATGCAATTATTGCCGCTGCAGAAAAATTTATACTTCCTTTTTTATTGTTCAGTTTTTCATACGCAATAATTGATCAGCTGAATTTTACGCCACATGCAGAACATGTTTTAAAAGTGGTGATAGCTGTAATTACGGCGTATTATTTTATTCGCTTTATTAATCATGTAATACATCTGTCTGTTCTGTTGTATATGCAACGCAAACAAGAGCCGCCAGAACGTATTACACACCTCAGCGGAATTCTTATTGTTGTTAAAGTGCTTATATGGGTTGCCGGAATTTTAATGCTGATTGAAAATCTTGGTTATAATATCACAACAATAATTACAGGTCTCGGTATTGGCGGTATTGCAATTGCATTGGCCGCACAAAATATTCTTACAGATTTGTTTAGCTATTTTGTAATATTTTTTGATAAGCCGTTTGAAATTGGTGATGCAATTTCTGTAAATAATATTTCCGGTACGGTTGAACATATCGGTATAAAAACCTCGCATATAAGAAGCGTTTCAGGCGAGCAATTAATTATGCCGAATACAGAGCTGGTAAAATCAACCATAAAAAATATTAAACGGCTGCAGCGCCGCGGCGTAAATTTTAAATTAAATGTTCGGTATGATACGGCACCGGAAAAATTAAAAACATTACCAAAACTTATTGAATCAATTATTAACAGCCAGGAGCATGCAAATTTTGATCGTTGCCATCTTACTGCTTTTGGCGATTTTAGTTTATCCTATGAAGTATTATATTTTATTGATTCTTCGGATTACAAGATTTTTTTAAATTCGCAGCAAAATATTTATCTCGCAATATTGGATGCCTTTGAAGAAAAAGGAATTGACTTTGCTTTTCCCGGTCAAACATTTATTCTGCCACATCCAGCAGCAGCAAAGCCATAAATACAGTAAGCAAATTTTTTCTTTTGCTTCATCAGTTTTACCTTTCATGCGTTCAATTTATCTTTTAATAATTTAATTAAATGCCAAATGGAAAACGATGCCATTAATTTAAACGACAATTCACGCAGAAACTTTATTAAAAACGCTTCACTTGCAGCTGCAAGTTTTTATATTGTTCCAAGACATGTTTTGGGTAAAGGATACATTGCACCCAGCGATAAATTAAACGTTGCAGCTATTGGTGCAGGTGGTAAAGGCGCTGATGATATCAATCATTTTTTTGCAAGTGGTAAAGCCAATATTGGTGTGTTGTGTGATGTAGACGACAGGCAGTCTGCAGAAAGCAGGAAAAAATTTCCCAACGCAAAATATTATAAAGATTTTAGGGAAATGCTGGATAAAGAACAAAAAAATATTGATGCAGTTTCAGTTTCTATTCCTGATCATAACCATGCTGTGGCAGCAATGGCAGCCATGCAATTAGCCAAACATGTATACGTACAAAAACCTTTAACGCATGATATTTATGAAGCGCGTATGCTAACGCAGGCAGCACATAAATACAAAGTTGTTACACAAATGGGCAACCAGGGCGCAAGTGGTGATGGTGTGCGTCAATTGATTGATTGGTACAAAGCAGGTATTGTAGGCGATATACATACTATTTATTGTTTTACTGACAGGCCGGTTTGGCCGCAAGGCATTGCTTGGCCAACAGAAAAACCTGCAGTTCCGCAGGGGCTTGATTGGAACTTGTGGCTGGGTACAGCAAACCAGCGTGAGTATGAAGATAATGTGGTGCCTTTTAACTGGCGCGGTTGGTGGGATTATGGTACGGGTGCGTTAGGTGATATGGCCTGTCACATTATGCAGCCTGCATTTGCCGTATTAGGTTTAGGTTATCCAAAACTTGCTGAATGCAGTGTTTCTACAAGATATATTGCCAACTGGCAAAAGGCTTATTTTCCTGATAGTGGCCCGGTTTCATCTCATATTATTTTAACTTTTGAAGCAGAAGATCAGCATAAAAAAGACAAAAAACATGAACTTAAACTGCATTGGATGGATGGTGGTATTCAACCGGAACGCCCTGCTGAATTAGGACCAAATGAAGAAATGGGAGATGGCGGGAATGGAATAATTTTTATGGGTACCAAAGGAAATATGATGGCTGGCACTTACGGAGTTAATCCGCAATTACTACCCACATCAAAAACAGCCGCAACAAAAGTTCCGCAAACTATTGCGCGTGTTCCAAACGGAGATGATGGTCACTATGCTGCGTGGGTAGAAGCAGCTATTGCAGGTTACGGAAGTGATGCAGCAAATAATTTAAGTTCAAGGTTTGATGTGGCTGGTCCGCTTACAGAAAGTGTTTTAATGGGCAATCTTGCTATAAGAAGTTATAATGTAAGAAAGCAAAATGCACAGGGTAATTGGGATTTTCCTGGTCAGCATATACAATTGGTTTGGGATGGAGACAATATGAAAATCACAAATTTTGATGATGCAAACCAGTTTGTAAAACGCACATATCGCGATGGCTGGAGTTTAGGTGTATAATTATTATTGAATATATAAAACCTGTAAGTGCATGCATCTTGCAGGTTTTATTTTTTTGAATAATCGTAGCCCCAGTTTTTTAAAGAATAATTCCATTTGGTTTCGCTTACATCACCTTTAGGTTTTTGTGCTTTATGACGGCTTATATAAGCAATTACTTTATGCATATGTTTATAATCTGCCGCAGTTAATTCAGCTTTTTTCTTTTTTAAAATAGCAATTATTTTTTTGCCGGATTTATGCCCAATGGCTTCACCATCACCGCTGTCCAGTCCTGTATTTTTTGATTCCTCTGTTTTTAACCACTTTTCCAATTGAGAAGCATTCATATTTACCAATGACTTGAAATTTTTATACGCTTCATTTTGTTCTTCTTCTTTTTTCATACAATTTTTTTATTACTAACATGATTAATAAATAATTGTTTCGTTCTTGGTTTGCTTTTTGCATCTATATAAAAAAATTTATGCCTGAAAATATTAATGAAAAAGATGATGATAAAAAACCATACATTCCTGAACCTGATCCTTCTGCAACATCAAATGCAGAAAAAAATCCTGATGAATGGATAACCGGTGCTGAGCCAATGACAGGTGCACAAAAATCTTATTTGAAAACTTTGTCGGATGAAGCAAATGAACCTTTTAATAGTAATTTATCTAAAGCAGAAGCTTCAAAACGTATAGATGAATTGCAACATAAAACGGGCAGAGGAGTTACAGATAAAAATGAAGATCAGGGTACCGGATCATAACCTTTGCCACCCCACGGATGGCATTTTGAAATTCTTTTTATTGAAAGCCAGCTTCCTTTTAAAATACCATATTTTTTTAAAGCTTCTATTGCATAATTAGAACATGTAGGTATAAACCTGCACTGTGGACCAATTACAGGAGAAATGATTTTCTGATAAATCTTTATAAGTAAAATAAAAGGAAAGCTTAGTATTTTAAGAAGCCATTTCATTTAATTCATCTTTTAATTTTTTAATTGCCTGCTGTATTTTATCTTGAATTAAATTAAAATCCGGTAAGCTTTTATCAATGTATAAAAAAAATAAAGCAACTTGCTTTTTGTTTTTAGCAAGGCAATTTAATAATATGGGTTTTTCTCTTCTATAAGCTTCCCGCAATAAACGCTTAATTCTGTTTCGTTCAACTGCTTTTTTAAAATTTTTTTTACTTACACCAACACCTGTTTTTAAAATATAATTCTGCTCTTCATCAAACATAAAAAAAACTTTTACAGGAAAAATTGTAAAGTTTTTACCTTTTGTAAAAATCCGTTCTAATTGTTTACGGCTTTTTAGCTTTTCTTTTTTTCTATATGAAAATTGTTTAACAGACATCTAAATAAAAAAGCCTCATAAATAATTGAGGCTTTAATGTAATTATTTATTTGATATTTCTACTTAAGTGTTCTTTCATCAGAAATTGAAAGTTTTCTGCGCCCCTTTGCGCGGCGACTTGCTAAAACTTTGCGCCCGTTTGCAGTTTGCATACGTTTACGAAAGCCATGTACACTTTTTCTGCGACGATTATGCGGCTGAAATGTCCGTTTCATAAAAAAATTTTTACTAATATTTAAACTTACTGGCAACAGCTACTATACTGTTCCGGTGAAAGGACGGCAAAATTAATAGAATTCAACTAAAAAGCTGCTATAAACTTTAAATGCTTTACAATTTTTAAATTTATAACAATTAAAAGCTGAATTTTACACTCAATTTATTATGTATAACCGTTCACAAATTTTTACTATTGTTGCTTTGCTTTGCGCTTGTGCTATTAGTTGTACTGAATCTAAACCGGTTCAGCCACCGGAAGGAATGATTACAGTACATGCCGGAACAAATAAGAACGGTGAAAAAATGAAACCCTTTTTTATAGATGTTTCACCTGTTACAGTTTTTCAGTTCGATGCATTTGTAAAAGCAACGAATTATGTAACAGAAGCGCAAAAATTTGGTAATTCTGGTGTGTTCGATACTACAACACATAGCTGGAATCTTGTTGCTGGTGCAGATTATTTGTATCCTTTAGGAATTTCCAAACCAGCTGCGCTGCCCAATCAACCTGCTACACAAATTTCATGGCATGATGCTGAAGCTTATTGCGATTGGGCACATAAACGGTTACCTACAAAAGAAGAATGGATTTATGCAGCAATGAATGCTGATGGTAAATACAATAAAAAATATCCGTGGGGCGATTCGCTTATTGAAAAAGGAAAATATAAAGCGAACGTTTGGGAAGGAAGTTTTCCGGCACTTAATACTGTTGCTGATGGCTTTGCTTTTACCTCTCCCGTTGGATATTTTGGTAAAACGCCGCTTGGTTTAACTGATATGGGCGGAAATGTTTGGGAATGGATTCAGGATTGGAAAAATCCTAATGATACAATAGGGCAAACTGCAGAAAAATTACAAATGGGTGGCTCTTGTTTATGCGACTGGAAAATTTGCCACGGATATAAAATTGGTAATACATCTTCATCAACTCCGGAAACTGGATTATGCCACGTGGGTTTCAGATGTATAAAAGACTTGGAATAGCTTTAGTTCTTGCAACAAGGTTTTTCCTTTTTAAATATTTCTTTCTTGCTAACTTAATTTTCTTTGCGTGAAATATTATGACGCATAAAACAAAAGGCATTGTATTACGAACTATACAATATGGTGAAACAAGTGTAATTACCACAATTTATACTGAGCTTTTTGGTTTACAGAATTACATTGTAAAAGGTGTGCGCCAATCAGGTAAACAAAAGCAATCAAAGCAAATGTATTTTCAACCTGCGGTAATGCTTGATTTGGAAATATATCATAACAATCTCAAAAATCTTCAGTTCATTAAAGAATATAAATGGAGTTATTTATACAATAATATTTTGTTTGACGTAGTGCGTAATGCTATTGCACAATTTATCATTGAACTATTTCATCGCAGTATTAAACAACCTGAAGCCAATGCCGAATTATTTTATTTATTGGAGGGAAGTTTAATGCAAACTGATAAATCTTCAGATACAATTGTTGCCAATCTTCCTTTATATTTTGCACTGCATCTTGCAACAGAATCAGGTTTTCAATTGCAGGGAAATTTTTCAGAAGATACACCGGTTCTCGATTTAAAAGAAGGAATGTTTATTGAACAGGAGCCTTCGCATCTTCAATATATAACCGGTGTAATTGCAGAAACAATTTCAAAAATTCAGCACATAAATTTTTATAATGATCTGGAAGACATAAAACTCAATAGAAAAATACGGCGGGAAATTTTAGATGGTTTACTTCAATATATTACGCTGCATATAACAGAATTTAAAGAATTAAAAAGTTTACCTGTTTTACAGGAAGTTTTAAACTGATTACAACAAGCGTTTAATTGTTGCATGTGTTATTTGTCCATCATTAATATTTTCAATTAAATTAATCCCCGGCGTTTTTCCTTTTTCAAAACTTCCAAATTTATCATCAACGCCCAATGCTTTTGCGCCATTAAGTGTAGCCCATTGTAAAAGTTCTTCTGTTTTTAATAACGGAAAATTTTTATGCAGTGTTTTCATTTCATCCAGAATATTTAAAGTCCAGTTACTTGAATAACTATCGGTTCCTAAAACAATGTTGCAGTTACTTTTTTGAAATAATTCAATTGGCGGAAGTTTACTTTCTATATAAAGATTCGCATTAGCACATAAACACCAATACAATTTTTGATTGCAGATTGCAGATTGCAGATTAGAAAAATCAATGTCCGTTTGTGTTGTAAATGTGTTATGAATAAGCAATATTTTTTTTGCTTTATTCAACAATGGTAAATAAGATTGTAAACTGCTTTTGTTGTATGATTTAAAAAAATCAATATTGATATTTAAGAACTGATACAGCTTTAAAAATTCACCGGCTTTTGTTTGATATAACTCATCTTCTGCAAGTGTTTCCTGGTTATGAATAGAAATAATTTTGCCTGCTGAAAAATCATTAATACGATTGAACATAGAAGTACTAACCGTATATGGAGCATGCGGAACAATGGAAGTGCTTTTTTCAAAACCTGCATTATAAAAATTATTGTAAATATTTATATAGTTATCAAATCGCTCTTTGCTGTCTTCATTAAATCCCAGCACTTCAATAAAATTCTGATAATACATTTTGCTTTGCTGCTTCGTTGCTATTGAATCTGTTGAATTAGAAATATCACCAACAGCAACAATTCCGTTATCAAACATTTCTTTATCTGCGTTCAACATAGCAGCATCTATTTTTTCTTTAACGGCGCTCCTATTACTTATCACTTTTATAAGAAAATCAACAAGCCCTGTTCCGGTTTTAACTACATCTTTTAAATGACTCAACTCTAAATGACAATGACAATTTATAAAACCAGGAGAAAGAATTCCTTCAAAAATTTCAATATTATCACCTGCATTTTTTTCTTCAATAATATTTTCAATAGAGCCATTTTCGCTGATAATCAAAACATGATTTCTATTAAGCAATTTGTTACCGTTAAAGATAAAATCGGCTTTAAATTTTCTGTAAGACATCAGGTAAAATTAAGCCACCCAAAACACATAAATTTGCGCACTTTATGATTGAACAATTAGAAGCTATAAAAGCAAGATTTGAACGGGTAGGTGTAGCATTAACCAATCCGGAAATAATTAATAAACAATCTGAGTTTCAAAGGTTGAGCAAAGAATACCGGCAGCTTGAAAAAATCATAAATCCTTTTGAAGAATATAAAAAAATTACTGCTGATTATGATTTTGCAAAAGAAGGATTGAGCAGTAACGATGAAGAAATGCGCGAGCTGGCAAAAATGGAATTGCCTGATCTGGAAGAAAAAAAATCTTCACTTGAAAAAGAACTTACCAAGCTCTTAATTCCAAAAGATCCGCAGGATGATAAAAATGCTGTACTTGAAATTCGTGCCGGCACTGGTGGAGATGAAGCCAGTTTATTTGCCGGCGATTTACTGGATATGTATCTGCGTTATGCAAGCAAAAAAGGTTGGAAAACGGCTATCATAAGTGAAAGTGAAGGTACCGTTGGCGGCTTTAAAGAAGTGGTTGTTGAAGTTACCGGTGAAGATGTGTATGGCACTTTAAAATTTGAAAGCGGTGTGCATCGTGTGCAACGTGTTCCTAATACAGAAACGCAGGGCAGAGTGCATACATCAGCGGCAACAGTAGCAGTTATGCCCGAAGCAGAAGAAGTGGATTTTGAACTGAATCCTGCAGATGTAAAAATGGAAACTGCACGCAGCGGTGGTGCAGGCGGTCAAAACGTAAATAAGGTGGAAACAAAAGTGATGCTGACACACCTTCCAACCGGAGTAGTGGTGATTTGTCAAACAGAACGCAGCCAGCTCGGAAACCGTGAAAAAGCAATGACCATGTTACGTACTAAATTATATGAAGAAGAAGTGCGTAAACATGAAGAACAAATTGCAAGGCAACGTAAAACATTAGTTAGTACTGGCGACAGAAGTGCAAAAATCAGAACATATAACTGGCCGCAAGGCAGAGTAACTGACCATAGAATTGGTTTAACATCATACAATTTGGATGCTGTAATTAATGGAGAAATTGAACAATTTATTGAAGCTTTACAGGTTGCGGAAAATGCGGAGAAAATGGCTAAGCAGAATTAACCTATTGTAAATCCCGATTTTATTTTCCGGTTACTCCACCATGTATTCGCAAGCATCATTATCCAAAATACTGTAAGAAAAGAAAATAATTGTTTGCAAACATTATTGTTTAAATCAAACAATAAAATAGAATGAGTTTTATTGTTTGATAAAAGAAAGTATGCAACAATAGAAATAGCGCTAATCAAAAAAACAATTTTAAGCAGGTTTAAAATAAAAGCATTCAACAAAGGGTTTTCCTGTTTTATAACTGATGCGCTTATGCGTTTCATTACAGCATCATTAAATTTTGCAGATGTTTCTTCAAATGCATTTTCCTGCAATAATTTTTTTACATCATCTGTCTCTTGCATACAATTAAATTAAATTTTTAATTTCTCCTTTATCAAAACACTTAATTGGGTATATAAATTTTTACGTCCCCTGTGTAAAAGTATTTTGATGTTTGGAATGCTTATACCTGTAAGTTCATTTATTTCAAATAATGATAATTCATTAAGATAAAACAAGGTAATACATAAGCGTTCATTTTCTTTTAATAATGCAATTGCTGATTGCACAATTTTTTTTCTTTCATTTTTTTCCTGCTGATTTAATAAGGCATTCATAAAATGATAACCATCATCTGCAAGTTCTTTTTCATCTACTAATAATTTTACATTATTTAATTTCTTTTTATTTATTGATGCATTTATAACAATGCGATACAACCATGTAGAAAACAACGATTCTCCTTTAAAAGATGATAATGCATTAAAGGCTTTTACGAAAGCGTCCTGTGTTAGTTCTTCTGCATCTTCTCTGTTCCGCAGAATATTTAAGGCCAATGTAAACACCATATTTTTATACTTGTTTAGTAACATAGTGTAAGCTGCAACATTACCCGCCCTTATATCTTCAATTATTTCATAGTCGCTTTTATTGAACACAAATTATATGACATTTGTTTTATTAAACAGCTTACAAAATAATCATATTAATTTTTGTAACCTTTCTATTTCAATTGTTGTCAAATTTTGAAATCACATTTATGAATAATTCTTTTATGGGTTCATTTGTTTTTTTCTTACTGATTATATTAATTCTATTAACAATTTTTGGTATTTTTTATCTTCATATCAGTTCGAAAAATAAAGAAAGGCTTGCTTTGATAGAGAAGGGAATGGATCCTAATCTTGCAAGTAGCGACTTCTGGTTGCAAATTGGAATAATTGGGGGCGGTGCAGCTTTAGGATTAATAGTTGGAGGCGTTTTTTCAAGTAGTTATGGACCACTAACAGCAATATTTTTTGCAGGTGCAGGATTAGTTGTTTATAATATTTTCCGCAAGAATAAAGCGAAACGTAAATAATAAATCTATTCAAACAAAAAGCTGCTCAAAATTTTGAGCAGCTTTTTTAATTCTACAATTCCTTTATTCAACAAATTTTAATTCAAACTTATTTCACTTCTTCAAATTCAGCATCAGTAACATTTTCTGCGTTTGATTCTGCACCAGCATTACCATTTACATTATCATTCGGTTGTTGTGCTTCTCCTTTTGGTTGTGCTCCACCACCTGTCTGTTGAGCTTTATAAATTTCTTCGCTTGCCGCTGTCCATGCCTGATTCATTTCATTCATAGCCGTATCTACTACTGCTACATCCTGGCTTTTATGCGCTTCTTTTAGTTTATTTAACGCTGTTTCAATCGGTGCTTTTTTATCAGCCGGAATTTTATCACCAAACTCTTTAAATTGTTTTTCTGTCTGGAAGATTAAGCTGTCTGCCTGGTTCATTTTATCAATCTTTTCCTTAGCTACTTTATCTTCTGACTCATGTGCTTTCGCATCATTTTTCATTTTTTCAATTTCGTCTTTGCTTAAACCACTTCCTGCTTCAATGCGTATCTTTTGTTCTTTGCCAGTGCCTTTATCTTTTGCACTTACATGAATTAAACCATTCGCATCAATATCAAATGTTACTTCAATTTGCGGAATGCCTCTTGGTGCCGGTGGAATACCGTCAAGGTTAAATACACCAAGACTTTTATTGTCTTTTGCAAGACTTCTTTCACCCTGTAAAACATGAATTTGTACACCCGGCTGGTTATCGCTGGCAGTTGAATAAACTTCTGTTTTCTTTGTTGGAATAGTTGTGTTTGATTGAATCATTGGTGTTAAAACGCCGCCCAAAGTTTCAATACCAAGTGTAAGCGGCGTAACGTCTAATAACAATACATCTTTTACTTCACCGCTTAAAACTGCACCTTGAATAGCTGCACCAACAGCAACCACTTCATCAGGATTTACACTGCGGTTTGGTTTTTTACCAAAGAATTTTTCAACTATTTCACCCACTTTTGGAATGCGTGTAGAACCACCCACCAAAATCACTTCATCAATTTGCGAAGTTGAATAACCTGCATCTTTTAATGCCGCTTCACAAGGCTTCAAACATCTTGCAAAAAGATTATCGGCAAGTTGTTCAAATTTTGCTCTTGATAATTTTATAACAAGGTGTTTTGGAACTCCGTCAACTGCTGTTATATAAGGAAGGTTAATTTCAGTTTCTGATGAAGACGATAATTCTACTTTAGCTTTTTCAGCTGCATCTTTTAAACGCTGTAAAGCCATCGGATCTTTACGAAGATCAATTGCTTCCTGTTTTTTAAATTCATCAGCCAGCCAATCCATAATTACTTTATCAAAATCATCGCCACCCAAATGCGTATCACCATTGGTTGATTTTACTTCGAATACACCTTCACCTAATTCAAGCACAGATATATCGAATGTACCACCACCAAGATCAAATACGGCAATTTTTTGATCAGCGTGTTTCTTATCTAAACCATAAGCCAATGCTGCAGCTGTTGGTTCGTTCACAATTCTACGAACATTTAAACCTGCAATTTCGCCAGCTTCTTTGGTAGCTTGTCTTTGTGCATCATTAAAATAAGCAGGAACAGTAATTACCGCTTCATTCACTTCCTGACCTAAATAATCTTCTGCAGTTTTTTTCATCTTTTGCAAAATCATTGCAGAAATTTCTTGTGGCGTATACATTCTGCCATCAATATCTATTCGTACTGTATTATTATCACCTTTTATTACTTTGTAACTCCAATGGCTTATTTCTTCTGTCACTTCATCAAAACGGCGACCCATAAAACGCTTTACACTTGTAATAGTATTATGCGGATTTGTAATTGCCTGACGTTTTGCAGGATCACCCACTTTACGTTCACCATTCTTTAAAAAAGCAACAACCGAAGGTGTAGTGCGGCGCCCTTCATCATTTGCGATTACAACAGGCTCGTTACCTTCCATAACGGAGACGCAACTGTTAGTTGTACCTAAATCGATACCTATTATTTTTCCCATATAATTTCTTTAATATTAAGTTTACAATGCTAATACTCAATCATTATGCCATGGAAATAAGGATGTAAAATTGACAGATTAAATTTATTTTGATGACAGATTTATGCGTGGTCTTAACCGTTCTTTGCTTTTATTGAAAACATTTCTGCCTTTATCAATGCCTTTGCGTATTTGCTTTTGACGCTCCAAAGGCAGGTCAATAGTTTCTTTACACTCAGTACTGCAGCAGTTATCAAACCTAGCTTCGCATTCTTCGCACTGAATAAATAAAAGATGACAACCATTATTTGCACAGTTGGTATGTATATCGCAAGGCTTTCCGCATTGATGGCATTTTGAAATAATATCGTTTGTAATACGTTCGCCTAAGCGATTATCAAACACAAAATTTTTACCAATGAATTTTGAAGGCAGATTTTGCTCTTTTATTTGATTAGCATAATTAATAATTCCACCTTCCAAATGAAATACATTTTTAAATCCATTGTGCAGCATGTATGCGCTGGCTTTTTCGCAACGGATTCCGCCGGTGCAATACATGATAATATTTTTTTCTTCATTCCCTTTCATCATGTTAACAGCCACAGGTAATTGTTCACGAAAAGTATCTGATGAAATCTCGACTGCATTTTCAAAATGTCCTACTTCGTATTCATAATGATTGCGCATATCAATTACAATCGTATCTTTTTTTTGAAGAAGATCATTCATTTTTAAAGCATCAACATATGCTCCTTTATTTTCCATGCTGAAATTAGGATCAGTAATTCCGTCTGAAACTATTTTATCGCGAAATTTCACAGATAAAACCCAAAAACTTTTGCCATCATCATCCACAGCAATATTTAACCGCACATTAATCAGATCATTGATTGAATAAAGAAAATTTTTTAAGTTTTCAAAGTTTAATTGAGGAACACTTACCTGTGCATTAATGCCTTCTTTTGCAATATAAATTCTGCCAAAAACTTTTAACTCACGTAAATGTTTATATAAATAATCCCGAAACTCTTGTGGATTTTCTACAGGAAAATATTTGTAAAAACTGATGGTTATCCGCGCCTCAGTTTCTTCCAGTAAACGTTGTTTTAATTCTTCGCCGTTAATGCGATTATGTAATAATGCCATAAAATAAATTTTAGTCCCGATATAAAATCAGGATCCATTAAACAATATGGATTCCGTTGCAGGCGGAACAAAATTTCTGCTGCAAAAATAAGCGGAATATTTTCTGTACTCCTAATCAAACTGTAATACATTTATTAAAACAAGCCGCTGTTATGAAAAAGTTTTTATTCATTATTTTTTTATTGATAAATAGTAATATAATCTTTGGTCAAAACCTAACTTCTAAAGAAATACATAGAATTGGTGATTATGGAAAACTCTGGGGCGTTATTAAATTATTTCATCCTGAACTTGCTTACAATAATATTAATGCAGATAGTTTATTTACGAATCACGTTAATGCGCTGTTATCAAATCCATCAGCAGAAAATTTTAAAAAAGCTATACAGGAAATGCTGGATGATTTGCATGATCCTAACACAACAATCAGGGATAAATCAACCAACAAAAAAGGTTCTGTAATTATTTCAAAACGCACCTATTTAAAATGGCTTGCGGACAGCGTTGCTTTAATACATTTTGATGATGATTTCATAAATGAAAACTCAAGCCAGTTTGGCAACAAATCAGCATTCTTAAAATTGTTAGATACAATTCATAATGCTAAAGCTATAATTTTTGATTTGAGAAGAACAAATACACCGGAAGATTATACAGCTTATAACGAATCTGATTTTTTTAAAATACTAAATAGTTTTTTTATTAATAATGATATAATGAATCCTTCTTACAGAAGCAGGATTCATTACGGGCATGAATCGCAAACATTCGATATGTCTTCTTTTTATTATCAGGGTTGGTTTACCGCAAACGCATCTTATATAACCAAAAACAAAAGCGCTATACAAAAACCATTGTGTTTTATCACCAATCGTTTTAATAATAATCTTACTGATGGAATTGCCGCCATGCAGCAGCAGGCGTTCGCAAAAGTTATTGCCGATGATAGTCTTGGAAATTTTGATGGAACGCAAACATATCAAATGAATCTCGCCGATAGTGTTCTTGTTAATGTAAGTGTAGCTGAAATTGTATATCCAAACGGCTGCAAAAATTTTACACCTGATGCTTTAATCAAACATAATAACCAAAATCATGATGCACTAATTAATAAAGCAATTGAAATAGTGAAAGATAATTCGCAACAACAAAGTGCATGTAAAAAGCCTTTACAAAATACTTTTATAACACCTAAAACAATTACGAATGATAGTTTAATGTATCCGCCACCGGCAGCGCGTTTGTGGGGCTTAATGAATTACTGGACTGAATTAAATTATTTCTGCGCAAACAAAGACCGGTTTCAAAAAAATTGGGACAGTGTTTTATATGAATATGTGCCACAATTTTTAAATGCTAAAGATTCATTTGAATATAATCTTGCTGCAGCAAAGCTGATAACAGAAATACATGATGGTCATGGTTGGTTTGGAAGTACACTTTGGAGTAAATTATACTTATTTATTCCGCCGGTGATTTTAAAATATGTTGAAGGAAAAACGATTGTATATAAAGTGCTTGATGATTCACTTAAAACGCAGTTGCATCCGGGCGATGAAATTATAAAAGTGGATAATAAAAATGTTGATACAATAAGAAAATGGTTTACACAATATATAGGTGCATCAAATGATGCATCACTTCAGCGGGATGTAAATACTTATGTGTTAGCAGGAACTAATGGCAGCAAATTTAATCTTACTTACAAACATAATGGCGCTGTAAAATCAGCAGAACTTTACAGAACATTAAACAGGTACGCCTATGATGGTTCTTTAACGAATAAAGATTCAGCTATCTGGAAAAAAATTAATAATAATATTGGTTATGTTGATTTTGGAAGAGTGCAGGTTAAGCAGCTTGATAGCATGTTCAACGATTTTAAAAACACTAAAACAATTATCATTGATGACAGAACCTATCCGCAAGGCACAGTTTGGACGATGGTAAATTATCTTACTACAAAGCCGTTTGTTACAGGCGCAAAAGGTATAACAATGATTGCTGATAATCCTGACCCGGCAACAGAAACAAAACAATATAGTCTATGGCAAATACCAAATTCACCTAAAACACAATACAAAGGCAGTTTGATAATTCTGGTGAATGAAGAAACGCAAAGCCAGGCAGAATATAGTTGTATGGTTTTACAAGCTGCTATCAAAAACACAATAATTATAGGCAGCCAAACTGCGGGCGCAGATGGAGATGTTACCGGCATAAAATTTCCCGGTGGAATTTCAACAGCGTTTTCCGGGCATGGTGTTTTATATCCTGATGGCAGAACAACTCAAGGCATCGGAATAGTTCCAGATATAAAAATTTCTCCCACAATAAAAGGTATTAAAGATGGAAAGGATGAAGTATTGGCAAGAGCAATTCAATTTGCAGAGACTGGAAAATAATTTATACAATTATATCTTCTTCGTTTCTTTTATTGGCACGAAACGAAAAACTTCTTTGCGTAAAATAACTGAACAACACAACAAATACGCTGGTAATAATTTTTGAGATTGTTGGCCACCAGTGAAATTCTTCAATAAATAGTTTAAGAAAAAAATAATTAAGTGCTATACACGCAATTACAATTAAAAAATACCTGAAAACCTGTATCCGTTTTTTTGTTTTTGTTTGCTGCCAAACAACATACCTGCTTAAATAAAAACCAACAGGAAATGAAATACAAAACGAAACTAAAAAAGCAAATATGTATGGACTAATAGCAAAAGAACCGATGTAAACAATCTTTTTATCAATAAAATAATTGTATGAAACCGAAAATAAAATAATATCAAAAAGCATGTTGGCACCACCACAAGCTGCATAGCGAAATGTTTGCAGTGGCATAAATTTTTTAAACAAGGGATAAAACGTATCAACGATCGCTAATAATGTTTTTCGTATAAATGGATGCAGTTTATTCATTGCAGGCAGCGAAGGTAATTGTAATTGCAGATTGCTAATTTTTGACAGAAGATTTAAGAAAGATTTTATAAGAATTACTTTTGCCAACTAATTATAAAAATGAGTTTATCAAACGAAATAAAAACGCTTGTACAAAAAGCAATTACTGATTTATATACAATTGATGTTGATGAAACAAATATTGCAATTAATCAAACGAAGGCTGAATTTGAAGGAGATTATACAGTTGTTTTATTTGCTTTATTGAAGACTTTAAAAAAAACACCCGATACATTAGGTAATGAACTTGGAAAATTTTTAATTGAAAATCATGTTGAAATATTTCAGTCATATAATATTATAAAAGGCTTTTTAAATCTGGTAATCAATGATAAATACTGGATTGATTTCATCACAAAAAATTACAACGTTGCAGATTTTGGAAAACAGCATATCAATCATAAAAAAATAATGGTTGAGTATTCTTCACCAAACACAAACAAGCCTTTACATCTTGGTCATTTAAGAAATATTTTTTTAGGATGGAGTGCAGCAGAAATTTTAAAACTAACCGGAAACAATGTTATTAAAAGTTGTATTGTGAATGATCGCGGCATTCATATTTGTAAAAGCATGATTGCATGGAAAATGTTTGCTGATGGCGCAACGCCTGAAACAACCAATACTAAAGGTGATCATTTTGTAGGTGATTATTATGTAAGATTTAATGATGTATATAAAAGTCAAACACAAAAAATATTAATTGAAATAGCTAATAACAATTATTCTGTTTTTTCAGATTCAGAAAAATTTCAGGTAGATAACTTACTTGAAAGCATAAATCATCTTGAAAAAAGAATGAAGAATAGTTTTCAAGAAATTGATTTTTTTGAAATAGAAAGTTTAGGAACAAGAATTCAAATCACAATTGAATTAGCGACTGATGGCAATATAAAATGGAAAAATGTTTCTAAAATTTATGATACAGACGAATTTGCATATTTAAATCCAAAGGAAAGAGAAGGAAAACAAAAATGGTTGCATAATAAATTAAAGCCGATAATTATAATCGAAGAAAAACTTGATGATGAAAACGAAAAATTAAATGACTTAGCAGGAAGTAAAACTTCAATTATGAAAGCTGCACAACAAATGCTTGTTGATTGGGAAGCCGGAAAGCCTGATGTGATTGAGCTTTGGAACACAATGAACAGTTGGGTGTATAAAGGTTTTGATGAAACATATAAACGCATCGGCACCGACTTTGATAAAATTTATTATGAAAGCCAAACCTATATTCTTGGAAAAAATTTGATTGAAGTTGGGCTGGAAAAAAATGTTTTTTATAAAGAAGACGATGGCAGTGTATGGATTGATTTAACTCATGATGGATTAGATAAAAAAATTGTTCGCAGAAAAGATGGAACTGCGGTTTATATAACACAAGACATCGGGCTTGCGGTTAATAAATATGATGAATATAAAATTAATGAAAATATTTACGTTGTGGGCGATGAACAGAATTATCATTTTAAAGTATTAAAACTTATTTGTGAAAAATTAGGTTTGCCTTCTTCAAAAGGTATGTATCATTTAAATTATGGAATGGTAGAATTGCCTTCGGGAAAAATGAAAAGTCGCGAAGGAACTGTAGTTGATGCAGATGATATTGTTGATGAAATGATAAACATCGCGAAGCAGAAAACAGAAGAACTTGGCAAGGTAAAAGATTTTGCTGAAGATGAATTGCAAGAGCTATATGAAACAATTGGCTTAGGCGCTTTAAAGTTTTTTTTATTACGCGTTGATCCTAAAAGAAGAATGGTTTTTAACCCGGAAGAAAGTATAGATTTTCATGGTTTCACCGGACCGTTTGTTCAATATACTTATGCAAGAATTAAGAGTGTGTTGAGAAAGATAATGGCTGATAGTTCATTGTTGATAGAAGAAAAACTAAAAAGCCATGAATCAGCATCGATGAACGATGAACCACTATTACCTCTTGAAAAAAATATTATTACACAGCTTGAATTATTTCCATCAGTAATTGAAGAAGCGGCAACGCTTTTTGATCCGTCAAAAATTGCATTATATGTTTTCAATCTTTCAAAAACATTTAATTCTTTTTATACTGAACATTCAATTGCCAACGCAGAAAGTAAAGAGAAAAAACAATTGCGTTTAATGCTTGCACTATACACCTCGAATGTTATTAAAACCGGAATGCATTTAATGGGAATAAAAGTTCCTGAGAGAATGTGAGTTAGTTCATAGATCGTGGTTAATAACAAATATTAAAAACTATCCGCTAATTTTTCGGTCTGTCTGCCGGATCAAGATTACAATACTTAAAAGGTCCGTAACCACTTCCATCTGTAGTTTTTTTACAAGGTGGCGGAAGTCGTTTGTATGAATCAGGTTCTGCTGTTACAGTATCAGCATCAAACCCTGCATTGGCAATTGCAGTACGAATATAATCAAGCGTTATTCTATCGGGAAAATATTGAATTCTTATTGTGCCGATATGTATATTATCAATCCATTTAATAATACCGGCATCTGTGTTAGGACCTTTTTCACGCGTTAAATATTGATCGAGTCTTTGCTGACATTCCCAACATTTTAGTTGAGGTATTTGTAGGGTTGACCATACTGGTTTTGCCTGCATTACCTGGGCATGTGTGCTTATAGAAAAAATTATTGCAATGATGAGAGAAAAATATTTCATATTATTTAAACAAACGTATTTATTTTTTATTGTTTGAACAATTGATAAAAACTATTTAATATTTTATAAAACAAAACTGCAGCATAATAATTAGCTGCAGCATAACTTTCACAAAAACACTTTTCTTACCGAACTTGGTAAATCAAGCCTTTGTTCTTGTATTAATTATCAGTGTATCTTTTAATACTTTTAATGGAGGAACAGGCGCTGTATTTGGAGCTGCAGGTGGTGTCGGCGGATTGATTGGTGGTTTTGGATCTTTCGCATCTTTCAATGCTATTACAATAACACCATTTTTTCCTTTATCGCCATATTTATCTGTTGCTGATTTATCTTTTAAAATATTTATACTTTCAATAGATGAAGGTGCTGTTTTATCAATAACAGATTTAGAAACGATTTTACCATCTAATACATATAACGGTGTTGTTTTCGGCGATGCCATTGAATTTGATTTATCAGGCACAGTAGTATCATCATTTTGTATTTGATATATTTCTGATTTATCAATTTTATTGTTTGCATACATAGCAACACCCTGCAAAATATGTTGTGCTATCAGTTCAATCTTTGCATCATTTTTTAAATTCTTTGCATCATCTGCGTTTGTTATATAACCACACTCAATTAACGCAGATGGAATATTTGAATTTTTCAAAACCCATATTCCAACCTGCCTCTGCATTATTGCTGGAGTTATTTTAAAATCTGCTTTAAGATTTTGCAAAATGGCAGAACCCAATATTTCATTATTACTTAAAAATTTATCATTTGCATTTGATATATAAACTTCAAAACCTGATTGGTGCGGTTGTTCCGCGTCATTCATGTTTATATGAATAGAAATAAATGCATCAGCATTTTGCGTATTGGCGAAATTTGATTTTTCCTGCGGAGGCATAAATACATCTTGATCTCTTGTAAGTAAAACATCAATTCCATATTGAGATGATAAATCTTTAATTTTCTGTGCAATTTTTAAGGCAACGTTTTTTTCATATAAGCCATTACCAATTGCTCCATTGTCTTTACCACCATGGCCGGCATCAACAACAAGTTTAAAATTTGTTTCTGTAATAACAGCTTTAATGTTGCTTGAATTTTTTTGTTCGTTTAATTTAAATGCAAATAAACAAAGTACGCCGGCTAATAAAGGCAAAGCCATAATACGACGCAGGTAATGTAATTGTGTTTTTTTTGATGTGGTAATCATAATTAATCTTCTTTTTATAGATGAATAGAAAAATGGCTGTGCAGGTAAAAAATTAAACTTTCCGAGTTTTGCAGTTAAAAGCATTTTGGCAAAAACAGCGGCATTATTGTTTTCGAGCGATTTTTCGTCGGCAATAAATTCATGAATTAAATACAATTCTTTTTTAAGCCACCAAAAAAATGGGTTTATCCAGTAAAAGCAAAGCATAAGCTGCACAAAAATTTTATCCAGGGAATGTTTCTGTTTTATGTGTACTATTTCATGCTGTAATATTTGCCTGCCTAAACTTTCTTCAAACTGAATATCGTTACGCCAGAATATATTTTTAAGAAACGAAAATGGTGCACTCGGTAAATCAGTATTAACAAAATCAAATTCTCCTAATTTTCTTACAGGATAAACTTTTTTAAGTCTGTAAATTTTATTTATGCTTAATACTAATTGTAATAACAATAATGCGCTGAAACAAATAGATAAAATAAAACCTGTTTGTTGCCAATTGAAAGATGTTTTACCGGTTATTAAAAAATTTTCTCCGCCGGATTGATAAATAATTTTATAAATATTTATTGCTTTTGCAGAACTGCTGCTGAATGTAAACCAGCTTAGTTGCAGCAAAGGCAAAACCACGCTAAGCGCAATTGTAAACAGCAAATAAAATCTATTATAATAATGAAACTTTTTATTGCGTAAAGCAATTATATAATACAGCAGCAACAAACCACAAACGCCAATAACTTTCAACAGGTAAATAAAAAGCTGTTGCATATTATTTCTTTTTTAATTGTTGAAGTAAAAGTTCAAGATCTTCTATGTTTAATTTATTTTCCTCTACTAAAAAGGAAACGGCTTTACTATATGAACCTCCAAAATATCCTTTTACTAAACTATTCATTGTATTTTTTGAATATGACGGTTTGGATATGACGGCGGAATATTCATTCATTCGTCCAAAAATTTCAGTAGTTACAAATTTTTTATCAACCAGTATTTTTAAAAGTGTTGCCACCGTATTTGAATGCGGCTTAGGATTGGGCATACCTTCAACAATATCTTTCAAAAATCCTTTTTCAATTTTCCATAACACCTGCATTACCTGTTCTTCTGCTTTAGTTAATGTTTTCATTAAGTATTTTTATTATATAACTAAAAATTTAGTCAAATGTACAACTAAATACTTAGTTATACAACTATTTTTTTAGTTAATGTTTTTATAATCCCTTAAAATCGAAGATTTACGGTAATAGGTATTTTATTTTTACTTTTGATTTTTTAATTTAAAATTATGTTTGAACCTGTAGTATCTGTAAAAAGCGCTAATGTGTACCAGGGCGATAATCTTATTTTAAGTGATGTAAATTTTTCTGTGGAGCGCGGAGAATTTGTTTATCTCGTTGGAAAAACAGGAACGGGCAAAAGCAGCCTTTTAAAAACGCTATACGGCGAATTGTATCTTAAAGAAGGTGATGCTTCAGTAGCCGGGTATGATTTGCGAAAAATGGATTGGAAAAGAGTTCCTTTTTTACGCCGCAATTTGGGTGTTGTGTTTCAGGATTTTCAATTACTAACTGATAGAAATGTGAATGAAAATTTGCGCTTTGTTTTAAAAGCAACCGGCTGGAAAGACAATAATCTTATTGATGAAAAAATTAATGATGTGCTTGATAAAGTTGGTTTAAAAAGCAAAGGATTTAAAATGACGTACGAATTAAGCGGTGGCGAACAACAACGTGTGGATATTGCAAGAGCTTTGCTCAATTCACCTAAACTTATTCTGGCAGATGAGCCAACCGGTAATCTTGATCCGGAAACAAGTGATGAGATAATGCAACTGCTGTTTAATATTTCAAGAGATTATGGCACTTCTGTTATAATGGCTACGCATGATTTTATTGTAATAAGCAAATATCCTTCGCGCATGTTAAAAACAGAAAGAGGAAAAGTGTTTGACAGTGCCGTTGCTGAAGTTTAAATATAGGTATCCCAAATCCACTTAACCATTTGCTTTGCGTTTGCTTCGTTTGAAAATGCTGAACTCAAATTCTGTTTTCTGAATTCTTTTTCTACTTCCGTAAACTGCTGATGATACAGCATTGATAATCGTTCTTTAAATTCTTCTGCAGTATTTACAATATGGCACAAATTACTAAGTTCCGTACCTGCAACCATTTCATCATTTACTACACAATGCCTTCCGTTAAACAAAGCATTAATCAATTTTATTTTTATACCTGTTTTATTAAATGACGGTAACACATTAATATGTGCTTTAGCAATAATATCCTGCATTTGTGTTTCATCCGGATTTGCGACTAGACAAGTGAGTCCGTTTTTTTCCATCAGTTTTGCAATTTTTTTCGATGGATTTTGACCTGCTACCACGAAAGGAATTTCAATATTTTTAAAAACATTTTTCAGCAGCCACTTAACTGCATATTCATTTTCTTCTACTTCAAGATTGCCATGATATAAACAATACGTACCTAAGCCACCTTGCATCTGAACTTCCCATTCAGGAATATATAGTGGCAAAAAATCCATCGTTTTACAACTTAATTTTTGCCTGTAATAATCTGTATCTGTTTTTGTAACAGCCCAATATGCAGTTGCATTTTTTGCAAGTTTCTTTTCATACTGTGCAAGTTTTTTTGCTTCAAGCCAATAATAAATTTTGTTTTTTATATTAGTCGAAAAATGAAAAAGCTGTTTATAATATTCATTTTCTACATTGTGTATACGCACAAATTTTTTTCTTGCTGAAAAACGTTCATCCGTTGTTATATATGTGCAATGCACGCCTTCCATAAACACAGGGTAATCATCTTTTAAAAGCCGCTCATGCAACTCTTCATTAATGCGGCTTGAAACTATATAAGGCAGGTTTGAAGTGATACCGGTATGTGCGGGGTTTCGATGATAATAAAAAACGTCTTCGCAATATTTATCTAATTCATGTTGAGGCAACCGATCTTTATAAAAACAATGTAAATGAATTTTTACGCCTTGTTTTTGCAATGCCGGAAGCTTATAAAACAAATCATACACACCACCATAATTAGCGGGATAAGGCACATTAAGTGTAATTATGTGCAAATGCTTTTCCATTAATTAAATAAATTCATTAGCTTTTTATTTTCTATTTCATCTAACATATATTCAAAAATTGCGCGCCGCATTCTCGTATTTACAGTTGAGTTATGCCAAAGCGGAACAAAAATTCCTTCATACTTACACACCTCCGAAATTAAGTCTGAAATTATTTTTTTTGATGCTTCAAAATTTAGCTTCATTACATCATCCAATGTTCCTTCCATTATTGCAAATGGAAACAATTGCAGGTTACTTGTTTCATTTTTTTTTAGATCGAAAAATAAAAAAGGTTTACAAGTTCCCGCACGAAACCCAAACGTATCGTGATAACCAATTGAATAATCATTTTGAATTCCGTTCTTAATTAATTGCTGATACGTAGTTGGCAATTTTAATTTTAAATAATGCTGACGGCTTGAATTTATTTTCTCATCAACAATTTCTTCCAGCCAATTTTTTTCTTTAGCAATTAATTTATGATCTGAGTTTGAAGCATAAGAAGGATGTAATCCAATTAAATTTTTTGCATGCAGCTGCTTTATCAAAAGTTGAAACTTCTTATTTCGATAAGAAGGATTTTTATCAAATTTTGCATAACACCCCATATTAAAAAAGAATATTGCTTTATTGTTTTTTATTTTACTTAATATATATTCATACGTATCAAACATGTCTTTTTTTAAATGAAGCATTGTAAAAACATGGTCTGCTAAATCAGAAAAATTTAGCTTGATAATTTTTTTACTTAGCCCGCCAAATGTTCTTCCCAAACTTCTGTTTTGATATGCATAAGCAACATCTACATCAAAACTTAAAGCAAATTTTGCCTTTGCTGATTTGAATTGCAAAGAAGGAAAATTATTTTTCAAAACTGTTTTCAGCATATTCATCCATTGTTCAACAAGCGGAACATGCATAATGTTTAATTGATGCAGAATACTATTTTTAAAATCGTAGTTACCAAATTTATCTCTTGGCTTTTTTAAATATTCTTCATAACGACTCAACAAATAAAAAATAGCGGCAAACACATCAAACCCTAAAGCATCTTCTTTGTTATGCTTAAACAAAACATTATCGTTTTCAATTTTTGCCGTGGATAAATTAAATTCTTTTATATCACTTTCCTGCAACAAATCGCACGAATAAAAATAGAGTCCATCGCCGGTTTTATTTTTCGAATAAATAATTTTTTCTGTGACATTACAATAAATGAATTCGTTTTCATCAACTATAATTTTATACTCCAGCCCAAACTGTTCTTCAAAAACATATTGCATTATATATTGCAATCGTGGTGTAATATGTGGTGTATAAATCAGCAATATTTTCTAATTACTCTTTCAGGCGAATACATTTTTATAAAAATTTAAAAGTTGTTTTTCTTCTTCCTGCCACGTAAAAATATTTTGCGCAAGCAGGCAGTTGCTTTTGAGTCTTTTATATAAAACAGCATCATTAAGTAAAAGGTTCAATGCTTTTGCAATTTCGTTAGGTGCATCAGTGTTTATTAATACGGCCACTTCATATTCATTGTTTACTTTTTTATATTCAGGAAAATTCATTGTTAGTTGCGGAACACTTGCCTGTATATAATCAAAAAATTTATTTGCAAGCGAATACAATTGATTTAATCCTTTCGGTTCAACAAGATTAATTCCAATGTAAAAGTTTGATGTAATGGCATCTAATTCTTGCGGCAATACTTTTCCTTTCAACAAAATTTTATTCTGCAATTTGTTTTCCGTGATTAAGCTTTTAATTTTATCAAAAGCATTTCCTTCTCCGTACATAAAAAGAATTATATCTACTTGTTTCATGGCAATTACTAAATTTTCTAATCCTCTTGCCTCGTTTATTGCGCCCTGGTATAATAAAATTTTTTCTTGCGATTGTTTTGTTTGTAATGCAGACTTTTTATATGGCAAATTTCTTATTACAGCATAATTAACGCTATATCTTTTCTTAAATTCGGCAGCGATGGAATAACTAACTGTATATCCATTTTTAAATTTTGGAACTGCAAATTTTTCAACGTGCATCCAGATTTTTTTTACAGAAGGTTGTGTTATTACTTCCTTCATTTCGGTAAACAATTCATGCGCATCATATATTCTTTTTTTTCTGCGCAAAACAGAAATGAAATAACAGGGAAGAATAGTATCAAGATCAATTGCGCATAAAGCATCCATCTTTACAAACAATAAAAAAAAGAACAGGCGAATATTATATTCAGCATAAAACAAAAAACTTTTATTAAAAAAACAAAGCAATCTTTTTTGGTGAAATATCTTTTGCTCCAGCGCAACAGAGTCGCTCATTTTTCTTCCAATCAATAAAACAATATAACCTGCATTTGCAAGCGAAGTGCAAATGCGCTGCATACGCTGGTCATAATTTAAATCGTTGGTAACTGTGAATATTATACGTTTCAATGGTGTTTATCTGCAGGCAATTTATCTTTTCTTTTTGTACTTCAGTTCTACCTGTGCAACGCCATCGTTTACCATATTAATTCTTCTCGCAGCTTTTTTACTCAAGTCAATTATTCTGCCCGTCACAAAAGGTCCGCGATCGGTAATGCGCACTTTTACCCGTTGATGATTAGTTAGATTGATTACTTTAACCTTTGTGCCTAAAGGCAAAGTTTTATGTGCAGCAGTTAATTTATGCTGACTAAATTTTTTTCCGTTTGCCATTTTTCTATGCACAAACTCATCTCCGTAATAAGAAGCTTTGCCTGTTTCGGTAACATATTTTCCGCAGGAAGAAAGTATAAACAGCATTATAAAAAGAGAGATGCCTGTAGGAATTTTGTAGTGCATTTTAATGTGTGTTAAGCAATTTCCTCATCAAGCTTAAAACGCATTTCTATTTGCGCAGAAAGAATATTAAAACTCTTGCGATGATACTTGCATAATCCATGTTCTTCAATTGCGCGGCGATGTTCACGTGTTCCGTAACCTTTGTTTTGCGCCCAGTTGTATTGAGGGAATTCTTCGTGCAGTGTGCGCATATATTCGTCGCGATACGTTTTTGCCAATATGCTGGCGGCCGCGATGCTGGCATAAATGCCATCACCTTTTATTATGCAATGATGTTGAATATTTCGCCACGCAATAAAACGGTTTCCATCCACCAAAATTAAAGCCGGCTCAACAGGCAATTGTTCCAGTGCAAGATGCATGGCTTTAAAAGATGCACGTAAAATATTTATAACATCAATCTCTTCATGATTTACCATGGCAACGGCATAATACAATGCTTTTTCTTCAATATAAATCCTAAGCATGGCGCGTTGCTCTGCAGTAAGTTGTTTACTATCGTTCAATTCCGGATGATAAAAATCTTTTGGAAGTATTACTGCCGCTGCTGACACAGGACCGGCAAAACAACCGCGCCCGGCTTCATCGCAACCTGCTTCTGTTTTTCTTTTTCTGTGGTAAGGCTTCAGCATGAAAATAATCTGCTAATTTTTTTCAAAGTAAACCAATCATATAATTACCTGTTTGTTTTTTCAACCGTTGTTAATAATTTTTTCTTTTATCAAACATAACTTTAAGCATTAATTTCATTTTTTAATGATTGATGATGTTACAGCCGACAAATCTTTTCAAATCTTTATTGCCCGCGCTTCATACAAAACGCACAAAAGAAATTTTTCGTGTTAACCCAACAACAGAACCTGTACGTGAAGAAGCGAAAGATATAAAAGTTGATGTGTATGATTATGATACCGGCACCATTGATCATGAAGAGTTTGAAAGTGTGCATGCCTGCAACAAGTTTAAAGACAACGGTAAAATAACATGGATAAATATTGATGGCTTGCGCAAAACAGATGTAGAAACTATCTGCAATGAATTTCATATACATCCTTTGCTGATTGAAGATATTTTAAGTGTTAGTCAGCGCCCGAAAATGGATGAACTGGACAATGTATTGTTCGCCCTTTTAAATATGCTGTACTTTAATGAGCAGGGCGGCTGTATTGAACAGGAGCAGGTAAGTATTTTGCTTGGCAAAGATTATGTGCTCAGCTTCCAGGAAGAAGCCGGCAGAGATGTGTTTAATCCTGTGCGGGAAAAAATAAAAATTGCCGGCAGCAAACTACGCACTGCAGGCGCTGATTATTTATGCTATGCATTAATAGATATTATTGTTGACAGTTATTATAATGTGCTGGAAAAACTGGGCGAGTATATAGAAACGCTGGAAGAACAAATAATTCGTTGCGGTGATGCGCGCTCGCTTGCAAGTATAAATACTTTGCGTAAAGAGCTGATTGTTTTAAAGCGAAATATTAATCCTGTACGCGATGTGGTAAATGGGTTTATGCGCAGCGACAGTGATTTGCTGAATGAAAAAATTACCCGCTATTTTAAAGATGTGTACGATCATATTATTCAGGCAAATGATTTGGTTGAAAACTACCGCGACATGATGATGAGCCTGCAGGATCTTTACCTAAACAAAGTAAACCTGCGCATGAACGAAGTAATGAAAGTAATTGCTATTGTAACCTGTTTACTGGCGCCTGCAACTGTTATCGGCGGTATTTTCGGGATGAATTTTGAAACCATACCCTGGCTGCACAACCGCTATGGTTTTTTTATTGCCGTTACTTTAATGTTGGTAATACCGCTTTTCATGATTTATATGTTTAAGAAAAGAGGCTGGTTTGTAAGGCAATAAACTAGTCGAATCATTTTTGTTTCTACACATCTTTCACATCTGCGGATTATTCTTTGCTATTCGAGTATGAAGTGGATTGATGTATTATTTTAAACAGTTTTTAATATTTTAGAAGCATGAAAAAGCTTTTACTGCTTATTTGTTTACTGCCGGCCATACACGTTTTTGCCAATGATAGTGTAAGTGTTGAAGAAATGAAAATAGAAGCAATGCAAAAAGATATTACCGCACAAAATGAAAAATTAGAAGATAAAAAGAAAGACATAGAAGCATTCTTGCAACAACAAGAAGACTCAATTAATGGCAAGCTTGCTATTTACACCACTTTTTTTGTGATTGCTTTTGGTTTAGCAGGTTGGCTACTGAATTGGCTTGGAAAAAGAGAAGTAAGAAATATTGCAGGAGAAATAACCAATAAAAAAATTGATAAAGAATTAAAAACAAAACTTTCTAAAGAAATTATAGAAAAAAAGATTGAAGAGTTTGCAAGACCATTACTCGACATCGCTATCGAAGATTTCAGGCAAAAAGCAAAAGAAGCGCATGTAATAATAACTCAGCAAACAGAATTTGTAAAAAAGGATAGAGAGAATTACGAATTGGAAAGAGAAAAAATGTTTTCTGTAAAAGAAGATCAACCATTAACTAAAGAACAAAAAGAAGCCACAGATGTGGTTCAACAAAAATCTGTAGAAGATATTAAAGCTGGTGATAGCACAAAAGCAGTTATAGATTTTCTTTATGCCAAAGCGTTGAAGGCATACGACAGAGATGACTATGATATTGTTATAAATTATCTGACCGATGTTTTAGAATTGGGTGATATAAATCCTGATATTTTTTTTAGAAGAGGGCTTTGCTTTTATAAAAAACAAGATTACACAAATGCAAAAAAGGACTTTGAGAAAACCATTGATCTTAATCCTAATTATGAGAAAGCACACAACAATCTAGCTATTCTTCTAGAAGATCAACTTCAAAATTTTGACAGTGCTAAATTGCATTATGAAAAAGCGATTAAGATCGATCCTAATTATGCAGGTGTACATTATAATCTTTCTATTCTTTTAGCAGCTCAATTTCAGGATTATAATGGAGCAAAATCGCATTATGAAAAAGCGATTGAAATTAATCCGAAGTTCGCATCTGCATATACAAACCTCGCTTATCTTTTAGCAGATCATTTGGATAATCCTGAAAAAGCAAAAGAATTATATTTAAAAGCAGTTGAAATTGAGCCTTCACAAAAAACATCAAAAAGGGATAAGGATTTTCGTGTAAAATAATTACTGTATCACTTCAGCCAGTTTATTATTCAAGTCATCGCCGCTAACCAATACGCTTTAATTTTTCTTTTTAAATACAGGCACAGTGCTGCAAGGTTCGCCATACATAATGCTTTTTACATGCGGCAATAAAATGGATGTTATGTGCAGGTATGCGCTTTCGGGAATTGGTGTTTCGCCGCAGCCTTTAATAACCGCACGTTTATCTTTATAATCGTTTATGTTTAACTGGCTGATGTTTTGAAGCAAGATCGTTTCGATCATTTTTTTTTCATCACCTAAAACAATGTTTTTTGCAAAAGGCTGTAGATAAGTTGCAACCAGCATGTAAGCCCACACAGGAATTATTGCACCGGTTGAGCAGTTTACAGCAACATTTGTATCAGCATATTGTTGCAAGCTTGTGTTTTTTAATGCTTCACGAAAATCTTTTTCTTTTATAATTAAGCCGCGGAACAAATAATCTTTCAGGTCAAAAACTTTTATTGGTTCTTTCGGATAAAATTGTTCCAGATCAATTGTTACGAGCCCGCTTTCCGCAACTTTATTTATAATTATATCACTTGTTTCCATCTCATCTGTTTTCGCAAAATTAGTTGTATTATAAACTATAAAGGTGCTAATTCTGATGTTCATTTTGAACCATCATAACTATTGTAGTAATTCAATAATGGAAAAAGCCACTTAGTAGTATAAGGGCTTTAATTGTATCAAAATCTTAATAAAATTTAGACCGTTCATCTTTTATGTCTGCTGCTTTGCGTAAAATGCTTATTTCCTGCGAAGTTTGTTGTCTAAGCATTTGTTCTATTTGTGCTTTTTGCGCTTCAGCCGTTTGACCCATACTTGCCACGCCCGTTACGCCACCACTCTTAACAATAAAAATACCTGTATTGCCGGCAATAGGACTGCTTGTTTTATTTTGCAATTGCCTGTTGAAAGCCGCGCCGATTAACTGCGGTTCGTTGCCAAGCCCGGGTACAACAAAAGATATAAAAGATAAACTATCTGCATTTTTTACCTGCTGATGTGTGCTGGCTGCAATTTGTTCTAATGTTGATCCTTTAATTTGTTGACTAATGATGATCTGCGCTTTCTTTTCATTGCGCACAAGTGGTTCAACTATTTGCTGAACCGCATGCGGAGTAGAAAGACCCTTTTCGTTTATTGCAGAAACCATAGCAACAACATATTTGTTATCTATGTTTTCGGGATCTGAAACTGAACCCACTTTATTATCATAAGTCCATTTTACTAATGCCCGGCTTTCTCCCAAACCCTGGATAGTAAAATCATTTTCTCCAAATTCCGGTGACGTGGTTATAGTTAAGTTTTGCTTTTTTGCATTCTCCTGAAATTCTTTACTATTTCTGCTGCTCGCATCAAACTGTGCTGCAGCATTACTTGCCGCGTTATCTGTTTCGCTGCTTGCTACTATTGGTTTAGACAGATATGCAATTTTATATCCTGTTGTTGAGCCTGTTTGGCCAAGTATTTCAACATAGTGATATCCAAAAACAGTGTGAACGATTTTTGTTTCACCGGCTTTACCTGTAAAAGAAAAATCATTAAAGTTTTCATCCATTTGCCCTGAAGGAAAATTATTATAAACACCACCGGTGTTTTTGCTGCCCGGATCATATGAATATTTAAGCACAACAGAATCGAAAGATGTTCCGCTTTTTAGTAAAGCAATTGCGCTGTCTAATCTTTTCGTGGCGGCGCTGTCATCTCTAACTCTTATCAAACTTCCTGAATTAGGATCCTGCTGTTGTGTTGCAACCAATATGTGCCGCACTTTAGCAGAATCAGGAATGGATTGCTCGGTAACCATTTTTGCAATTACATAATCGTTGCCATCAAGATATGGACCATACACAGTACCAACCGGTTGTTTAAATAAACTATCTTTTATTGCCTGCTTAATTTCCTTGCTGCCAATTAAACTATTGTAATAAGGCGTTTCGCTGCTCTTTGTACTTAAAAAAGTTGTTTCATCTTTGGTTGAAGTAAATTCATTTTTTAAATCATTCAAATCGTTTCGCACTGCAGCAGAATCTTCTTTGTTTGGTGCTGCGCTAAATGCCACGTAAGAAATAGTGCGTGAATCCTGATCATGTTTATATTGGCTTGCATGTTTTTTTATGTACGCTTTCATTTCATCATCAGAAACTTTAATTGTGCTATCAGAAATTGTGGAGTATGGCACATATACATAAGAAGCTTTCGCAATAGAATTTGCATCAGCATTCATTTTTTCGCTCATCCATTTTGGCACATATACAGCACCGCTTATAAGTGCCTGGTATTTTTGTCCGAGTGTTTGTAATATAGTTGGATCAATATATCCCTCTTTTAAATTTGTTACCTTCGGGTCGTTTGTTTTGCTTTTGATTGCAGTAAATTGTTGTTTAGCCAATTCAACATTAAACACACCTGTTTTTGGATCTGTAAAAGCCTGCTGCATCCATTGTGGCGGGTTGGCACCAAATAATATATCAGATAATTCGCCTGAAGAAACATTTAAACCAAGTTTATCTGCCTGTTGTTGAAGAATCAGTTGGTTTAGTGTATAATCCCAAACACTTCCAATTAACTGGCTGCGCGGAACCTGACCATTATTTGCCTGATCATAAAAAGTTATCTTATGCTCGAATTCATCGTGTTCAATGACGTCACCATTTACTTTTCCTATAGTTGTTCCGTTACCAAACATATCGCCTTTGCGATAAAAAGCATCTTGTACAATAAAAGCAAGTAAAGCCAACGCAATTGCACCAAAAACTATCCACGCTGCTTTATCCCTAATTTTCTGAATAGCTGACATATATATTTTTAAAGGATGGCAAAAATAGTAGAATCTGAGGTTTGAACAAATTGTGGATTTTTTTTAGATTTAATTAAGGGCTTTTATTTACGTGAAACATGTTTTAACCTGCACCTGTTAATATCAATAATAATATGTTGGCAACCTCATTAAACTTCATTTTTTAATCTTAGCAAAACCCTGATAACATTTAAGTTTTTTTAAATCTGGCGAAAAATGCCAGTTTAAACACATTTTCCTTTTCTGTTTATAACATGCATAACTTGTTAGCGACTGATGTTAATTTCTGGCTGCAAAAAAATCAACACACGTTAGCATCTTTCTAAAACGTAGAAGAAAGTTAACTTCTGTTGCTGTATTTAATGTTTATTACAACTTAATAAAAACACCTTAATTAACTTTGCCGGTTGTGTATAATTAATTTATTAAGAAATGCACAGGCGTAATAGTAATAGTCTTTTTATAAAAAAGTATTTATTAATACATATACTATGGTTGATATAAACATTTTGCAAGCCAAAGAAAAATTACCCGCAAAAGGTTTTTTAGATATTGAAATTGATGCGTCAATAAATTTGTTTCATGAAATTGAATTGTTGAAGAAACAAAAAAATGCGGTTGTGCTGGCGCATTATTACCAGGAACCCGATATTCAGGATATTGCAGATTATATTGGCGATAGTTTAGGACTGGCACAGCAGGCAGCGAAAACAAAAGCAGATATAATAGTTTTCGCCGGTGTTCATTTTATGGCGGAAACAGCAAAAATTTTAAACCCAAATAAAAAAGTTGTTTTACCAGATTTACATGCTGGCTGCTCCCTTGCTGATAGTGCACCTGCCGATGCATTTAGTGCTTTTAAGAAATTGCATGCGAACCATGTAGTAATTTCTTATATTAATTGCACTGCAGATATAAAGGCAATGAGCGATATTATTTGCACAAGCAGCAATGCAGAAAAAATTATTGAAAGCATTCCAAAAAATCAATCAATAATATTTGCGCCGGATAAAAACCTTGGTGCATGGCTTAATAAAAAAACGGGAAGAAATATGTTACTGTGGAACGGAGCCTGCATGGTGCATGAAATTTTTAGTCAGCAAAAAATTGCAAAACTTAAAATGCGTCATCCACATGCAAAAGTTATTGCACATCCGGAATGTGAAGAGCCGGTTTTACAGCAGGCAGATTTTATTGGCAGCACAACACAATTATTAAAATTTGTTGTGAATGATGCCTCGAATGAATTTATTGTTGCGACAGAAACAGGTATTTTACACCAGATGCAAAAAGATGCGCCGCAGAAAACTTTTATTCCTGCGCCACCGGATAATATGTGCGCCTGCAACGATTGTCCCCACATGAAATTAAATACACTTGAAAAAGTTTACCTTTGTATGAAATACGAGGCACCAGAAATTTTGATGGAAGAAACGATTAGAGCGGCAGCACTAAAACCAATCGAAAGAATGCTTGAACTAAGTAAAGCAGCTGGACTTGGTGGATAGCTAAATGTATTTATCGCCCTTATGTTTTTTAACAAGAGATAAAAAATCTTTTACCTGTTGTTCGTTTTCTTTTTTGCAAATAAGCAGAACGTCTTCTGTATCTACAACAATAAAATCATCTAAACCTTGCAAAACAACTAACTTTTCATGCGGTGCATGCACCATAGAATTTTTAGAATCTATAATAAGAATATTTTCACCGGCCAAAGCATTCTCTGATTTGTCTTTTTTAAGATTTGTGTATGCGCTGTTCCAGGTTCCCAAATCACTCCATCCAAATGAAGCAGGAATAACAAAAACGTTATCAGCTTTTTCCATTATAGCATAATCAATAGAAATACTGGTGCATAAAGGATAAATGCGTTCAACTGCCTCAGGTTCGGCTGATGTGTTTAAATTTTCTTTTTCAGCAGAAAATAATTCATACATCTCCGGCTGAAATTTTTCAAAAGCATCAACTACATCTTTTACATTCCACATAAAAATACCCGCATTCCATAAAAAATAGCCGCTGGCTATAAAAGTCTTTGCCAGTTCCAGATCTGGTTTTTCTGAAAAATTTTTTACTTTAAAAACATTTTCTTCTTTGGGCAAAGAAGCATCGAATTGAATATAACCATAACCGGTGTTTGGATAAGTAGGTTGTATGCCAAGCGTGACAAAAGCTTTATTACTTTCTGCAAAGTGTAAACCTTTAAGACTTAGTTCTTCAAACGTTTTTGTATCTGCAACCAAATGATCGCTGGGCGCAACAATAAGGCAGGCTGCAGGATCTATTTTCAGTAATTTAAAGGAAATGTATGCAACGCAGGGCGCAGTGTTTTTTCTGCTGGGTTCTGCAAGAATATTTTCTCCGGAAATTTGCGGTAATTGCTCTTTTATAATATCAACGTATTCTTCTGAGGTAATAACAAAAATATTTTCTGCAGGAATAAAAGTATTATAACGTTTATAGGTTGATTGAATGAGCGTTTCACCAGTGTTTAAAATATCAAGAAATTGTTTGGGAAAAGAAGCCCGGCTTTTTGGCCAGAAGCGCGTGCCCAAACCACCTGCTAATATTGCTGCATAGTAATGTTGTTTCATAAATCCGGCGCAAGATATTAAATTATTCCTTCGCGAATAAGATCGTGCAGGTGAATGAAGCCAAGATATTCCTGCAAACTGTTTGTTACAATAAGCTGATTAATATTAAATGCGTTCATTTGTTCGAGCGCATTAACAGCAAAAGCACTGTTAAGAATTGTTTTTGGATTTGCCCTAAGAATGTTTGAAGCCTTAAGTGTTTTTATCTCATCAGTTTTTTCAAACAAACGCCGTATATCTCCATCAGTAATAATTCCTTTAATGTTGTTTGATTTATCAAGCACAACTGTTGCCCCAAGGCGCCCTTTAGAGATTTCAAAAATTACATTTTTGAAAGAAGTTTCTTCTGTTACAGAAGGCTTACCGTTTAATTTATAAATATCATCAACCTTTAAATATAACCGCTTACCCAAATTTCCACCCGGGTGAAATTTAGCAAAATCAGCACCACTAAATTCATTAAGTTCCATTAGTGCAATTGCTAAAGCATCACCCATAACCATTTGTGCTGTACTGCTGGTTGTTGGGGCAAGGTTATTCGGGCTGGCTTCTTCGCTTATAGTTGTATCTAAAACAAAATTGGCATTGTTAGAAAGAAAAGAATTTGTATTACCAACTATAGCAATAATAGTGTTACCAAAGTTTTTAATAAGCGGTACAAGCATTTTTATTTCATCACTGTTTCCGCTCTTGCTTAAAATAATTACAACATCGTTTTTTAAAATCATTCCAAGATCGCCGTGAATTGCATCTGCAGCGTGCATAAACAAAGCCGGGCTTCCGGTTGAATTTAATGTAGAAGTAATTTTTTGTGCAATGATGGCACTTTTACCAATACCTGTAACTACAATTCTTCCTCCGGAAGTTTTTATACATTCAAGCGCTTTATCAAAAGAATCATCTATATATTTTTTCAATTCTGATATTGCTTTTGCCTCCTGTTCAAAAGTATTAATAGCGGATTGTTGCAGGCTTTTTTTCATTTATGCAAAGGTAATATTAGGTTTATGAATAAGAAACCGGATAAATAAAGCGTTTTAAATTTAACTAATATGAGATTTATTAGAACAGTAGAAAGACATATTTTTGTTTACATCTGCAAATAAATCAATACGCCTCGTGTAACACTTGTTTTAAAACAGATTTTGAAAGATTCGAATAAATATTTAATTTAACCATTATTAATGGCTCAATCTTGAGCGATGGTAATTTGTGAAAAATGGCAACAAAAAAATCGGTTCTTAAAGAAAAGGCCAGTATCCCCGTTCAAAAAAAATATACGGCAAAAAAAATTGCAGTAAAAATTTCAAATACAAGTGATAACCTAAACGGCTATAATATACACGAGTCGCTACATGAACATTTTGGCTTTGATCAGTTTAAAGTAAGACAGGAAGAAGCAATTTATAGTTTATTAAGCGGTAGAGATACATTTGTAATTATGCCCACCGGCGGCGGCAAAAGCTTATGTTATCAATTGCCGGCATTAATGCTTGAAGGCTGTGCAATTATTGTTAGCCCGCTAATAGCGTTGATGAAAAACCAGGTTGATCTGGTGCGTGGCTATAATGAAAACGACACAGTAGCGCATTTCTTAAATTCAAGCTTAAATAAAGGGCAGATAAAAGAAGTAAAAGACGATTTAATTACTGGAAAAACAAAGCTGCTTTATGTTGCACCTGAAACGTTAACCAAACAGGAAAACCTTGATTTTTTTCGCGACTTAAAGATTTCTTTTTTTGCAGTGGATGAAGCGCATTGTATTTCTGAATGGGGACACGATTTTAGACCGGAATATCGACGCCTGCGCGAAATGATGGATATTATAGATGAGCACATTCCTGTAGTTGCACTTACTGCAACTGCAACGCCAAAAGTGCAAAGTGATATTGTAAAAAATCTCGGTTTACGCAATCCGAATATTTTTATATCATCTTTTAATCGTCCGAATCTTTATTATGAAATTCAGCCAAAAATTAAGAAAGATCAAACAGTAAAAAATCTTGTACGTTTTATTTCGCAGAATGCAGGCAAGAGCGGAATCATT
>CAXSDU010000007.1:69584-69976 GCA_964236165.1 uncultured Parafilimonas sp. | reverse complement strand
TTCCGCCCCTATTTTATCAGAACAAATTGGTTCGCGAATTTTGGCATTAAAAATTTTTGCGCCACCCCCGGTTAAGAATCAAGACCTGCATCATGCAGTAAACGCATGCCATCTTCAATACTAAGTTTTGCTTTGCGAAACATGTAATCAAGTTCAACAGCAGTAAAACCTTTTATATGTAACTCCGGACGATGTGCTTTTATCGAGCGCAGCAAATCTTCAAAAAAATATAAATTCATTTTTGGATGTACACCGCCAACAATATGTACTTCGGTTACTGGTTTGCCATCATATTTTTTTATGATGTTCATCATCTGATCTTTATTTAACTCCCAACCTTCATCGCGATGCGCGTACAATTTTGAATATGAACAAAAATTACAGGAGAATAT
>CAXSDU010000007.1:47321-69574 GCA_964236165.1 uncultured Parafilimonas sp. | reverse complement strand
CAAACGTTTGTTGGTTCAATATGAAAATTTCTGTTGAAATATGTTTTGTTGCCGTGTAGTTTTTCACGCACAAAATTGGCAAGTGCTCCTATGTAAGGAAGTGAAGCTTGTTCAAAAAGTAAAACGCCTTCATCAAAACTCAACCGTTTATTTTGCAAAATTTTTTCGCCAATATTTTTAAGGCTGCAATTTTTTTCAGCTTTGATTAATTCATTTATTTTTTCTGCATTATTAATCATTATGCAAAGTTAGACGCAGACAAATAAAATAACATCAAATGTTTAAAATAGGCAATTCTTAACATTATAAAGTTGCAAACTAAATAATACTTAAAAATTTTTCTGAAAATATTATTGTATGAAATCTTTAATATCAGCTTCTAAAATATGCACGATTTCATAAAGCCTTTTCACAGTAAAATTTGTTTGTCCTGATTCAATTTTACTATATGCATTTTGAGAAATGCCTAATTTACCAGCAACGTATGCCTGCGTATAATTCCTGGTTTCCCTTTGTAAACGGATCTTACTTGTAATACCGTTAACGTTTATATGAGTTTCTGCTATCATAATAGGTTTAGCTATTTTGAAACATATACGGAATAAAAGAGTTTTTAGATGTACACATAAGACATATCAATTTATAGAAAAAAATTTCTAAGCTTTTAGACGTTTATTTTCTGGTTAAATATTTGGCTTACAAATCCTTATTAGCTAAAAAAAACGTAGTTCAAAAAAGTTTAGATTAAAACAATAAAATTAATTTATGAAGACACTAAAAAAACAAGAACAGGCTAATCCTTTGAGAGCAGGAATACCGAGAAGAAAATTCTTAGGTTATGTTGCCGGTGCTGCTTCGGTTGTAACAGTTTTTGCTGCATGCGATAAAAACAATGATAATGATGGCAGTAACGGCGGTGTAAATCTTGGCAGTGGTGATCCGGGTATATTAAATTATGCTTATGCTTTGGAACAATTAGAAGCCGCTTTTTATACACAGGTTATATTAACACCTTATGCTAATATATCAGGCGATGAACTTGCCGGACTTACTTCTATACGCGATCATGAAATTGTACATCGCGAATTTTTTAAGGCAGCACTTAGTACAGCAGCAATACAGGATTTAGAAGTTAATTTTTCATCTATTGATTTTTCAAGCCGCGATAGTGTTTTAGCAACGGCAAAAACATTTGAAGATTTAGGTGTAACAGCTTACAATGGTGCCGGACAATTAATTAGTGATGCAAAATATTTATTGATAGCAGGAAAAATAGTTTCTGTTGAAGCACGCCATGCAGCATATATAAGAGATCTTATCAGCGGCGGTTCGTTTGCAGATTCTACTGCCATTAATACAATGGGTTTAGATGGTGCAAATTCTCCATCAGTAGTTCTTCAGGCTGCATCAGCTTTCTTAAAAACTAAAATTGATGCATCTAATCTTCCAACAAACTAAAAATAATATTTTATGAACTTACAGAATATATTTAGTGAAATAGAAAAAACAGACCCTGAAATTTACGAGCGTTTGGATGACCGCCGCCAGGTAATGCACCGCTTTACAAGACTGGGCAGCAAACTTGCACTTACAGCTATACCTCTTGCTTTAGGCGGTATGTTAAATAAAGCTTATTCACAGGCACCTTCTAATATTATAGCAATATTAAACTTTGCTTTAACGCTGGAATATCTTGAATCAAGTTTTTATGTAACCGCTGTTGGCACAAACGGATTAATTGAAGCCGACCAGGTAAGTGCTTTTACTACTATTCGTGATCATGAGAACGAGCACGTAGCTTTTTTAACAACTGCAATTACTGCAGCAGGAGGAACACCGGCTACAAAACCTGAATTTGATTTTACTGCCGGTGGTGCTTTTCCAACCGTGTTCAGCGATTATCAAACCTTTCTTGCTGTATCGCAAGCTTTTGAAGATACAGGCGTAAGAGCTTACAAAGGTCAGGCTGGGGGATTAATTTCTGATAACGGCACTTTAACTGCAGCGTTGCAAATACATTCAGTTGAAGCAAGACACGCATCGCATATAAGAGCAGTAAGAGGTTATAAAGGATGGATTACAGGAAAAGATACTACCGGAATTGGTTCGGCAGTGCAGGCATCTTATGATGGCGAAGACAATACAATGCAGTTAACAGTTGATGTTACCACGCTTCCAAGCGCAGCAGGTACTTCAACCTCTGCAAATATTGCAACAGAAGCTTTTGATGAGCCGTTAACTATGGAAGCAGTGCTGGCTATTGTAAAGCCTTTTATAAAATAGATTTTTTTTAATAATTATTTTAATTAGAAGCAGTGCATTTATATGCACTGCTTTTTTTATGCAAATATGTTTGACAAAAGAAATTTACTTTCTCATATCAAACTTATATTGTTCATACGATTAATCATTAATGAAGCAATAAAAATCGTTATTAAAATTGCGAACTAAAACTGAACATAAGCTGTATCAAAAACGAACACTTTATTTTTTCATTTCAAACTAAATCATTGCTTTTCAACGTGCTTTATAATTGGTATATCTTTAAAGCACATACAATACTTTTTATATTATAAATCAAAAGCATGATAAAGCTGGAACATCTTTCCAAATGGATAAATATCGGCGGAGCAAAAACATATCTTTTAAAAGATATTAATCTTACAATTAACGAAGGAGAATTTATTTCTATAATGGGTCCATCCGGTTCCGGTAAATCTACTTTACTTAATGTAATAGGAATGTTGGATGATTTCAATGATGGTGAATATTTTTTTATGGATGAACAGGTTCATAAATTAAAAGAAAAAATAAGATCGCAGTTGTACAAGCAATATATAGGTTTTGTTTTTCAGGCATATCATCTTATTGATGAGCTTACGGTGTATGAAAATATTGAAACACCGCTTATTTATAAAAATCTCAAAACATCTGAACGCAAAGCCATTGTTGCAGATGTAATTGACCGGTTTAATATTGTTGGAAAAAAAGATTTATTTCCTACACAATTATCCGGCGGGCAACAACAATTAGTGGGTATTGCCAGAGCGCTTGTTGCTAATCCAAGATTATTATTGGCAGATGAACCTACCGGTAATCTTAATTCAAAACAAGGCGAAGAAATTATGGATCTTTTTTTAAAATTGAATAAAGAAGATGGTGTAACAATTATACAGGTTACGCATTCCGAAAAGAATGCATCTTATGGTACGCATATTATTAATTTATTAGATGGAAGAATAGAGTCTTAATATTAAATTTTTGATTTATGTTTCGTAAAGTTTTTTTGAGTTGTTTATTTTTTTTATTGATGATTTTATTTGTACAGGCACAACTGCCTGATACATCTGCAATGAAATATTCATTACAACAATGCATTCAGCTTGCTTTAAAAAATAATGCTACTGTACAACACAGTGCTGTTGCATCTGAAACACAAAAAATAACATGGCAGGGTGTAAAAGGTAATATGATTCCAACACTTAATGGTGATATTTCTCACGGTTTAAATCAAGGCAGAAGCATCAATCCTTACACAAACACATATTCAAATCAAAATACAACTTATGGTTCTTACAGTGCTAATTCAAGTGTAACGTTGTTTAATGAATTTGCTATTCAAAATAATATAAGACAAAACCGGCTTGCATTTGATGCAACTAAAATGGAACTGCAGCAAGCAAAAGATGCAACTGCATTAGATGTTATTCTTGAATATTTACAGGTTTTAACAAACGCAGATTTAGCAAATCTTGCAATGCAGCAAAGCAATGTTTCTTTAAAGCAAGTTGAACGTTTAAAAATTTTAAATGATGATGGTGCAATAAGCCCAAGTGAATTATACGATTTAAAAGGCCAATATGCACAAAATCAATTAGCTGCTGTTAACGCACAAAACGATCTTGAGTCTTCGAAAGTTTTATTATCGCAGTTAATGAATATTCCTTATAATAAAAGCATACAGCTTGAAAAAATTGGCTTAACTGAAAACACGGCTGCTGAAGCTGGCAATGCAGATTCTGTTTATGAAGCTGCATTAAAAAATCTTGCGATAATAAAAGCCACGGAACTTAGAAAACAAAGTGCAGAATATAGTGTGAAAACGTATCGCTCTTTACGGTATCCATCATTATATTTAAGCGGTTCTTTGGGCACCAATTATGTGAACAATGCAACAATACAGCAATACCTGAATACTACCGATGTTGAAACAAATCAATATATTTTACTTAATGGAAACCAAACACCTGTTATTGCGAAACAGGATAATTTTAATACACAAAAAATTACTTATGGAAACCAGTTTAAAAATAATTTCAACAGCTCTATAAATTTAGGTATCAGAATTCCACTTTTAAATAATCTTCAAAACAGAACACAATTAAAAACTGCAGAGCTGCAACAAAAAGATGCAAAAATAACTGCTAACTATACCAAAACGCAGCTACAACAAAATGTTGAACAATCTTATGTGAACCTCATCTCTGCACAAAAACGCTTCGACGTACTTACTGACCAGGTTAATGCTTTTACAGAATCTTACAGGGAAGCCGAAGCAAAATTTAATGCAGGTTCAATTACATCTGTTGATTATCTCGTTACCAAAAATAATTTAGACAATGCGAATATAAATCTCATCATTGCCCGCTATGATTATGTATTACGTTCCATGATACTTGATTACTACAGCGGAAGACTTACTTTTTAATAACGGCATTAAGATTAATTATATTAATTATCTATTTGTATATAATTGAATAATGTTTACGGGTCATAAATATGACCTGTTCTTGTTTTAACTAATGCAATATGTGGAATAATCTTTGAGTTAAAACCTTAAAAAAATATGAAAACATACAAGAAAATATTTCCAATATTATTTAGCGGTTTCCTTATTTTAAGTTGCAACAATAATAAAACTGAAAATCAAAATTCTACTATGGATACAACAAGTACAAATCCTACAAGTAATTCACTTGATTATAAACCAGATCAAAGTCAGGAAATTCCAACTTCAGATTCTTCAAATGTTATTGGTACAGATACTTTAAATGCATCGCAGGCTACGCCAAATACAGGCACAGATAAATCATACAACAGTTCTAAAGGTAATAAGGACAGCAGTAAGCATTAATCTTTTGAGGATTTGGAGATTAATGTTTTAAGTGATGAATTTTTGATACAATTTCAACAGTTAGTAATATTAGTTTTTTAAGCTGATGCAATTGCAATAATTAATGCAGCAAATAACATCAAAAAAAAAACTGCGAAGTTTTAATCTTCGCAGTTGTATATTTTTAACAAGCAACTATTTTTTAATAATATTATCATTGACTATCTTGGCTAAATCAAACATTGAAACCTGGTCTTTACCAAAGATGGGTTTTAATTTTGCATCAGCATTAATCATGCGTCTGTTCTTTTTATCCTGCAAATCATTTTTCTTAATATAATCCCATATCTTTTTTACAATTTCAGTTCTTGGTGTTGGCTTGTTTCCAATTACTTCTGCTAATTTATCGCTTGGTGTAAGTGGAGCCATAAATGCTGCATTAGGTTTTCTTGCGGCTTTTTTTGGAGCGGCCTTTTTTGGAGCGGCTTTTTTTGCTGTTGCCATGTGTTTAAAATTTAAAGAGTTAATATTTTTTAATTAAAGCCTTTCTGAGAAAGGTTTTCAGAGGGAAAGATACGGATACTGTTATCAATTATCCAAATAGATACTTACATTTAATTCACATTATTTAATATAGAAAAAAATATTTTTTATTACGGCTGCTTATTTAAATAAACTTTTTTATTAATGCCAATGCCTTTTAATATAAGTGATTTCCATTGATTTGGTAATACTGTTCTAATTTGTATGATACCTTTTGGTGTTATTTCCAGCCCGCCAAAACCCATTAATACTGATTGCAAAATGCCGCCTGCGCCTGTAGCAAAATATGGATTAGTTCCGCCTTTTGTTTCTGCAATTACTCTAAAGGGAGGCAGCAGATTTGGCTCGAACGCTTCTTTAAACCAATAATAAGCTTTTATGCCATTACCAAGCCTCGAATACAGTAAAGTAAATATTCCCTGCGTCATTGCGGGTGTACCTTCATCAGGAATGCGTTTTGAATAAAATTCAAGATCTTTTCTTACCTGCGCAGTATCAGTAATAATTTTTAAAGGATAAGCAAGCAGATTTACATCAGCTTGTTTAATGCCTGTGTCTTTATAGCCGGCATATTCCTGTGTAACACCGTTGCTCATTTTTAAAACAGGAATATTATCAGCAACATTTTGCCAATCGCTGTTTGCATTCAAACCCAAAACATTGGCTGCCGCAATAGCTGCTTTTAAATTAGTAATGGCAGAAGCATTGGTGAATGCATTATTATCAACGTTCTCTGCCCATTCATCGGCTGCAACAACGTTGTTTATATCGTAATGCCCACGGCCGTTTCTTTCAACACGGCTTGCCCAGAAATCTGCTGTTGATGAAATTATTGGCCAGCCTTTTTCACGCAGCCACGTTGTGTCTTGTGTAACGCAATAATAATTCCATGCAGCCAATGCAACATCTGCTGTTATATGATGTTCAAACGGTCCGCTCAGCGCCCAAACCGGCGTTTCTTCATCACCGCTTTCTGCACTTTCCCACGGATACATTGCGCCTTTATATCCATGAGCAAATGCATTTCTTTTAGCTGCTTCCAATCTTTCATAACGATATTCAATCATACTTTTTGCAAGCTCAGGATGCATTACAAGTAACGCAGGAAACATCCACAAATCTGCATCCCAAAAAACATGACCATTATAACCAAGCCCGCTTAAACCCATTGGCGAAAGTGAATATGCAGTTCCTTCTCTTGTAAAAGAATATAAATGATATAACATGCTATGTACATCTTGTTGAGATTGTGCATCACCATCAATAACAATATCGCTTGTCCATAAACTATCCCATGCCTGGTTATGGTATTGAATAAGTTTTTGTTTACCCTGAAGTTTTGCAAAAATCGTCATACGTTCTGCTGCATTTAAAGGATCAGGATCATGTGCTGAAGTAATGGATGAACCTGTAACTGCATAAGAATATGTTTCGCCTGCTTTAATGTGTTTTAAAAACTTCATCAGGTGCATATTATTATCCCACATTTCATGAATAACTTTTGGTTCGCTGCCATGCGGTTCATCAAACAAAAAACTATTGGAAGCACACATTAATAATTTTCCTGTAGGCGATTTTGCTGTTGATGTAAGCAATGAAATAGTTGTGTGCGGACGATCAATTTCATTATAATAATTTTCTACGTCGCGTAAAGCATCTGGTGCCTGCATAACACTTGCAGCAGTTATATTAATATCTTTTTTTGCTGTTATACTAACCGTCATTAAAACAGTAAAAGGTAATTGCCGCAATGAATAATATGTATATTGAATAGCAGCTTTATCAGCGTAATCAAAACTTGTTGTAAATGATGCATGCTGCATATCTAACTGCTGATGAAAATTAGAAACAGATGAAAATGTTTCCAACCTTTTTCCATCAATCTCTAAATACATATTCAATAAATTAAAACTGCGCAGAAAATTACTTACACGACCGCGACCATATAGATCATACGCACCGGCAAGTACCACATCTTTTACCTGAAAAGGTTGCGGCGAAGAAACAATTCCAATCATTCCATTTGCAACCGTAATTCCATAATAATTTGATGGATCTATTTTATCAGCTTTTACAATCCAGGGATCCTGAGAAAAAGAATAATGAATAATTAATAATGAAAAGATAAAAATGATTGCTTTTTTCATACGACAATTTCAAACAATAAAATAATGTTATAAAAATAGTGTGTAATTGAAATAGTTCTGCAGCAATTATTTTTGTTATGAGAATTATCTCGGATTAATGTTTTATGAAAAAAATTGGTATTACATTTTTTGTTTTGATTGTTCTTGCAATTGCTTTTACTTATATTTTAATACCTGCCAATATTATTGTAAGCGAATATGTTTACATTAAGGTTAGACCAACCAGTACGGTTAGATATTTGCATAATGAAGATAGTTGGCAGCATTGGTTTCCAGGTAAAGTTAATACAGAAAAAAAATTTGTTTTTGATAACAATATTTATGAATTAGGAAAAGAAACCTATACATCACTCTCCGTTATTATCTTTAATAATAACAATCATTATTCTTCCGAAATTAATGTAATACCAATAGGCGCTGATTCTTCTGCAGTTCAATGGCAGTTTCAATTTGCAGCAAGTAATAACCCTCTTAAAAGAGTAAAGCAATATCAAACAGCAAAACGCCTGCATGATAATATAGCTTTTCTGTTGAGCAACTTTAAATTATCTTCTGTAAGCACAAAAAATATTTACGGTTTTGATATAAAACTTACAACGTTAACAGATACTACTTTGGTTTCTTTAAAAGCAACTTTAAAGCAGTATCCTTCTACACAAGTTATTTATGAAATGATTGATGAACTGCAGCAATATATAAAACAACAACAAGCAGTACAGCATAATTATCCAATGCTGAATGTAACGCAAGAGGAAGACAGCAGTTATAAAATAATGGTTGGCATTCCAACAAATATTTCTTTACCCGGAAATAATATTATTGAACCCAAACGTATGATTATGCTAAAAAATAAAACACTCGTAACAGATGTTACCGGTAATTTGAATACTATAAATAAAGCTTTTCAGGCAACAAATAATTATATGAGTGACCATGAACTTTCTTCACCTGTAATTCCTTTTCAACAATTGGTAACTGACAGAAGTAAAGAGCAGGACAGCACGAAATGGATCACGCGTATTTTTACACCGATTATTTAATAGTGGCATTTTTAAAATCAATTATCAAAGTGCTGTCATTATTTCTTGCAAAAACAAAAGCTTGCTTATTATCAGCAAGTTTAATTGGTTTTATTGAACGCACCTGGCCTTTTATTGTAACGCCATTTAATGTTGTGGCAACAAACTGATCGTTGCCTTTATTTAAAAGAATTGTTCCATAATCCGCGTCATATCTACCCATTTGAATATTGTTATCATAATAATTGCCACCTAATAAAATATCAGGCAGGTTATCATTATTTGCGTTTACAATTGTTGCTGTTTTATAAGGTGAAAACTGTGCTTCAACCGGCATTGGAACTGCTTTAAAATTCATTTTTCCATCATTAATAAAAATTGTATTGTAAAACCAATTTGCAGTTAATGTAGTTGCAGATTTTAATTTGCTTTCCGGAAACAAATCAGTTAAAGATGCTTTTGCAAAATCGCCTGCGTATAAATAATTTTTTTTGAGAAAAGGCATTTGTTTTTGCAGTTCATCTTTATTTGCAAAAGGAATTTCTTTATTATTAAGATAATACGTTAGGATTTGTTCTTTATTTCCGTTGTCATCAAAATCATTTATATACATACGAACCGGCTGCGTATAGCTTGCTTTAAGACGGCTGTTTAAACTAAGATTTCCTGCAACTAAATCTATATCTCCATCATTATCTATATCAACAGGCATCACAAAATTCCACCAGCCTTTTTTATCTGTAAGTTCTTTTTTTGTAAAATGTCCATGATCATTCATAAAGGCAACTATGCCGCCCCACTCTAAAGAAATAATCAAATCTTTATAACCATTTTTATCAATATCAAACCAAACAGCATTGGTTACCATTCCAACATTTTTCAGTCCTTTTGCAAACTGGTCTGTTACATCTTTAAATTTTCCTGTGCCATCATTCATTAATAAATAAGATTGCGGAATATCACCATAATGAAACGGCACTGCTCTTCCGCCAATAAATAAATCTACATAACTATCATTATTAAAATCGCAAGGAATAATTGTTGATTGTGTTGTATAAATTTTGGAAAAAGCGTCACTCTTTCTTACAAGATCTCCTTTTCCATCATTTAAATAAATACGTGGTAAAAGATTTGAATCTGTGCCATAATATTCATTGCCGCCACTTGCAATAATCAAATCCAAATTTCCGTCATTATTTACGTCGCTCCAACAAGCATCCACATCTTCATATACACTGTCTTTATCTAGTGCTGGTTCATTTATTTTTTGAAATTTACCTGCAAGTGTTTGCATAAACACTCCTGGCTTTTCTCGTTTAGCTGCGCCTATAAAAACATCATCAAGCCCATCATGATTTATATCGCCGATGGCTAATGCAGGACCTTCTGAAGAAGTCATATGCGGAATCAAAGGTTCACGATCAAATTCAGGAAAATCATTTTCAATGTGCTTATAATTAAGATTCACTTCATGCGTAATATCTTCCATTGGCTTTGCAGGATTATTGCTATAATGTTTCAATTCATTATAATTAAACTGTGGAAGACCTGTACTATAATTTATTACAATTATTTTACCTGAATCAGATTGCCAGTTTATTTTTTGATAAGAATTATCAGGCCAGATTACTATTAAAGAATCAATTGCTGCATTACCAAAACCAATATGTAAAGGCGTTTCAGCGCTGGATAAAAAACCATGCACCGGAAATTTTTCATACGTTCTTATATCATGTCTTGTAAATACAATTGCTTTTGACCCGACAGCATTTATATTTTTTGATGAACCTTTCAACTTAATATCAATATAATTTTTTCGTCCGTTATTATTTGTTTTATTCTGATAAATCATTGCTGCTGCATCAATATTGTTAACAGCGATATCTTCATCGCCATCATTATCAAAATCTGCAGCTACAGCGCCGTTAGAAAAAGTTGACTGATCGTTTTTTATAGATGATGAAGCATCATCAAAAGATAATTTACCATCGTTCTTAAAAAATCTATTTGGAATCTTTATTTCAGGAAATTTATTTATGAGCGATATATCCCGCGAATGCGAATTATCTAACCGCATATTAATCTGCACCTGATCGTTAGAAACATAGTTGATGTAATCAATATCATTTAAGCGCTTTGGAATACCGTTGCTAATAAATAAATCCTTCAAACCATCATTATCAAAATCTATCCATAAAGGAGACCAGCTCCAGTCTGTAGAAGCTACACCAGCATATAAACCTATTTCGCTAAATGCGCCGTTTCCACGATTATATTGAAGGTTATTTCTTGTGTATTGATAACTGTATCCATACTTTATTTTCAGTTTAAAAATATCCTCATCATCTTCTCCTTCCGATCGTTTTAAGATATAAGGATCTGATGGCAACATATCCATTGAAACAATTTCAGGCAATGCATCATTATTCATATCCGCCACATCAACACCCATAGTATATTGGCTTGTGTGCATGATGCTTGCTGAATCTGCTTCTTTAAAAGTTCCATCATGATTGTTCAGATATAAATAATCTTTTTCATGAAAATCGTTACCAATATATATATCCGGATAACCATCCATGTTTATATCTGCAATTGAAATACCTAAACCATATCCAAGTATAGAACTGTTGATACCTGCTTGTTTTGTAACATCCGTAAAACGTCCGTTATCATTTCTAAAAAGATGATCTCCTGAAACCGGACTTGGTGTGTTAATCATTATACGGCGTGGACCAAATGTTCCGTTTTGGTGAATAGAATGATTGAGCAAATACATATCTAAATCACCATCACCATCATAATCGAAGAAAGCAGCCTGTGTACTAAAGCCTGAAAAATCTAAACCATATTGTTTCGCTTCATCTTCATAATAAGGAACACCGTTTTTATCAATGCCTTTACAAATAAGAAATTCATTATGACTATTTAATATTTCATATTTACCAACACGGCAAATATAAATATCAAGCAAGCCATCGTTGTTTATATCAACTACAGAAACGCCGGTACTCCAGCCACCATCGTTTGGAATATGTGTTGCTGCAGTAACATCTTTAAATTGCATGTTACCTGTATTAAGATATAATTTATTCTGACCTTGATTTGAAGCAAAGAAAAGGTCGATCTTTCCGTCATTATTAAAATCACCTGCAGCAATGCCCGCACCATTGTAAAAATACATGTAGTGAAAAACGTTGAACTGATTTGTTGGCGTAAGCTTATTTATAAAATCAAGACCTGTTTTATCTGAGTTTAGTAACTCAAACATTACAGGTTTATTATTTGAAGAACATCCCGCAACAAACAATAAACATATTAGCAGATAAACTTCAAACCATTTTTTAAACATCATCATACATCCAACTATTTTACCTGTTTTATATGCGATATTAATTTTTTGTTTTAACCTGATATAACACAGGATAATTGTTATTGCGGAGAAACAATAAATATCTTTTTGTTTTTGAATCAATCTCTTTTATATCTCTTATTTCGCCGCGAACGGCAAGACCTGATTTTGTACAATCCATACAATTAAAATTTCCTTTTCCATCATTCATTAATATACTTCCAAAGCTTGCATCAAGTCTGCCAAACTGTGGCGGAAAATTATCTTCGTTACCACCTATTACCAAATCAATTTTGCCATCATTATTTATGTCTGTACATGTTATTGCATCAACAGATGAAACCTGGGCCATAATTGGTAATTTTTCAATTTCAAAATTTCCATTTCCCTTATTTATAGCAACGCAGGAACTTGCGTAATTAAATTGTTTAAGTAAACTTTTGCTTAGTAAATTATCTGAGAATAATTCCTGTATAGGTTTTTTTGCATAATCAGCATGTTTTAAATTTTGTTTTTTAATTGATGGAACTTCGTCCTGCAGATCGTGTTTTAAAAACACGGGCATATCTTTTCCACCAACAGTTCTCGTTATAATTTTATCCTGATTTCCATTTTGATTAAAATCATTTACCCAAAGTTTTACAGGATTTTCTCTGGTAGGATTTAGATAAAAATTTTCACCAATGTTGCCAAGTATTAAATCCTGTTTGCCATCACCATTTATATCAGCAACGCTAACGCTTCGCCACCAGCCAAACATATCATTAAGATTTGTTTTTACTTCACTAAAACGATTGTGCACATATTTAAAAATTCTTGGTGTCATCCATTCACCACATATAATTAGCTCTTTATTATTATCTCCATCAACATCTGCCCATGCAGCAGATGTAACCATTCCAATGTTTGAAATACCATTAGCAATTTTTTCTGTTACATCAGTAAAATGACCTTTACCATCATTCTGAAAAATATAACTACGCGGATTATTTCCATAACTTTCAGGCACACTTAATCCTCCAACAAAAAGATCCAAATCTCCATCATGATCAAAATCGTAAGCAGCAGCAACAGCTATATTTGCGCCATTAAAAGGAAATGCTGAAGCATCTAAACTAAAATCTCCTTTACCATCATTCTTAAATAGCCGTATTTGTGTTTGCCTGCTATTAGGCGGATTATTATTGCCACCAGGACCAATGAATAAATCAAGATCACCATCGCCATCAGCATCAAAAAATAAAACAGCTTCATCTTCAAAATCTATAAACTGATTAAAAACAGGCTCTTCTTTTTTTACAAATCCTCCATCGTTTGTTTGCAAATAGATTTGCCCCGGATGATCTTGTGTTCCGCCAATATATATATCATCTAAACCATCGCCATTAACATCACCAACAGTTGCTTTAGGTCCTTCTCGTGAAAGCATTTCCGGCACATTGCGTTCATAATTAAAATCTATGTAATCATCTTCAACATGCTTATCAAAAATATTATGCACAGTATCCAGGATTGTTTCTATTGCAGGTGATATTTCATTATATTTTTTGGCTGAATCTGGTTGCCGGATAATGTAAGTTGAATCGAGTAATGGTTTTATGATTTTTGAATAAGAAAGATTTGGCCACACAACTATCATTGAATCTACTGAAGTTAATTCTCCTAAACCTATTACCTGCTTATAATCCATTGAAGATTGAAAGCCGCGATTAGGCATAATTTGCCGCGAAAAAATTTGGTTGTTTGCATATAATTTAATAAAGCTTCCAATGGCAAAAGTATTTTGCTTTGCACCTTTAAGTTTTACAGCAATAAAATTATTCTTGTTTATTTGTCGTGCATTGTTTTTATAACTACATGCAGGACCATTTTCATTATTTACAATAAGATCAAGATCGCCATCATTATCCAAATCTGCATAAGCTGCGCCGTTTGAAAAAGATGGCTGCGTAAATCCCCAGCTCTTGCCAATGTCTTCAAACATAAGATTGCCTTTATTTTTAAAAGCCTTATTTGCCAAAGCATTTTGCGGAAGATGTGCGAGCACTTCATCAACATTTTTTTGATTGTTCGATAATACCTGTTTTTGAATTTCTTCATTCGCAAAAAAATCAACAAAATCTAAATTCGTAACATCCCGGTTAACGCCATTACAAACATAGATATCATTCAGTCCGTCGTTATCTGCATCAAACATTAAAGCGCCCCAGCTCCAGTCTGTTGCAGAAACGCCGCTCATATTTGCTATGTCTGAAAAGGTTCCGTTTTTATTATTTAACTGAAGACAATTTTTCATGTATTGATAATAAAAATTTTGCCCAACTTTTTTTCTAAAAAAATTTATATTATCAAAAGAGCCGAGTGTTTTTAAACGGTAATCATCTCCAGGCAACATATCAGTTGTAAAAATATCAGGGTAGCCATCATTGTTTATATCTGCCACATCAGAACCCATAGAAGATAAACTTGTATGCGCTAAACAATTTTCAAAATCATCTTTAAAGGTTCCGTTTTTTTGGTTGATGTATAAATAGTCTCTTTCATAGGAATCGTTTGAAACATATATATCAGGATATCCATCATTGTTAACATCAAGAATTGAAATGCCTAAACCAAAACTTATTAATCCTCCATGTATGCCAGCTTCTGTTGATACTTCAGTAAAGTGCCCGTTATCATTTCTGAATAAATGATCGCCACCACCTTTTAAAAAATCGGCAACCGGCCAATCTTTATCAGGTAAATCGCGCCTGTTTACATAACCCAGATCATTTATTGGCATCGGACTGTTATCAATCATAAAACAATCAAGATCTCCATCCATATCATAATCAAAAAAAGCAACCTGCGTTGTGTAGGCTGATATATCTAATCCATACTTTGCAGCTTCTTCTGTAAATGTTGAGTTATGATTATTGATATATAATTTATTTCTCCGGTTATGATCTTTCATATGCCCGGCGTTGCAAACATAAATATCAAGCCATCCATCGTTATTAATATCAACCATAACAACGCCGGTGCTCCACATACTATCTTGTTTAATACCTGATGAAGCAGTTATATCGCTGAACTTAAAATTGCCTTTATTAATGTAAATTTTATTGTCGCCCATGTTAGATGTAAAAAAAACATCTGGCAATCCGTCATTGTTTATATCGCCTACGGCAACACCACCGCCGTTATAATAATTGCGATATGTAAAGCCATTTTCTAGCTGACCATCTTTTACTTTGTTATTGAAATCTATTCCGGTATTGGTTTCAAGTGAGAATAAAGATTCATTTTTATGATCACACGAAAAGAAAAAACAGGCAATACATAAGGCGATTAAATTACTGCGCAAATAATTGAAACAACATTTCATCAGAAACTCAAAATTGCTAATCTTTTAGAAAAGGTATTGCTAAAAAAATAAAGGTCATTAATTCATAACGAAGTAATGACCTTTACATTATTATTTCTAAAACTAATATCCCGGATTAGGCTGAAGGTTTGGATTAACAGCTAATTGTTGATTGGGAATAGCAAACAAAAGGTATTTTGGATCGCTTTCATAATCTTTTAATTCAAATGGAGCTAAGAATTTACCAAAACGAATTAAATCTTGTCTTCTCCATCCTTCCATATATAATTCCCTGCCTCTTTCATCTATTAGATTATCAAGTGTAACAGAAGCAAATGTTGTTGCGCCTCTATTTGTGCGAATGGAATTTACAATAGCTAATGGAGTACTGCCGTATGAGCCTGCGCTTGTACCTGTGCCGCCGCGTAATATGGCTTCGGCTTTCATTAATAATACATCAGATAATCTAAAATAAGGGTAATCATTACCTGGGCTTCCATCATTTGCATAATCAATAGGAAATTTATTCGGCCTAATGCCAGTTTGTTCTAAAGTACTGGTTTCAGTTTCAATAAGATGAACATCAGGTGAAAAAATTAAAGGAGTAACGCCATCTTTTTGCTTTACCAGTGCATCATTTGCCCAGTTATATTGTTGACCAATATAAAATCCTACATTTATACGATGTCCTGGATTACTAGCTCCTGGTGTTAAATAATCAGTTCCTTTTCTAACGTCGGTGTTTTCAAACTTATCATAAAAATCGGATAAAGTTGTAAAACCATTCCAACCACCCGGATTTTGATTATAATGCATTACGCAATGCCATCTGCTGTTTACTGTTGCACCAAACGAACCTGATACACCTTCATCATTTTGCTGAACCCATATATTTTCTAATGACTTGGTAGAATTATCAGGCGAAAAATTATCAAAATAATTACTGCTGAAGGAATATCCGCGTGAGCTGGTAATAACTTCATCAGCTAATGAAATAACTTTTTGCATATCCGCAGCATCAAAAGTTGGAGTAACACGGTTTGCATATACACCTTTATTCAAATAACATTTCATTAAAAGAACTTTTGCTCCATCTTTATTAGCTATACCTGCAGGACCATCAGGCAAACTTCCCATCACTGCATTTACTTCGCTGATTATATAATCAAGTTCTTCTGAACCTTTTCTAACACGCGAAGGATCCAGTGTGCTTTCTCCGGGAGATCTATATGGAACCTGATCCCAGCCATCCAATACTACGAATTCAGCAAAAGCTCTTAAAAAACGTGCTTGTGCAGCCATTGCAGAAGTAGAATCAAATCGCAATAAATCGGTAGCGGCAAAACTTACTCCAAGTAAAGAGTTATATGTATCGCGAATATGAATATTATCTGCATCCCATTTATGTGCATGCAAAACACGCCAAACACCATTATCATCCCAATCCGGACCTCTTGTAGGTCCAACCATTTCATCGGTTGTCATTTCTTCCAAAGCGAAATATTGGTCCTGCGTTTGAAAAACAGTTTGCATGGAATGATATACGCCATTTAATAAAGCTCCTACATCAGGATGTCCGCCTGCGCTAGGTAAATCCGGCAAATTTCCATGAAATTTTTCTTCAAGTTTTGTACATCCTGTAATTATGAAGAAACAAGATATTATAAAAACAATTTTACGTATCATATTCAAATATTTATAAAATTATAATGAAAGATTAATGCCAAACGTAACAGTTCTGGCTGAAGGATATGGTTCATATTCTATACCGACAGAAGGTACGCCATTTACATTTGCATCAACATTTACTTCGGGGTCAAATCCTGTAAATTTGGTAATTGAAAATAAATTCTGACCTGTTACATATATGCTGGTATTTTGGAAAATCTTTCCAATGTTTCCAATCGCGTAACTTAATGTGGCATTTGTCATTTTCAAATAGCTGCCATTCTGTATAAATCTAGAAGAAGCTTCCACAGGATTTGATAAAGCTTCCTTTTCCGGATTTTGATAAACAGATAATGCAATATTTTTACCTCCTATTATATCTCCTACATTAATTACATTATTTAAGGTATTATTATAAAGTTTCTGACCAAAAGCGCCATTCATATTTACTATAAGTGAAAGTTTTTTATATGAAATAGTAGTGCTTATACCAAGTAATGTTTTTGGATTGGGATTACCTTCATAAAAGAAAGTATTTCCATTATCTGTATATATGGCCTGACCTGTAGACTTATCTATTCCTTCATAATGCCTTGTAAAAAATGCATTAATAGGAAGTCCGTTTGCAATTACTTCTGAGGTAGTGCCACTTATACCTTGCCCGTTTAAAGCTCCTGTTTGAATAGGTGCTGATAAGCCGGAAACATTGTTTTTAACAAAAGTTGCGTTTATGCCTAAATCAATAGAAAAATCCTTATTATTTAAAATAGATGCATTTACTGTGGCTTCTACACCTTTGTTTTCAATTTTTCCATCAAGATTTTTCCATGTTACAACAGTTCCAGGAGGCGCTGGCTGTATTGGAAATGTAGGATATAATAAATCAGTAGTAATCTTATTAAAATAATCAACAGTTGCTGTAACTCTGTTCTTTAAAATTCCAAGATCTAATCCAATGTTATATTGTTTGTCAGACTGCCATTTAAGATTTGGATTAGGATTGTTAGATAGTCCTAAACCACCATTACTAGAAAATGAATATCTACGTTGGGATGAACCACTTGGAAATTCCTGATTACCTGTTTTACCCCATCCGCCGCGGAATTTGAGAGTGTTAATTGCATTAACCTTGAAAAAACTTTCTTTAGAAATATCCCATGCAGCAGAGAATGAAGGAAAATAACCATATCTGTTATTTGAACCAAATTTCGTAGATCCATCTGAACGTATCGTCGCTGTTATAAGATATCGATCTCTATAATTTAAAGCTACACGTCCAAAGTAAGATTGTAGTTCTGTCGTAGGATCATTATAAGAACTAATGTTTCTTGTAGTTGGATCACCATATTGAATATAGTCTGTATAATCAAGTCCATATTGTCCAAATCCTCCGGGCATTGGACCATTGCTGCTTAAGCTTGAACCTTTACTTACAAACTTCAGGTATTCATACCCTACCAAAGCATTTAAATTTAAATCTGAAGTGATTTTTTTATCGAAGGTTAAAGTATGTGTGAATTGTTCATTATATAATTCATCCTGTGCTATAGCGGCATAACCAACACCGACAAAAGGTCCGTTTACAGTGTTAATATTTATGTTTTGATTTCTGCTTGTTCTTCTAATACCAGAAGCATAGTTAATACTGTATTGGAATTTATAGGTTAGCCAATTAGTAAATTTAAAATAAGGAGCAATACTGGCAAGTATAGTAGTTACTTTAGATTTATCATTATAGGCGTTAGAAATACCTAAAGGATTGTATATTGAAGTACCACCCACGTTTACAACTGAATCACCCACTGTTAAAGGTTGGGTAGGATTCCATTGTAAAGCTTGCCCGATAAGACTTCCCCCCGCACCTGCATTATTTGTAATTGGAGCTATATCTTCTACATACTGGCTGGGAATAATATTTATATCCAATCCTAACCTTTTACTGTTTAAGAAAGTTAGATTAGCAGAGAAATTTGCAGAATATTTTTTAATGCCAGATTTTTTTACAATTCCTTGCTGATCAAGAGCACCTAAAGCAACGCGAAATCTTCCGTTTTCTCCTCCTCCACTTATTGCCGCATTATAATTTTGTATTACTCCAGTTCTTAAAATGGCACCCAATGCATCAACATCACCGCCTTTGTCACTTGAAGCATCTTTGCCATAGTAAGATAATGCCTGCCTAAATTGATCAGCATTTAATACATCAATTCTATTTGCAATTTTTTCAAACCCAACAGAAGAATTTACATCTAATTTAGTTTGTCCTGTTTTACCTTTTTTTGTTGTAATTATTACAACCCCGTAAGCTGCTCTTGATCCATAAATTGCAGTAGCAGAAGCATCTTTTAATATATCTATTGATGCAATGTCGGTAGGATTTATAAAATTGAGAGGATTACTGGCAGGGTTACCACCACCTAATCCAATATCAGCAATGCCAGGTCTTGGTGACCTGCCATCTAAAGGAACACCATCAATAACATAAAGGGGTTGCCCGCTTCCGGTAACTGTAGCATTACCACGAATTTTAACTGTGGTTGCTCCACCCGGTTGCCCGCTGTTATTTGTAACCTGAATACCCGCAGCCTTACCTTGAATTAATTGATCTGCAGAAGTGTAAATTCCTTTATTGAAGTTTTTCTCCTGTACAGAAGCAACAGAACCGGTAAGATCTTTTTTTCGGGCAGTACCATATCCAATTACAACTACATCAGTTAAATTGGAATTATCAGGCTTTAAGCTAACACTAACATCAGATGAAGATGTCACGTCAAGTTCTTGAGAGGCATATCCAATATAACTTACAACCACAGTTGTTGTTCCGGAAGGCACTACAAGGTTGTAATGGCCTGTTGCATCTGTGGTTGTACCTCCTTTAGCTCCTTTAGGAACTATAGAAGCGCCGGTTACAGGATTTCCGCTTTCATCTAAAATTTTTCCACTTATTGTTTTAGTTTGTGCCTGGGAAACTATTGCCATAAACAGCAATATTGGGCACAGAATGAGTGCTTTAAGCAATCTGTTTGAGGTCATAAAAAAAAGTAGTTTTAAGTTTAATACAAGCGATCATTTAAATTCGGTACAAGCTATCAAAATGTAAATATAGATTTTTGTGTTTAAGATACACAAATCTTTTTTAACACATTTTAACTGTATTATGACAACCAAACTTGTAACGCTGCTGCTTCATTAAGAATTTAGTTATGTATTCTAATATAGATTATAGATACTACCTAAATAATTTAATTAATAAATAAGAGAAAATTATTGAGCAGCGCTTTTGAAATGTACAGTTGAACTTAATATTATACAGCAAAACTTTCACCACAACCACAAGTGCGTGAAGCATTTGGATTTTTAAATACAAAACCTTTGCCAATTAATCCAACAGAATAAACAAGTTCAGTATTTATAAGATAGAGAAGACTTTTAATTTCAGTAACAAGCTTTACATTATTCATTTCAAAAACCTGGTCGTCTGGTTTTAGCTCATTATCAAAATCAAGTTTATAGCTTAATCCAGAACATCCGCCGCCAACAACTGATACCCTTAAAAAATAAGTGTCGTCAATGTTTGCTGCTTGCATTAACTCTAATATTTTTTGTTGCGCTTTTTCAGACGCCGTTATATTTTCTGCTACTGCTTCCATAAAAATTAATTAAGATAATTACTTCAAAATTTAAACCTCAAATTTTTCCTGTCTTAATGTCTCAATTGTTTCTTTTATATAAAACGATGCAAAGTTAATATCTTCTTCCGATGTAAAACGACCAATACTTATTCTGATTGCTAAAGATGCTAAATCATCATTCAAACCCATTGCTTTTAAAACCTGACTCGGTTGCGGCTTTGCTGAAGTACACGCTGAACCAGTTGATATAGCAATTTTTTTTGCAAATGATGCGAGCATCCTGTTTTTATCTGCATCTTTAAAAACGATGTTGGTTGTGTTGGGTAATCTCAATGCGTTATTACCATTTATAAAAGAATTATCTATCGAAAGAATATTCTTTTCAAACTGATTATGCAGTTTTTCAATTTTATCATTCTCATAAAGTTCATCTTTACATATTTCACAGGCTTTACCAAATCCAGCAATACCCGGCACATTTAATGTTCCGCTTCTTAAATTATTCTCATGTCCGCCGCCATGAATTTGTGATTCTAACAGTGTACGTGGAAATTTTGATTTTATATATAAAGCACCAACACCTTTCGGTCCATAAATTTTATGCGCACTCATACACATCATATCAATATTATCTTTTACAACATCCACTTCAATTTTTCCAATGGCTTGCGTGGCATCACTAAAAAATAGTATTTCTTTTTCTTTAGCTAAAGCTGCTATTTTTTTTACAGGATGGATAACGCCAGTTTCATTATTTGCATACATCACAGCAATTAAAATAGTAGAAGGTTCAATAGCTTTTTGTAATAATTGAAAATTGATTTCTCCGTTTTCATGCACAGGGATGTAACTAACTTTCGCTCCTTTCTTTTCAAGAAATTTACAAGTGTCTAAAACCGCATTGTGTTCTGTTGCGCAGGTAATAATATGATTGCCTTTTTTTTGATACGCACTGTGAATACCTTTTATAGCAAGGTTAATGGCTTCTGTAGCGCCGGATGTAAAAATTATTTCTTTATCAGATGCATTTATTAAAGCGGCAATTTTTTCACGCGCTATTTGCACGGCTTCTTCAGCCTGCCATCCATATAAATGATTATTACTGGCAGCATTGCCATAAAAGTCTGTAAAAAAAGGAAGCATCGCTTTAACCACGCGCTTATCAACTGGTGTTGTTGCATTATAATCTAAGTATATGGGAAATTTCATTGCTTATGTTTGCAAAATTAGTTTTTATAAAATGATTATATGAAAGCAGAACATATTGGCATTGCTGTAAAAGATTTAGATATTTCAATTCCGCTGTTTGAAAAATTATTAAATGCAAACTGCTATAAAAAAGAAACAGTGGAATCTGAAAAAGTAATAACTGCTTTTTTTAACACGGGTGAAATAAAAATAGAATTGCTGCAAAGTATAGAAGAAGATGGTGT
>CAXSDU010000007.1:46643-47311 GCA_964236165.1 uncultured Parafilimonas sp. | reverse complement strand
GAGGTTCCTAAAACTGCTCAAAATTATGATCCAGAAATGTCTTTACTTGATGAGTCAAGAGCATACAGCTTTTATTTACCTAAATCCAAAGAAAAATATCAAAATTCATTAATAAAAAAGGCGAAGGTATTCACCATATATCATTTGAAGTAGAAAATATTTATAATGAAATAAAACGTTTAAAAGAAGAAGACTTTATTTTTTTAAATGAAGAGCCAAAACAAGGTGCAGATAATAAGTTGATTTGTTTTATTCATCCAAAAACAGCTAACGGAATTTTAATAGAGTTGTGCGAAACAATTAAATAAACATAAGGTATAATGATTGCTTAAATCACCATAATAAACATTTTGAAAATCTAAAGACTTATGAACTTTAATAATGCCTATAAATTAATTTCAGGAAAATTAATACTGTGGTTGCGGGAACTTATAAAATTGTTACCAAATATAGCGTTGGCTGCATTAATTCTGGTGATTGGTTTTTTTATAGCGAAATGGTTAAAAAAAATTGCCTCCAGGTTTTTGCATAGATTTATTCATAATCAAACACTGGATAATCTTTTTGAATCACTCGTTTATATTTTTTTTATCGGCGTTACCATATTTGCAGCGTTAAGTGTTTTACAACTTGATAAAGCGGTTACTTCAATTCTTGCCGGTGCTGGC
>CAXSDU010000007.1:0-46633 GCA_964236165.1 uncultured Parafilimonas sp. | reverse complement strand
TTTGGCACTGGCATTTGCTTTCCAGGATATTGCTGCCAATTTTATGTCGGGCATTTTTTTATCTATCAGAAAACCTGTGCATATTGGCGACATAGTAAAAATAAAAGATTACATGGGCAAGGTGATGGAAATAAACCTGCGTGATACTGTAATAAAAACTTTCCAGGGACAAATGGTTATTATACCTAACAAAGATGTTTTACAAAACCCGATAGAAAATTTTTCGTTGCTTGGAAAAAGGAGAATGGATTTAACTGTTGGTGTTTCTTATGGAGATGATTTAGAAAAAGTAAAAGATGTTGCATTAAAAGCAGTTACCGGCATTGATGGACTAAGCACCGAAGATGAAATAACTATGTTCTATCAGGAATTTGCAGACAGCAGCATAAATTTTATAATCCGTTTATGGATAAATACAAGTGAACAGATAGATTTCTGGCGTGTAAAAAGTGAAGCCGTAATGCGTATTAAAAAAGCATTTGATGAAAATGATATTACACTTCCCTATCCTATCCGCACTTTGGATTTTGGTATTAAAGGCGGAATATCTTTAGATGAAGTTCTGGCAAAGAAAAATGATACAGATAAAAATGATAACCAGCTTTAATTTTTATCAGGTTATTATTCTATAACTGAAGTTCCGTTTTCTATATCTACAATATAAGCCGTTAAAGGCAGCTTCATTTTGTTTTGATACATGTTACTGATATCTACAATTAGATTTTCAACAGCATCGTCTTTTACAAAATTAATTGTACAGCCGCCGAAACCGCCGCCCATCATTCTTGCACCAAAAACATTTTCATTATTACGCACTGCATCAACTAAAAAATCAAGCTCTTTACAACTCACTTCATAATCTTTACTTAATCCATTGTGCGTTGCAAACATTTTTTTACCCAGTGATGTTATATCATTTTCTATCAAACATTCACATGCTTCTAATAAGCGTTCTATTTCTTCAACTATAAACCTGCATCTTTTATAAACTAATTCATCGTTTGGCAAAACAAATTCATTAAGCATAGAAAGCGAAACGTCGCGTAAACTATTTACATGCGGATAATTTTCTTTTATCCATGCAACACCTTGCTCACATTCTTTTCTTCTTGTATTATATTCGGTTGAAGCAAGCGAATGCTTAACGTTTGTGTTCAGCAAAACAATTTTAATTCCTGAAAGATTAAATGGAACATATTCATATTGCAACGATCTGCAATCCAATTTTATTACATGATCTTTTTTGCCAAACATACTGGCGAACATATCCATAATACCCACTTTTACGCCGGCAAATTCATGTTCTGCAGCCTGCGCCATTTTTACCATTTCAAATTTATTAAGCTGCAGATTAAATAATTCATTTAAAGCGAAAACAGTAGCGCATTCAACTGCTGCAGAAGATGAAAGCCCTGCACCAAGCGGCACATCACCATCAAGCACGGCATTAAAGCCACCAATATTTTTATTTAATTTTTTTAGCTGATCTACAATACCTAAAATATAATTCGGCCAGCTTTGTTTTGATGGCGCAATTTCAGAAATTTCAATTGTGAAATCTTCTTTATAATTAGCAGCGTATAAAAAAATAATATTATCATCACGCTTTGAAACAGCAATATAAATTGCTTTATCAATTGCAGCAGGTAACACAAATCCGTTGTTATAATCTGTGTGTTCTCCAATAATATTTATTCTGCCCGGCGAACGAACAATCAATGGTGCTGCCTTGAATTTTTCAACAAAAATTTTCTGTATAGTTTCTTTCATCAAAATAATATCAAAACTTGTTGCAATTATTTTTTGGCAAATAATTTTACAGCCATTGCAGAATCATGTCCATAAATATCATTTCTAAAATTCAGCTTACCATTATTATCAACAAAAGCTGTGTAATAACTAATCATAACAGGTATAGTATTTTTAAGCGTTACCCATTTTTCTTTTTTAAGATTCATTAAACTATCAATCTTTACGCTGCTGTAACGTATTGTATCATCGCGCAATAAATATTGTGCTAATTCTTTTGGCTGGCTTAATCTTATACAACCATGACTTAAACTGCGTTTCGATGAATTAAATGCGCCATGATTATTTGTATCATGAAAATAAATATCAAAATTATTCGGGAATAAAAATTTCACTCTGCCTAAAGCATTATCGTCGCCGGGTAATTGTCTTACGGCAGGCAATCCGCCGGCATTTTTTCCATATACTTCCATGTGATGATCGGCGAGATAATTTTTATTACGTTGAATGCCCGGCAAAATTTCTTTTTTAATTATGCTCACCGGAATATTCCAATATGGACTGAACACTATGTATTTTAAATTGCCTGTAAATATTACAGTGCCGGTAGCTGAAGCGCCTACTACAACATCCATATCAAATTGTAATTTTCCTTCATTATAAACATACATCTTATACTCAGGAATATTTACAGTAATAGATGCACTGTCATTCATTTCTGGCAGCCAGCGCAAACGTTCAAGGTTAATTAATATTTGTTGCAAACGTTGTGCAGGTGAAACATTTAATTGCTTTAAAAAAGTTTTTCCGATTACGCCATCTGCACTTTGCCCCATTCTTATTTGAAAACTTTTAGCTGCAGTAAGCATTGAAGTATCAAAAATATTTGTTGTGTCCTGCGTTACTAAATCGCCCAATGCAAAAAGCTTTTGCTTAATTGCAGGAACAATTTCCGATGCACTTTTTTGATGTAAAGCTTTTGCAGGATAAGGAATCGTATCCCAATTTCCGGCTTCATCCAGCTTATTATATTCAGGTAAAAAATCAAGTAGTTTTTTATAAGAATTACTTAAAGGAAATCCACTTTTTTTTATGTCTGATTTATTTGCTATTAATGAATCGAGCATTATACTCAGATCAAGTTTTTTTCTTGGAATAAACCAGCCCAATTCCTGGATATTTATATCTGAACCACCATAAATTTTAGAAGTATATGCAAAAAATTGCCCGGTAAGCATAAGTTCAGTTTGTGTAATATCCGGTGTTGCAGTTACAATAATATTTGCAGTATCTTTTTTAAATGCATCAATCTTGTTTGAAAGTTCTTTACTGTAAAGCGAACTATCATTATATGTATTAACTGCATTGTTTAAAAGATTCATGAAATTATACGCTTGTTCCGTAATACCTGAACTATCAAACCATGCGCATTCAAAATTACGCTGCTTATAAAAATCTGAATATTGTTGTTGAAATTTTTGGTATTGCGGATTACCTGCAACAAAACTGTTTATCTTATTACTATCAATAAATAAATTATTAAAAGAAGTTTGTTTGGTGATTGATTTATCAGTTTGAATATTTTGCTTTTTTTGCTTTGGATTACAGCTGAAAACTATAAAACAAATCAGGATTGAAATTGAAAACCACGATATAATTCTTTTCATAAATTTTTAAACATTTTTAAGTAAGCGCAATATCAAAACTAACCAACTGCACAAATTCCTGAACCCGTGTATCTATATCTTTTTTTGAAATTTCTTTTAAGCGTTCTGTCCCAAATTTTTCAACACAAAAACTTGCCATTGCAGAACCAATAATAATTGCTGTTTTCATGTTATCAAACGAAATATCTTTTGTTTTTGCAAGATGTCCAATAAAACCACCGGCAAAAGTATCACCGGCTCCTGTAGGATCAAACACATCTTCTAACGGAAGTGCCGGCGCATAGAAAACATTATTTTCATGAAATAAAAGTGCACCATGTTCTCCTTTTTTTACAATTAAAAATTTAGGACCCATTTTCAAAATTTTCTTTGCAGCCTTTACCAAAGAATGCTCGCCGGAAATTTCCCTCGCCTCGCTATCATTTACCAGCAATACATCAACCATTGTTAAAACTTCTTTCAAATCTTCAAGCGCTGTTTCAATCCAAAAATTCATTGTATCCATTACAATCAGTTTTGGTCTTTGTTTAAATTGTTCTATTACTTTTTTCTGAATGGCCGGAACAAGATTTCCCAACATTAAAAATTCTGAACTCTGGTAACTTTCAGGAACTTGAGGATTAAAATCTGCCAACACATTTAAATCTGTAACCAATGTATCACGCGTATTCATATCCAAATGGTATTTCCCGCTCCAGAAAAAAGATTTTTTATCAGGAACAATTACTACGCCATCTGTTTTAATACCGCGGCTGCGCAAGGTTTCCATTTCTTCCTGCGGAAAATCAAAACCAACAATAGAAATTTGTTGAATAGGTTGTACAAAATTGCTCGCTGCATAAGCTACGTATGTGGCAGAACCGCCGATAATTTTATCTGTTTTACCAAAAGGTGTTTCGATTGCGTCAAAAGCCATTGTTCCAACAACTGTAATGCTCATACATTTTTATTAGCCGCAAACCTAAATCAAAATGTTGATGAGGTGATTTGATTATTAAAAGAGTTGAAACGTTATATAAAAATTAAATAAAAATCAGGCTTAAAAAACCAATTTTTTTAAAGTAATAATGATTTACTATTGCGAATTGTTCATGCTTAATTCTTTTATCTTTACCAGCTTTTGTTAATTTGATATCATGGTTAAACGCATCGCAATTTTTGGTTCAACAGGTTCAATAGGGAAACAGGCTTTAGAGGTTATTGCCTCACATTCTGATAAATTTTCAGCAGAGATTCTTACAGCTTATACCAATGAAAAATTATTGATAGAGCAGGCACTTACTTTCAACCCGAATATTGTTGTAATTGCAGATGATAAAAAATATGGTATAGTAAAAGAAGCACTTTCAAACACAAGCATAAAAGTTTTTGCCGGTGAAAAAGCTTTAAATGAAGCGGCGCTTATGGATTGTTATGATCTGATGCTGGCTGCTATAGTTGGTTACGCCGGTCTTAAACCAACATTGAATGCAATAGAAAATGGCAAAACAATTGCGCTTGCTAATAAAGAAACGTTGGTTGTTGCAGGTGATATTGTAATGCAGAAAGCGTTCGAAAAAAGAGTGCCTGTAATTCCGGTAGATAGTGAGCATTCTGCCATATTTCAATGTTTGGTTGGTGAAAGCAGGAATAAACTTGAGAAAGTAATTCTTACTGCAAGCGGTGGACCTTTTCTTGGTAAAAAACCAAACTTTCTTGTAAATGTAAAACGAGACCATGCATTGCAACATCCTAACTGGAGTATGGGCGCAAAAGTTACCATTGATTCTGCAACCCTAATGAATAAAGGGCTTGAGATGATTGAAGCCAAGTGGCTTTTTAGTTTGCAACCGGAGCAAGTGCAAGTGGTTATTCACCCGCAAAGCATAATACACAGCATGGTTCAGTTTGAAGACGGAAGCATAAAAGCACAAATGGGTTTACCGGATATGAAACTGCCTATACAATATGCTTTATCGTTTCCGCAGCGGCTTGCCAGTAATTTTCCGCGTTACGATTTTAAAAAACCTTCAACCCTAAGTTTTGAAGAACCTGATATGCGCACATTCCGCAATCTTGCATTAGCTGAAGAAGCATTATATAAAGGTGGAAATTTACCCTGCATTTTAAATGCCGCCAACGAAATTGCTGTGTTTGCTTTTTTACGTAACCGCATTGGATTTCTTGACATAACCGCAATGGTTGAACAAACTATGAACAAAATTTCTTTTTTGCAAAATCCTACTTTAGAAGAATATTATGAAAGTGATGCTGAAGCCAGAAATTTTGCAGCTTCCATGATACATATGTAAGAGCCTTAATCCCAAAGAGAGTTTCTTCATATTTAAGTTAATATTCTTTTTAGATGGCAAATGATTATTATCATTGCAAAATTTTTCTTAGTCTCTTTAAAGATTTAGAGTAAACTATTTTTAACCGTTCATAAGTCTCTTTAGGGATTTAGGGCAAGATTTAGGGCAACATGACATTATTAATTATAGACTGGGCAGGTGTTGGTGTAAAAACAGCACAATTTATTCTCGCCATTACCATATTGGTTTCCTTACATGAATTAGGGCATTATGCAACAGCAAAATGGTTTAAATGCCGCGTAGAAAAGTATTATTTATTTTTTGATCCATGGTTTAGTATCTGGAAAAAAAAGATAGGTGAAACTGTTTATGGAATTGGATGGATTCCGTTAGGCGGTTATGTAAAAATTTCAGGAATGATTGATGAAAGCCTGGATAAAGAGCAATTGAAACAACCTGCAAAATCTTATGAATTCAGAGCAAAGCCAGCATGGCAAAGATTAATTATAATGGTTGCAGGTGTTATCATGAATATTTTGCTGGCGCTTTTTCTTTTCATCATGCTTACCTATAAATGGGGTGATGAATATTTGCCGCCACAAAATTTGCAATATGGTTTATATGCAGATTCGTTAGCACAAAAAATCGGTTTGCAAAATGGCGATAATATAATTGCGATCGATAATAAGCCTGTAAAAAATGTTTTAACTATTCCTGCGGATATAATGACGACCGAAGCAAAAACATTGCAGGTGAAAAGAAATGGCAATACGGTTAACATTCCTGTTCCCGATAATTTTTTAAGTGAACTTACACATACAAAACTTACTGGTTTTATAGATATACAATATCCAATTATTGTAGATTCCGTTTTACAATCCGGAACACATTTTTTAAAAGATACTTTGCTTAAAGGAGATAAAATAATTGGTATAAACAATCACATGGTGCAGTTCTATCAACAGTTTGATATTCTTAAAAAACCATTCGCGAATAAAGTTGTTTCAATAAATGTTTTACGCGGAAACGATACGCTAACTGTTCAGGCAAAACTCAACGCTCAGTCACAAATTGGCTTTAAGCAAGTTTATCCTGATGAATTATTCGGAACTGTACATAAGTCTTACACATTTGCAGAATCAATACCTGTTGGCATACATAAAGCTGTTTCTACGCTAAGCAAATACATTACCGGCTTGCAACAAATTGTTTCAGGTAAAGTAAAAGCCAGTGAATCTTTAGGAAGCGTTATTAGTATTGGAAACGCATTTTCTGCCGTTTGGGATTGGCAGCATTTTTGGACGCTTACTGCAATATTCTCAATCGTTCTTGCTTTCATGAATATTCTTCCGATACCAGCATTGGATGGCGGTCATGCCTTATTTTGCATCTACGAAATTATCACCGGCAAAAAACCAACCGATAAATTTATGGAGTATGCACAAATGGTTGGAATGATTTTACTTTTAGGTTTGATGGCCTACGCATTAGGGCTTGATATTTTCAGGTTATTTAAATAAGATGTTTTATAGATTTTAAAATCTCGTCATTTTTTATTCATATAACAAGTAACTAATTTCTCTACCGGAATACATAAACCAATTACATTTGTTGTGTAAATTACCAGTATGAAAAATCTATTGCTTTTTCTATCATTCATCATTTCTATACAAATATTTTCTCAATCAAATGTTTTACCTGCCGCTGCGCAAAATGCAACTATTGCGCTTACGCACGCAACTATTCATATTGGCAACGGAGACGTTGTAAATGATGCAACAATTGTTTTTTCAAACGGAAAAATTATAAGCGTAAATAATAATGCTGCACCGGCAGATGTAAAGGTTATTGATTGCAGCGGCAAGCAAATTTATCCTGGTTTAATACTGGCAGATTGTAGTTTAGGTATAGAGGAAATAGATGCTATTCGCGCACAACATGACAACTATGAACTGGGCGATTTAAATCCTGATGTTCGTTCTGCAGTTGCTTATAATACTGATTCAAAAATTATAAATACAGTGCGCAGTAATGGTGTGTTGCTTGCACATGTTGTTCCAAATGGTGGAATATTAAGTGGCACTTCTTCTGTAATGCAATTAGATGCATGGAACTGGGAAGACGCGATATATAAAAAAGATGATGGTGTTAATTTCCGAATGCCTTCATTAAAGCCAACTTCTGCAGAAAATTCAGCAGATAATGTTTTGAAAAAAGCTTACGATCAAATTGAGGATGTGCGCAAATTTTTTCGTGATGCAAAAGCTTATCTAAATCAATCTACGCATGAACATACCAACATAAAATTTGAATCTGTAAAAGGTTTATTCGATCAGTCAAAAACATTTTATGTGCATTGTGAACTGGTAAATGAAATAATGATTGCAAGTGAATTTGCAAAAGAATTTGGCTTTCGCACCGTAATTGTTGGCGGCTCTGATAGTTATAAAGTTGCAGATTATTTAAAACAAAACAACATCGCCGTTATACTTAATCAAATGCATAATTTACCAATAATGCAGGATGATGATATTGACATTTATGCAAAATTACCTTACTTATTACAACAGGCTGGTGTAACATATTGCATAAATGATTTTGATGAAATGAACCGTGGCAGAAACCTAATGTTTAACGCTGGTGTTGCTGTTGGTTTTGGATTAACAAAAGAACAGGCGCTGCAGGCAATAACATTAAACGCTGCAAAAATTTTAAATATTGATAAGCAAACAGGTTCGCTGGAAGCAGGAAAAGATGCAAATATTATTGTAAGTGATGGCGATTTACTTGACATAGAAACCAGCAATATTTCTTTTGCTTTTATACAAGGAAGACAAATAAATCTTGATAACAAGCAGAAACAATTGTACGAGCGTTATAAAACCAAATACGGTTTAAGCAAATAGATTTCTAATTATTACTCTGCACAAAAATTCTTATCACTTTTACAAAGCGGCTTTTATAATAATCATTCAGTGGCGTTATTGTTACACCGTTTGCTTTGCCGGAAGTTGAATGAATAAATAAAGTTTGAATTGTATCATTAGCAATAATAATTCCCATGTGACCAACTATATTTTCTGTACTGTCGGTGCCGGTAAATAAAATCAGGTCTCCAGCCTTCGCTTTTACGAGAGGAATTTCAGTTGCTGCATTAGTAAAACCAACAGATGATCGCGGAACATTAATATTAAAATGATTAAATACATATGTAATAAAACCTGAACAATCGAAACCTTTTTGCGGATCGGTTGAGCCATACAAATATGGAATACCAATTAACGTTTCTGAATATTTTACTAATTCTGCAGGTGCAATATTTCTGGTATTTATTTGTGTGGAAAGTGTGTCGGTGATAATTGAAGTTGTGTCGCCATTTTTTTTGATGTTACCATCTTTTCTTTTTAACTGAATGCAGGAAATAAAAACAACAGAAATAAAAATTATAGTTACACGCTTCATATCAATACAAAACAAAAACTATTCCTTTAAATTTATGTTGATATATTATTCTTTTATTAATTGCATTTAACATGAAAAACTTTTTTGCTTTTATAATTTGTTTGTTTTTCTGCATGCATGGAAATACGCAAACCAAAGTGAATGTAATTTTTGATTCTGATATGGGACCCGATTATGATGATGTTGGCGCAATTACTTTGCTTCATGCATTTGCTGATGAAGGCAAAGCAAATATTCTTGCAACAATTGCCAGCACTAAATATAATAATGTTGCTGCGGTGTTTAGCGTTTTAAATACTTATTTTAAAACGCCCAATATTCCAATTGCAGTACCAAAAGGCGAAGCGCTTGATTTACGCGATGCACAACACTGGAGCGATTCAATTGTGCAGCATTATCCGCATGCTATAAACAGCAATAAAGATGTGCCTGATGCTGTTGCTTTATACAGGAGAATTTTATCTATTCAGCCTGATAAAAGTGTAACAATAATTACAGTTGGTTTCTTAATCAATCTAAATAATCTGTTGCGTTCAAAAGCTGATATGTTTTCACCATTAAGCGGCGCGCAGCTCGTAGAGCAGAAAGTAAAGCAACTGGTAAGTATGGCTGGAAAATTTCCTGCCGGTGGCGAATTTAATATTAATCGTGATTTTCTTTCTGCAAAATATGTGTATGAAAATTGGCCTTCACCTGTTTTGTTTTCCGGATTTGAAATTGGCGAAAAAATAAAATGTGGCTTGCCGCTTATTCATAACGATTTAATAAAAAATAGTCCGGTGAAAGATGTTTTTCGTATTTCAATTCCGCTAGCAGCAGAAGATAGTGCAGGCAGAAAAAGCTGGGATGAAACTGCTGTGTTGGTTGGTGTGCTTGGTTACGATAAATGGTATTCAGTAAAACAGGGAAAAATTATTATAAATGATAAAGATGGAAGCAATACTTGGTTTGATGATAAAATTTCCAATCAATATTATTTAGTTGAAAAAACTTCATCAGCTATTGTACAAAAATTAATTAATGAATTGATCCAGCATCAACCACGATAATAAATAAAATGATTTTATAGGTAAATAAAATGTCATCAAAATATAAACAACAATTGCTATAAATTTTGAAATTTGATTTGGATATTTATTTATTGCAGCAAGATTTATTTTACAAATACAATCATTTCGTAAAAATTATAAATTTATTAATTCTGCAATATGCCTATTACAAAATTTACAATTCGCGTATATGGAATTTTGCTTGATGAAAATAAACGCGTTTTATTAAGCGATGAATTTATACGCGGAGACTATTTTACAAAATTTCCCGGTGGCGGATTAGAGTTAGGCGAAGGAACACGCGATTGTTTAAAGCGTGAGTTTAAAGAAGAAACAGGTTTGGATATTACAGTTGACGAACATATTTATACAACAGATTATTATCAGCAATCCGCTTTTAACTCAAATGATCAAATCATTTCAATTTATTATTTTGTTACCGCAGAAAATGTAAACGGCTTAAATATCAAAACAAAAATTTTCGATTTTGAATCGCATCAAATTGCAGATCCAAAAGGACAAAGCGAAGTATTAAGATGGATTGAATGGAATGATCTTGATGAAGAAAAAGTTTCATTACCAATAGATAAAATTGTAGTGAAGATGTTGAAGGAAAATATGGTTCACAGTAGAACTATAAACTAACCTGCCGTTGGAACATTTTCAAAATCATCTGTAATTTCTCCCATCGCAGATTTTTTCATTTGAATTGCTGTTGCATGACCAACATATTTTTCAATTCTTTTTTCAACAATAACAATTACGGGCGTAAGAATTATAGCAACAGTAAATTTATAAACGTAATTCATCGTGCCGACAGCAAATATTTCCGGCCAGCTCCAGTTACTGCCAAGCTTAAACGCAATCGTTAGCACAATATAACTATCAACCAATTGAGATACCAACGTAGAACCTGTTGAGCGCAGCCAGATATGTTTATCACCGGTGCGTTTTTTTATACGATGAAAAATGGTTACATCGACAACCTGGCTTACCAAAAAAGCTACAAGGCTTCCGATAATTATCCATAAACCCTGACCAAAAACGCCATTAAAAGCATTTTGCATATTATCTATTCCTTTGGTTTGATTGGTAGTTATCCAGAAATCTGCCGGCGGAATATTTATGCTTCCGTAAAACATTAAGAACGCATAACTAATTAAAATAACAGCCGTATAACTTATTCTGCGTACAGCTTTTGGTCCGTAAAATTCGTTTACAATATCCGTCATTACAAATTCGAGTGGCCATAACAAAACACCGCAGGTAAGATTAAAGGATAAACCTTTTTCTCCAAAAATTGTAAAGTTTGATGGCGTTAAACCAAACACTTTTTCAAGCGAAAATATTTTTGTACCGATGCATTCGGCAATTAAAGCATTGGCAACAAAAAATGCTGTGAAACCAAGAAACAGTTTAGTTGGTTTGTCTTTAAGTATATGGTGTATCATTCAAGATAAAGAAAAAATAGATTTGAAAAATAAAGCAAATAATATTGGTATAAAAAAGCCAAAGCGGAATTTGTTTTTTCCTTATGCGTGAAAGTAAAATTAATGCAAGCACAAAATTTATAAGGTTTATCAAGGGTGCTATCCATCCTAAAATTAGTGAGAGTTCAATTAATGGCTGATATAAATACTGGTCTGCATGTGAGTAACGCAATATCATACAAACAATAAAAAAAATATTGCAGATAAACGCAAGCCTGAATAAAAAACGCAGCCGGCTTATTTTTTCTTTTACCTGTTCTTTTGCTTCTGTTTGCTTCATGCGTAAAAATAAATAAATGAAACTTTATTAAAAGGTAACATGAAACTAATCTTATCTTTTACTGTTTTGTAAATGTTGTACCAACGCAATTATTGATACTAAAGTCCATGCGGCTTCTAAAATTATAAACGGCCAATAATGTAAAAGCACAGATGCAAAGCCAGCAAGAGCTGCACCTAAAAAGTTTAAAAAAATATAAGCAAAACTCTTCTGTGATATTTTGTTGGTTAAGTTTAAAAAATATGCTAGTAATAATATGGTTACACCTGCTGTTCCAATCAAATCTGTTGTATTCATTACTTATAGTTATTTGTACGTTGAAGATTATAATTGTTATTCGCTATAAATATATTTTCAAATAGTTGCATTGTATAGATTTGCGTTTCCATGGCTGCTATAAAGATGCAATTACAGGTAGAAATAAGCAACAAACAAATTTTAAGAATTGCTTTGCCGGTTGCACTTTCTATTCTTGTGCCCAACATTAATTTCGTTACCAACAATATATTTCTTGGTCATTTAAACGAGCATGCACTTGCCATTGCAGGTATTACCGGTATTTATTATTTAGTGTTAGGTGTTATAGGTTTCGGCTTAAGCAACGGGTTGCAATCACTCATGTCAAGAAGGGCAGGAGAAAATAAAATAGAAGAAATTGGTTTGTTTTTTTTACAGGCTGTTCGCATTGCAGTAGTATTTGCTGTTGCCGGAATTTTATTTACATGGTTTGTTGCGCCTGCCATTTTAAAATATTCATTACATAGCCAACAGGATATTGAAATGGCAATATCTTTTTTACGCATTCGTATTTGGGGTTTACCGTTTCTATACATCTACCAAATGCGCAACGCATTACTAATAAGTGTTAACAAAAGCCGCTATCTTATTATCGGTACGCTTGCAGAAACACTTGCCAATATATTTTTTGATTATGCATTCATCTTTGGCAAATTTGGTTTTCCCGAATTTGGTTTTAATGGCGCAGCCATTGCTTCAATTATTGCAGAAGCAACAGGATTGATCACTATTTTTTCTTTAATACATTTTAAAGGAATTGGCAAACAACTGCACATGTTTAAAAACAAAGCTTTAAATATTGTTGCGATAAAACTTATACTTAAACAATCTTCGCCAATCATTGTGCAATACGCGATAAGTGTAGCAAGCTGGGAGTTTTTTTATATTCTAATCGAACATCACGGTGTGCAGCCACTTGCTATATCTAATGTTATGAGAAACCTGTTTGGTATTGTTGGCTGTTTTGCGTGGGCATTTTCTTCGGCTTCAAATAGTATGGTAAGTAATATTATTGGTCAGCAATTACAACACAGGGTTAAAGAACTTGTTTTTAAAATAATGAAGATTGCATTGATCTTTTCTGTAAGCATTGCCATACTCATCAATCTTTTTACAAGATTCTTTTTAAGTATTTACGGACAAAGCGAAAGTTTTATTCTTGCAGCTATTCCCGTCGCACGCATTATTTCTTTTGCTTTAATTCTGCAATCTGTTTCTGTTGTTTGGCTGAACGCAGTAGTTGGCGTTGGTAATACGAAACGTAATCTTATTATAGAAGTTATTGCCATCACTATTTATTGTATGTATGTTTATTTAGTGATGGAACATTTTAATTTATCTATTAGTATTGGCTGGATGAGTGAATGGATTTATTGGATTATACTTCTTGTTCCATCTTACTGGTATATTCAAAGTAATAAATGGAAAACGATAAAGATTTGATTCCATTTTATAAAATCAACTGAACATTATTTCAAAGCAGGAGAAACGCATTGTGCTAACAGCAATACAAAATGTAGAGCGAATTTTTTTGGAACTACATATAATAACTTAAACCTTTGCTTTGTGCTTCGTCATTGGTATCACTTATATGAAGATTATAACCTGGAACTGCAATATGGCTTTCAGAAAAAAAACCCCTTTAATTCTGAAACAAAAGCCAGATATACTGGTAATTATAGAATGTGAGCATCCCGATAAATTATTATTTCCACCAGACATACCAAAACCAACAGACTGTTTATGGTTTGGCAAAAATCATCATAAAGGACTTGCAATTTTTTCATATGGTGACTTTCGTTTTAAAATTCTTGAAAATTACAACGAAAACTTTAGGATGATAATTCCACTGGAAGTTACAAATGGTGACTATGATTTTAATTTATTTTTGGTTTGGGCAAATAATCCAAACGACATAGATGGAAGATATAACACAAGTTTGGAAAGCAATTATTCACTATGACAAGTTGCTTACAGATAGACCAACTATGTTTATTGGAGATTTTAATAGCAATATAATTTGGGATTATAAAAAACATAAATTAGGCAATCATGCTGGTGTAATAAAAATGTTAGAGGAAAAAGATATTTACAGTACTTATCATGTTCATTATAATCAAACGCCTGGAAAAGAAGAGCATCCGACATTTTATATGTACAAGCATAAAGACAAACCATATCATCTCGACTATTGCTTTGCATCAAAAGATTTATTGAAAAAAATAAATTCAGTTCAAATTGGTGACTTTGATGATTGGATAAAATATAGTGACCATGTTCCTTTAATTGTAACTTTTGACAAACGCAGAGAAGAGTAGCGAATGCACAACAACCGTATTTGCAAGCGGAGTAAACACAACGCCAACAATAACATAAAAAATTAAAGCGAAAAGTAAAAGACATATCTCCTTCTGCTTTTCGCTTTTTAATTTAGCCTTTGATTTTTAATTCAACGGTCTTACCCAAATATTTTTAAAACTTATTGGTTTGCTTGGATCACCATGTGATTGTAATTTAATAGAAGATACACCGTGTGCTTTATAATAAGGCAAACCGATATATCTTGTTACTCCTTTCAACTTAAAATTATTTTGCACCAGAACACCATTATGCAAAACAGTAACGCGTGCAGAATCAGTTAAGCTACCGGAAGCATCAAAACGCGGCGCAGTCCAGATGACATCATAGGTTTGCCATTCACCTGGTTTTTTACAAGCGTTCGCCAAAGGAATTCCTTGTTTATAAACAGCCGCAGTTTGTCCGTTTACATAAGTTGTATTATTGTAACAATCTAACACCTGTATTTCGTAGCCAGCATCACCAGGACCTGTTGACGCAAGAAAAACACCACTGTTTCCACGCGCTTGTCCTTTACCTTCAATATCTATTGGCTCTTTCCATTCAATATGTAATTGATAGTCGAGAAAGTGTTGTTTAGTTTGTATGCTGCCGCCGCCTTTTTTATTTACAGTAAGTTCACCATTATCAATTATCCAGTCGGCAGGTTTTGTAGTATCATTTGCAGATTCCCATTTATCCAAAGTTGTACCATCAAATAAAATCACCGCATCAGAAGGTGCATCGCCGAAACTTTTTCCGGGTGTAACAATTGGCGGAACGGGTTTATAAAACTCGGTTGCTTCTGGCTTTGTTGTATCACCAATGTATTGAAGTCCGGGCGTCATTGTTGCTGTATCAGCATCCGTTTGCGCTTTAGCAATAAATACAATTAAAAAGCAAAAGGCGCTTAAAAAAATCTTCTTGTTCATAACCGGCAATATTGTTTAATAAATTTATGTTGTTAACGATGTTGCAACATACAAAATATTTTATAATACAACTTACATAGCTGCAGATGATGCAAAAACAAATTGCTTAGTGTTAACTAAGATTTTGCTGTAATAATAAATCAATAATTACCGGTGGTATTGGCGCAGACTTACTTTTCTTTCGAAGCTTGGAAATTACTAACATGATGAAGCTATCTACGCAAACACCATATAAAAAATTTCAAAAAAAAGTTAAGTAAAATGAAATTAATTTTTTGGGATAAAAGCTAAATAATTTTTAATATGATCTTGCCTGTTGTATGACCTTGCTCAATTAATTTCTGTGCTTCAGCAGCTTCTTCAAGCGAAAATATTTTAGATACTACTGGCTTTACTTTTCCTTCATCAATCAATTCCGCAATTTTCTCTAATTGATCAGGATAACTTTGTGCAGAAAAGCCCTCAAAATGTATATTTTTTTCTTTCGCTTCATCCGTTACTTCCGGCTTTAAAGTTGTTATCAGTCTTCCGCCATTTTTTATAACTTCTACTGAACGTTTTTGAGTTTCGCCACCAATCGTATCAAATACAATATCTATATCTTTTAATTTGTTTTCAAATTTCTCTTTTTTATAATCGATCACTTCATCTGCACCAAGCTGTTTTACAAAATCAATATTTTTTTCTGATGTAGTGCCGATAACATAAGCGCCTTTCCATTTTGCAAACTGCACTGCAAAAGTTCCTACACCACCGGATGCTGCATGTATTAAAACTTTTTCGCCTGCCTGCAATTTTCCAAAATCGAACAAACCCTGCCACGCTGTTAAACCTGCCAGCGGTACGCCGGCTGCATGAACATGATCTATACTTTTTGGTTTTTTGCCAACTTTGTTTTCTTTTACAATTACATATTCTGCATACGTTCCGTCTTTTGTTGGATCAGGAAGACTATAAACTTCATCGTCTTTCTTTAAATGCTTTACATCATTACCAATTTCTTCAATTACGCCAGAAACATCCCAGCCAGGTGTTAACGGAAAAGTTGTTGGAAATTTTTCTTTACGCAGTCCTGCGCGAATTTTATAATCAACAGGATTAACGCCGCTTGCATATACTTTTATTAATACTTCATCTGCCGCAGGTTTTGGTCGTGGTATGTCTTCAAGTTTTAAAACTTCGGGTCCGCCAAATTCATGAATCCTTATTGCTTTCATAAATTTTTTTTGATTTAATAAACTCACATTAATTATGCCTGATTACAGAATGCTAAAATTCTCATTAATAAAAAATACAGATCATTACATCATTCAACATAAATTTTATTTACTGTATAAAATTTATTTTATTTTGAATAATAAACCATTGCATAATGCCGCAGTATATTCTTTCGTTCGACCAGGGAACAACAAGTTCGCGCTCTATTATTTTCAATAAAACAGGAAATATTATTTCTGTTGCGCAAAAAGAGTTTACACAAATTTTTCCGGAACCCGGCTGGGTGGAACATAATGCTCTGGAAATATGGAGCACGCAACTCGGCACTGCTGCAGAAGCCATATCAAAAGCGAGCTTAACTGTAAATAATATTGCTGCTATTGGCATCACCAATCAAAGAGAAACAACTGTAGTTTGGGATAGAAAATCAGGCAAACCTTTATGCAATGCAATTGTTTGGCAGGATAGAAGAACCGCTTCTTATTGCGATGAATTAAAAAAACAAGGTCATGCAAAATCTATTCAACAAAAAACAGGTCTGGTAATCGATGCTTATTTTTCTGCAACCAAATTAAAATGGATTTTAGATAATGTAAATGGCGCAAGAGAAAAAGCTGCAAAAGATGAATTATGTTTTGGTACGATTGATAGTTGGTTGTTATGGAATCTTACACAAGGCAAAGTACATGCAACAGATGTTACCAATGCATCAAGAACAATGTTGTTTAACATACATACTTTAAAATGGGATGATGAATTGCTTTCATTGTTTGATATACCAAAATGCGTTTTGCCGCAAGTACGCAGCAGCAGCGAAGTTTATGGACATACTGAAAATATTTTATCAGCTAAAAATATTCCGGTTGCGGGGATTGCCGGCGATCAGCAAGCTGCATTGTTTGGACAAATGTGCACACAGCCGGGAATGGTAAAAAATACTTATGGCACAGGTTGTTTTATGTTGATGAATACCGGAGAACAGCCGGTAATATCAAAAAACAATTTACTTACAACTATTGCATGGCAAATAAATAATAAAACTTTTTATGCATTAGAAGGAAGTGTATTTATTGCAGGCGCAGTTGTACAATGGCTGCGCGATGGATTGCACGTTATACAAAATTCTGCTGACGTTGAAAAGCTTGCGCAAGAAGTTGAAACAAGCGATGGTGTTTATCTTGTTCCTGCATTTGCAGGACTTGGTGCGCCATACTGGAATCAACATGCAAGAGGAACTATTGTTGGAATTACACGCGGTACAACAGCCGCACATATTGCACGTGCTGCGCTTGAGAGTATTGCTTACCAAACAATGGATGTTGTAAATGCGATGCAGGCAGATGCAAATATTGATGTGAAAGAATTGCGTGTTGACGGCGGCACCACTGCAAACAATTTGTTGATGCAATTTCAAAGTGATGTATTAAATACAAAAGTTATTCGCCCGAAAATTACAGAAACAACTGCATTGGGCGCAGCATACCTTGCTGGTCTTGCAGTTGGTTATTGGAAAGACATGAATGAAATTTCCGGACAATGGCAGGTTGAAAAAGTATTCGAACCGCAAATGCAATCTCCTAAGAAAAATGAATTAAAAAAAGGCTGGCAACGTGCCATACATGCAGCACAAGTTTGGAGTGAAGAATGATTTGATTTTAAAATTGTGGATTACAAAATTTTGAATTAATGCAGCATTCATTTATGTTTATTGATGTTCGGCCATGTAACAAAACATTGTTCAGTTTCGTACACTTTCTAAATAAAAAGTTTGATAAAAGCCTTATTTATAAAGCTTTTTAATAATGGCATAAGCTTGGTGAATACACATTACGAATAACAAATCATCATTCAAAAATCTCACATCAGAAATTCATAAATCATCTCTTATGTTTAAAAATTATTTTAAAACCACATTCCGAAATCTCTGGAAAAATAAAACATACAGCTTTCTGAATATTTTTGGATTGGCTATTGGAATTGCCTGTGCTGCTTTGATTTTTTTATGGGTAGAAGACGAACTTACGTATAATCATTATTTCAGCAATCGCGATAACTTGTATAATGTAAAAGATCAGCAAACCTACGATGGCACAACTTTTACATTTGATGCAACACCGGGTCTTATGGCGCAGGGAATAAAAGCGGAAATACCCGGTATAAAAAATACAGCGCGCTGCACTTGGGGCAATCAATTATTATTTTCTGTTGGTGATAAAAATATTTATGATGATGGCAATTATGTTGACTCTGGTTTTCTCAGCATGTTTCAGTTGCAGTTTGTGAAAGGCAATGCTGCAAATGCATTCACACAATTGTATTCGCTTGTAGTAACAGAAACAATGGCGAAGAAATTTTTTGGCAGCATAAATGTTATAGGCAAATCGCTTAAAGTAAATAATAAGCAGGATTACATTATAACAGGTGTTATAAAAGATCTTCCAAAAAATGTATCGTTTAATTTTAGCTGGCTTGCACCTTTCAAAATATATTATGATGATAATACCTGGCTTCAGGAATGGGGCAACAATGGTATAATAACTTATGTTGAAGCAGAGCCGAATGCAAACATCACTGCCATCAATAAAAAATTATTTGGTTATATACAAACAAAATCTACCGGCGCTAGTGCAAGAATGTCTATTTATCCAATGAACAAATGGCGGCTCTATAACAATTTTGATGCAGCCGGAAAAGAAAAGGAAGGCAGGTTAAAATATGTAAACCTGTTTAGTTTAATAGCCTGGATAATTTTAATTATTGCATGTATTAATTTTATGAACCTTGCCACAGCACGTTCAGAACAACGTGCAAGAGAAGTTGGTGTTAGAAAAGTTTTAGGCGCAGCAAAAAGAAAACTAATTGTTCAGTTTATTGGTGAGGCTTTATTTATGTCGCTGCTTTCAACAGTATTCGCCCTCATCATTATTTATCTTTGTTTGCCTGCATTTAATACACTTGTTGAAAAGCAATTAGTGCTTGATATTTTTAATCCTTTTCACATAGGAACATTATTAATAATTACATTATTGTGCGGTTTAATTGCCGGCAGTTATCCTGCGTTCTATCTTTCATCATTCAATCCCATTACTGTTTTAAAAGGATTAAAAATAAAATCGGGCAGCGCAGGTTTTATAAGAAAAGGGTTGGTGGTTTTACAGTTTGCCATATCAGTAACACTTATTATTAGTACGATAATTATTTATCAGCAAATTCAGCATGTAAAAAACAGGGATCTTGGTTACAATAAAGAAGGACTTGTTTATGCCAGTTTAAGTGGAAAAATGAAACAAAATTTTACTGTGATTAAAAATGATCTGATAAAAACCGGCATTGTTCAAAATGCAGGTTTAAGCAATAACCAGGTGTTGCAATTAGGCAGTAACACGGGCGATTTTGCCTGGTCTGGCAAAGACCCTAACAAACAGGTTTTAATAACAGTTGAAAGTGTAAGCCCGGAATATGTTTCAACGATGGGCATGCATTTAAAAAGCGGCAGAGATTTTTATGCGAATACAAAGTCTGACAGCAATAATGTTATTATTAATGAAGCACTGGCAAAACTGCTAAGCAAAAAAGATGCGGTTGGCAGTATTATTACACGCAATGAAGGAAAGAATAAATATACAGTTGTTGGCGTGATACATGATTTCGTTTACAATTCAATGTATGCACCTGCTGCGCCGCTTGTTTTATTTTCTGATACTTCTAATATTAATTTTTTGACTGTGCGGCTTAAACAAAATGCCGATTTAAAAACGGCGCTTACAAAAATTGAAGCTGTAGTTAAAGCAGATAATCCGGGTTATCCAACCGAATTTAATTTTGTTGATGATCAGTTCAATCAATTATTTAAAACGGAATCACTCATTGGTAAATTAGCAAGTGTGTTTGCAGTACTTGCAATTGCTATTTCTTGTCTTGGTTTATTTGGATTATCAGCATATACAGCAGAAAAAAGAACAAAAGAAATTGGTATTCGCAAAGTGCTTGGTGCATCAACGGGCGGGCTTGCAGGTTTATTATCGAAAGATTTTATAATACTTGTTTTAATTTCTTGTTTAATCGCATTTCCGCTTGCATGGTTAATGATGGAAAACTGGCTGCAGGATTTTGAATATCGTATTCATATTAATATATGGATATTTATTGTTGCCGGTTTGCTGGCAAGCCTGATAGCATTAATTACGGTAAGCTTCCAGGCAATAAAAGCAGCTATTGCTAATCCTGCAAAAAGTTTAAGAACGGAATGATGAACGGGCAGATAAATAAAATCGAAACGATTTCAATTGCAGCAAATATCATTTTCAATTTGCTTCTTACCATCGCTATTCTTGAAATTGTTCCTATAATTTTGAATGAGCTTCGTTTCTTTTTAAAGCTTCATTAGCAAATCTTAATAAATCGTTTGCCTGCATATATCCTGCTGTAAGTAAAACAGGTTTGCCGGTAGCATCTGTTATAATTAACGATGGATAACCCTCTATAGAAAATTGTTGCGCCAGTTGTGGACCAACACCTTTTTCTCCGTCAACAGAAATATTTACAAAGTTGTTGTTGAAAAATCTTCCGACAGCGGTATCAGTAAACGTATATTGCCTAAGCATTTTACAAGGTCCGCACCAGGTGGCATAAATATCAATAAAAATAAGTTTTTTTTCCTTTTGAGCTTTTTGTAAAGCAGTATTCCAATCATCTTCAATAAACTGTACACCAGAACTCGCTGCGGTAATATTTTTTGATTTAGAAGAAACGTTGCATGAATAAAAAACAATCAAAATTAAAAAACCAAATAACAATTTTACAAAATGCATTATTTATAATTGATTAGCGAAGAAAAATTATTTTTTAGAATTGATTTCTTAATTAACGTTATCATTTTCGGCAGTATTATTTACCTGTCCCGCAAGATTTGGAATTACAATGCGAAACAAAGTTCCTACGCCATACGTGGAAACAACAGAAATATCGCCACCAAGGCGCGAAAGTGCTTCTTTAACTATATACAATCCAATACCCAAACCATTTACATGAGAAGTACTTCTGAAAAACATTTTAAATATATTATTTAAATGCTCTTCAACAATACCAATTCCATTATCTTCTATTTCTATTGTGGCTTTATATTCATCTACCTTAACAGAAATATTTACCAATGGGCTATCTGAGGTTGGCTTTTGATATTTTACAGCATTTGAAATAAGATTATCAATGATTATAGAAATGCGAAATACATCGTTAACCAATTTTATTTGCTGATCAACACTAATATTAAACTGCACTTCTGGTCTTTGCATTTTGCATATTTCCACGCTTTCCTTTAACAGTTTTGTAAAATCAATTTCTGTTTTTTCATCATCAACACGTATGCTTTTATAGTATTCAATAATTTTTTGAATGAAAATATCCATCTTGTTTACACAGGTTTCAATCATTCCCATATAACCATTTGGATCAACAACAGAATTCTCCATCTTTGAAAGATTAAGAATACCCATAATTGATGCTAATGGTGAGCGAAGATCATGCGAGGTGCTGTACACAAAACGGTTAAGTTCATCGTTTGTTTTTTGCAACTCAGAAACCTTTCTTTTTAATTGCTGACGCGTAGAATAAAGCTCAAATGCGTTTTGAATAGCCGTTTGCAATTCAATTTCTTTCCAGGGTTTTTTTACATAACGAAAAATTTCCCCTTTATTAATTGCATCTATAATTGATTCTGCATCGGTATAACCTGTTAACAACACGCGGATTGGATACGGAAATGCTTTTCTTACCACATGAAAAAATTCCACACCTGTTGTTTGCGGCATACGCTGATCTGCAACAATTACATGTATATCTTTTTCCTGGTTAAGAATACTCATGCCTTCCGCAGCAGAAGATGCTGTAAATATTGTATAACGACGACGAAATGAAGCCTGAAAGGCAAGCAAATTGTTTACTTCGTCATCAATGTATAAAATCCTGATTTTTTGTTCTTCGGGATACATAAATTAAAGATGAGCTGATACTGGATGTTTATGCGGCAAAGTTATAATAAATTCCGAACCTTTACAAGGTTCAGAAATAATATCTATATGTCCTTCGTGCTTTTGAATTATTTTAAAAACAATTGCCATTCCGAGACCTGTGCCTTCGCCTACATCTTTTGTTGTGAAAAAAGGTTCAAAAATTCGGTGCTTAACATCTTCAGTCATTCCCATGCCGGTATCTTTAATTGAAATTTGTATTTGATCATTCTTTACATCTTTTGTTGAAATAATGATTTTTTCAGGACTGCTTTTTTCCTGTTTTGCAGATATTGCCTGAACAGCATTGGTAATTATATTCATGAAAACCTGGTTCAATTTTCCAGGATAACATTCAACATTGCCTTGTGCATTAAATTGTTTTTCTATAGTGATATAATAAGGCGTACTATTCTTTAATATTACAAGTGTTGAAAGAATACCGTCATGCACACTTACCGTTTTTAATTCAGCTTCATCAATTCTGCTGAAGGTGCGTAAGCCCTGAACAATTTCTGCAGTTCGTTCTGCGCCTTCTTCAATTCCAATTATTAAACTATCAATTTCTTTTTGAACAAAATCAACATCAATTTGTCTTTTCAGCTTTTCAATCTCAACCAATTTTTTCTTATATACTGATTCGTCATTAAGTTTATGTAAACCATCATATTCATTTAATACATCCAATAGATCTTTAACATCTAATCGTAAAGGATTAATGTTAGACTTTACAAAATTAATCGGGTTATTTATTTCATGTGCAATACCTGCGGTTAACTGTCCGAGTGAAGCCATTTTTTCTGCTTCCACCAGTTGGGTTTGCGCGTCTTTTAAATCATCAAGTGCTACACTTAATTGGGTATTTTATTCTTTCAATTCAAACGTACGTTGGTCTACTTGCAGTTCAAGCATAGTGTTTTGTTCTTTTACCAATCTTTCGTTTTCTTCTGCTCTCTCTAAAGCTTCAGCTTGAGATAATTCTTTTTCTTTTTTTAAAATATTTATACGATCTGCAAGCGCTATTGATAACAATATCGCTTCTGCTGATGAAGCAAAATATAAAATAAAATGCGTTAAATTATTAGTAGGAATTACATTCAAATTTTTTAAAAGATATACTATCATGCACGATAAAAAAATTGACCATGCAATAAAGTAAAAATAAGCAGGACGATAACCTTTTTTATATATAATATAAGATGTTGATAATAATGAAATACTCGTAATAAGCCCAACAAAATTGAATATCAGATAACTTAACCAGGCCAGCGATGTAAAACTTAACAGTATTCCTAAAAGATAACTATACGATAATAATGATAGAAAGTTATTTATACGCGGAGTGTATGTTTTAGTATTTAAAAATGATTTGGCAAATGCAATACCTAATAAGGCTGCAAAACATGAAGTAGCAATAACAATGTACGCGTTTATAGAAGGATGTAATGGCCAAAGAAATCTAAATGACCAGCCTGCTAAACTTATTTGAGCAAAACCTAAAGTCAAAAGATAAAAAACGTATATAAAGTAGCTTCTGTCTTTTGTAGCAAAAAATAAAAATAAATTATATAAAAGAACTGATAAAATTATACCACAATAAAGGCCGAGAATTATAGTTTGTATAAAATTATTTTCATTTAGCGAATCTGCATTATTTATAATAATTGGTAATTCAATAGCATGAGGTGAACTAATACGGACATAAAATTCTTTCTCACCATTTTGTGGTAAAAACAAGTCTAAATCGAAAGCTGCATTATCATTTCCACGTGTTTTGAAATTTGTTGAAGAGCCTGTATATTTTAATAAAACTAAACCTAGTGCTGTTTTTTCGTAAAGCCAGATATTTGAAATATTTGGATCGCCAATCGAAAGATACAGGTGTATATGTGTACTTAAGTTTTTAAGTTTAAAAGTTAACCACAAACTCTTTACGGGTAAAGTAAAAACTGGTACGGCATCTTTATTCTTTATAAAATCTTGAAGTGCTATATCAGAACTTTGATATTGTACTAAAGGATCATTTTTTATGAAATACTTATTGCCTATAGCAACAGGAAAGCTATTGTCTGTAACAGTTACAACATTATCTGCGAATAATAAATTAGACTGCGAAAAAAAAATAATAATCAAAATAACCCTCAATATATTCTTTAGATTTTTTCGCTGTTTAAACATTTTAAGCAGATTAATTGTTGATTATCTCGCAGCTTACTTATGAATTAGTATATAAAATTTTTGATAAAGGTAAACGTAAAGATTTCTGCTTAATATCATCAGCCTTGAATATTCTGAATAAGAAAACTTCACCGCGCTTTTCATCGCCCGGGAAAATTTGCATAAATTCTTTTCTCAATTCTTTTAATTCTAAAACTATATCCGGTTTTAAACCTTCCCCGTTTCCAAAAATAATTCTTGGAAATAAATATATTGGTATTAGCATTGGGTGGTATGCATACTGTAATTCTGTTGCCTTTAACCATTGCCTTTGTACAGCTCTGCCACCATTTACAAAATTAATTTTATTATACCCGGGCATAGTAACCAAACCCATTGCAGCAGCATTTACCGTATTTGGAACTGATACATTTTTATAAGCTTTCAATCCGTCTATTTCAATCAATGTTTTCATTACTTCATCACTGCTTATTGTTTTTAAAGCAAGTATTTCTGGCAAGTTTAATTCAAGTGTTGAAACACCCATGCCTGTTCTTTTTTCTTCAGCAATATCTTTACTCCAATGTATTTCTCTATTAAAAAATTCATAATGAGCTTGCGGGTTCATTATTCTAATTCTATCACATGCAGAAATTATTAAACCAAGCGCTTTTAAAGTTTCTTTATTTGTTATAAATGAAACTTTTGCGCCTTCAATACTTTCAGTGGCGTTTTTTAACTCTTTTAGAATATGCGTATCAGCAGGTTCATTCTGTTGAATTTTTCTGTTTGTACACCTTTTATTAACAGAACTATAAAGATTATCAAATTCATGCTTTTCTGTAAAATTGCTTTCCTTCAATTTAAAATTCATTGCAGCAATGCATGTTTGATCATCTTCTTTTGGAAATAGTTCAATAGATATTTCTTTTCCATAATGATGTGTACTTAACACAGTGTTTTCTATAGCCGCACCTAAAGAAATGCAGGAAGCCATATTACGGTAATCCCCAAATGAATAAGATCGCGATACATCATGAAATAAAAATAAGTTATTGTCATTATAAAAAAACTTCCAGGGTTGATCATTGCCTGATGATGGTGCTGTGCCAGCATCATTTACTATATTCTTAATTAAAGATTCAGTAATATGAATATCCGATTTTTCAGTAATGATTGCTTTGGCAATTTGTGCCATCTTTTTTTTGTCTATTTCTTCAATAACAGGTGGACTGTATAACGCGTTTTCAGGTTCATTATTATGTATAATACTTTCAAGGTCTACATTAAACCTGCCGGATATTACAAGCTCATTTAGTAAAACCCTTCTGGCGGTATCTCCAACCAAACCGCCTCCCAACATAACTGAAGAAGCAATCTGTGGCCATGTTGAAACTGATTGACCTAATTCAACTAAAGTTATTCTTGCTCTATTTGAAACTGTTTCAAAATTAAAAAATTTTATAAATATTGGAAGTGCTTTTTCCGGAGTTAAATTCTTTACATCATTATAATTAATGTTACCCAATAAACCATGTAAAAGTGGATAATTTTTATCAAGATCATAGCGCTCTATATCAATCATTCCCCTATCGTTGGTTTCCATTATTACCGGAATACACAATTCTTTTGCTTTTATTCTGGCTAAAATTTTAATATCAATACTATCGCATTCTTCAATCAACAAATCAAGAGAACCATCTTTACTTAAAAAATCTTCTATATTATTTTCATTAATACCTTCAGGATAACATGATACTTTAATAAAAGGATCTAATTCAGCAATCTCTCTTGCAACCTGTAAAGTTTTCTGCATTCCAATGTTATATAATCCAGCTTTTATTCTATTTAAATTACTTAGTTGAATATCATCAAAATCTGCTAAGCGTATTTCGCCACAACATCTTTCTAAAATTATGGTAAATGTTATAGATTGACCAACCGATAAGCCGATAATACCAATTTTTTTATTTTTTAAAACCGCAAGCTCAGCTTTAGTAATCTTATGTTGATTTCTATTCGTGCGAACTTCAATAAACTCTTCTTCTTTTAATATATGAACAGCTTTGTTTAACCAAGGATAATAAACCCACAAACCATATTTTTCAATTGGAATATTATGCAGATGTTCTATAATAAGTTTTTCAAAATCAGGTTGAGAAAGTTTTGACGATACATTTCTTATTTTAAGAAGTTCTGTAAGCTGTGCATAAATTTCATCATGCAGAGTAATTGTTTTGTTTGTTTGTAAAAGTGTTTTAAACTCTTGCTCACTATTTTCATCATTCAGATCATAGATTACCGGTTTAAAATCAGAATGTTTTTTGCTATTAAAAGAGTTATCGTAAATAAGCTTCTTTAAATCGTCTATCATGCTTGTTCTTCTTATTTTTTTCTACTAGTTTCATATTAAAAATTAATAACAGTTTTTTTCAAATCCATCTTAAACTCATTATCATTTGCAGATTCAATTTTCAAATCGTAATGAATATTTACACGTAAATTTTTGAAAATTGATTTTTCATTTACTACACATTGAAGGTTATTTCTCAAAGACATAATTTTTTCCCTTTCACGTTTATGCGCATCACGTAATTCCGGTAAATTTTCATGAATACATGCAGTTGCAATAAGATCAAGCTTAGGATAATAAAATGTGCCGTTATTACCAACAGTAGTTAATATTTTACTTCCCAACCATTGATTAAAGCGCACAGTAACAGGTGCGCACAAAGCAAAAAAAGTATTTATACCAAGTTGTTCTGAAATAACGCAGCAGCATCTTGTGGGAATAAAACTTCCAATTCCTAATCCTGCAACTTCTTTTGAATTCCATAATCCGGATACTTCAGCAGCTCCTCTCTGAGAAGATTCTTTTACAATTTCATGAATAGTACGATCCATCTTTCCTACTGCGTCTTCAACCGGAAGCGGATGTATCAAATCAACACATTGTAAACGCACACCACCATATAATTTTTCTCCGTTAAGCGGCTCAACAACTATAACAAAAATGGAAGGATTATAAATCCAGCTATTTATATTGGTAGTTATATTTTCTAACCCATAAATTGATAATACTTTTTTATGCCCTTCTATAAACTTTAGACAAGTATCTCTATCATCAGTTGCTCTGAATGCTCTTATTCTTATGTCCTTTTCGGTTAAAATGTTATCCATTAAAGTAGTAATAAAGTTATACTTATAACCGTTTAAAAAGTGTAATAAATAAATAAAAATAAAAAATCGTTAAAATTAATTTGTTGTTGCAATTATTTTATCTTTATTTAGAAAACTATTAATATTCTTAAAAATCCAATAACTATCTATGCAAGACAAAACAATTAATGTACTTTATATAGATGATGAGCCACATAACCTTACAGCATTTAAAGCAGCATTTCGCAGGGATTATAATATATATTTAGGAGATTCAGCAGAAGAAGGAAGAAATGTTCTTGACACGCATAAAATACATGTAATTCTTAGTGATCAACGCATGCCGGTAACAACGGGAATTGAATTTTTTCAATCGATATTAAATACACATCCTGAACCTATACGTATTCTTATTACCGGCTATACAGATGTAAATGCTGTTATTGATGCGATTAATCTTGGACAAGTATATAAATATTTAACTAAACCCTGGAATGAAAATGATATTCGCATTTTTATAGATAAAGCTTTTGAAGTTTACAGGCTAAGAAAAGAAAATGCAGAACTTACAAGCAAACTTTTAGATGCTAATAAAAAACTTGAATTTTTAGTACGGCAAAGTCTTTTATCCTAAAGCTGACTCACTGTCATATTTTTTAATCTGCACATATTCTTAATAAGTCAAATAATTTAATTTTCTTGTTTGGACTTATTTTTGTTCATATGTATTTTAAATACAAAACTTAAAATTATAATGTATGGCACTTGAATTCACAGACACAAATTTTGAAACAACTGTTTTAAAAAATGATAAACTTTCTGTTATAGATTTTTGGGCTGAATGGTGTGGACCTTGCCGCGCTATAGGACCAGTTATTGAAGAACTTTCAAAAGAATATGAAGGTCAGGTTAATATTGGGAAAGTTAATGTTGATCTTAATCCATCTGTAAGCATGAATTACGGAATTACTTCAATACCTGCAATACTTTTTATTAAAGGAGGAAAAGTAGTAGATAAACAAATTGGTGCTGTTCCTAAATCAATCTTAGATAAAAAAATTAAAGCAAATTTGTAAGAACTTAATAAGTATAAAAAAACCGTCTTTATTAAGGCGGTTTTTTTATGCTTTATAGTGTATGATTTTTATTGTTACATTTAATATTAAGCTTATTTCCTAGGCATTAATTGTCTATGTTGAAAATTACTTATTCATCAATTAATTTCCATGCAAAGATTTCAGGGGCTGATCGGAGTAATGTTAATTATTGGATTAGCGTTTCTTGCATCAAACAACAGAAAAAAAATTAATTATCGTCTTGTTTTTAGCGGCATTTTATTGCAAACCATAATTGCTTTATTAATTTTTAAAGTACAATTTATAAGTAATTTTTTTCAGTGGCTCGGTAAAGGCATGGAACGTTTTGAAGATTTTGCGCGCAAGGGAGCAGCTTTTGTTTATTCAGGTATTGATGTAAGGCAACAGGATGGCAGCACCGCAAATTATTTAAAAGGCGGATTTGTTTTTGCATTTAATGTTACAGCTACAATTATTCTTGTTTGTGCAGTAGTTGCTGTTTTATATCATGTTGGTATTATGCAGCGCATTGTTTCTGTATTAGCTATTGCAATGAATTTTATAATGCGTGTAAGCGGCGCTGAAGCATTAAGTAATGTGGCAAGTGCATTCGTTGGACAAGTGGAAGCGCAAATTATGATTCGCCCCTATTTAAAAGGAATGACAAAAAGTGAATTACTTTCCAGTATGAGTGGAAGTCTTGCGTGCATTGCCGGTGGAATTTTAATTGTATATGCAAATATGGGTGCGCAAGCCGGTTTAAATTTAGCACCTAAACTTATTACGGCAAGTTTAATGGCAGCTCCCGGTGCTTTGGTAATTTCTAAAATTGTTTTTCCTGAAGTTGAAGAAAGTCAAACGCTGGGTAAAGTTAAATTGCAAGTAGAAAGTTCTTATACAAATATAATTGATGCTATTTCACACGGAGCAGCAGATGGTTTTAAAATTGCTATGAATGTTATTGCCATGCTTATTGGCTTTATTGCTATTATTGCTTTACTTGATTATTTATTATTACATATAGGTCATATTTTCAATCCTGATTTTAATCTTTCGCTTAATTATATTTTCAGTAAAATATTTTATCCTTTTGCCTGGAGTATGGGTGTTCCTGCACAAGACGTAAATAATGCAGCTACATTACTTGGGCAAAAATTAACGGTAAATGAATTTGTAGCTTTTCAAAATCTTACTACTAAACAATGTCCCATTATTACAGATAAAGGTTTACTTATTATAAGTATTGCCATTTGCGGGTTTGCAAATTTTAGCAGTGTTGGTATGCAGATTGGCGGAATTGGAGCCATTGCACCCGAGCGGCGTAAAGACCTTGCGAACCTTGGATTAAAAGCACTGTTTTGCGGAACACTGGCATCTTACTTATCTGCAACAATTGCCGGGATTTTAATGTAGCTTGAAACATTCATACATAAAAAAACTCCGCATTATTGTGGAGTTTTAAAATTATATAACTAAATTATTTTGCAGCTTCAACTTCGCCTTCAATGGTAAGTATAACCGGATCTTTAATATTCGCAAATTTTACAGTAACACGCTTAGTAAACTTCCCTAAATTTTCAGCGTTGTAAGTAACTTTTATTACAGCACTTTTATCTTTTACAAGTGGTGTTTTTGGATACTCAGGTGTTGTACAACCACATTCAGCTACTGCAGTTTCAATAATAAGCGGCTTAGCACCGGTATTGGTAAACCCAAACTCTGTAGTTGCCGGAATATGTTGTTTGATCTTACCAAAAGAATACTTTGTAGTTTTAAATTTAGCAATGCTATCTGTTTGCGCATTTACAGTTAAAAATAATAGAACAGTTAAACAGCTTAATAGTACTTTCATAAATTAATTTCCTCCTGATTTTAATTGCTGAACGCCACCGTTTGTTGGTGCAGGATTATCAGGTGTTTTATAAGTTTCGCCATGAAATTTTATAAGCTGACTAAGACCGCCTTTAAAATAAATAGTTACCACTTTATTAAACTGGCCTTCTGTATAACCATTAAAACCAATCATAATATTAAAATCCTGACCTGCTGAATAAGGACCAGGCTGCCATTTAGGTGTAGTGCATCCACAACCTACTTTCACATCTTCAATAGTTACTGAATCGTTTGAAACGTTTTTCATATCAAGTGTATATTCAGCAGGTTTGCCATAAGGAATTTTACCAAAGTCGTGATCTAATTCTTTAAATTGTATAACCTTTGTAATATCTGTTACACTATCTACTTGTGGAGCTTGTGCATGTAAAGATGCTACTGCAACCACACATGCAAATAATAAAGCGAATTTTTTCATTTAATTTTTTTGATTTTTTATCAGATGTAAAAATATAGATTTATTTTGACTACAATTTTATTCAAAGTTTAAGACTTTTATAATTTCGTTTATTATTAATAATTGTCTACTATTCTATTCCGAAAAAATTATGACATTTTCTTACTGAAAAAACATCTTTCACAGAAAAAAATTATTTTTTTAACTCTTTTAAGAAGAATTTTTATCAAAAACTAACAGTAGTAAGTTTTTGTGCGATATTTTTGCAGCTTAGTATTAATTAATCGTACAATATTATGTCAGAGGTTATTTTGGATATTTCGCAAGATCAACTTAAAAAAATTGGAATTAAAAATACGCATGTTAATTACCAGCTTTCTGCTGAAGAATTAATTGAGCAATCGTTACAACGCAGAGAAAGTATACTTAACGATACAGGTGCATTATGCATAAATACAGGAGAATTTACTGGGCGTAGTCCAAAAGATAAATTTATAGTAAAAGATGCAACAACAAAAAATTCTGTTTTCTGGAATAATTTTAATATTTCTATTGATGAAAAATATTTTGTTCAGTTAAAAGATAGAGTAACAAAATTTTTAAGCAAAAAAAATGAAATATGGATTCGTGATTGCTATGCATGTGCAGATATTAATTATCGTTTAAAAATTCGTGCAATTACTGAAACGCCAGCCAGTAATCTATTTGCATTAAATATGTTCATCACGCCAGCTGAAGAAGAACTTGAAAATTTTAAACCCGAGTGGCATATTATACAGGCGCCATCATTTAAATCAAATGGAAAAAAAGATGGAACAAGACAGCACAATTTCGCAATCATATCATTTACACAAAAAATAATTCTTATCGGCGGAACGGCTTATACAGGTGAAATAAAGAAAGGAATTTTTTCAATTTTGAATTACATATTACCATATAATAAAAACGTATTGAGCATGCACTGCAGCGCAAATATTGGCGAAGCAGGTGATGTGGCAGTTTTTTTTGGTTTAAGCGGAACCGGTAAAACAACTTTAAGTGCAGATGCGGAAAGAAAATTAATTGGAGATGATGAACATGGCTGGACGAATAAAGGCATTTTTAATTTTGAAGGCGGATGTTACGCAAAGTGTATTGATTTAAATGAAGAAAAAGAGCCGGAAATTTTTCAAGCTATTCGCCCCGGGGCTTTGGTTGAAAATGTTACTTTTTATAAAGGCACAAACCAGATAGATTTTTCAAGCAAAAAAATTACTGAAAACACAAGAGTTAGTTATCCTTTGGATTTTATTTCAAATGCAAAAGAGCCAAGTTTGGGAGGACATCCAAAAAATATTTTCTTTTTAACCTGTGATGCTTACGGTGTTTTGCCTCCAATTAGTAAACTTACGCCGGGGCAAGCGATGTACCAGTTCTTAAGTGGATATACAGCAAAAGTTGCTGGTACAGAAGCTGGAATTACCGAACCAAAAGTTACGTTTAGTACTTGCTTTGGTGCTCCATTTCTGCCTTTGCATCCCACTAAGTATGCAGAAATGCTTGGTAAAAAAATGAAAGAGCATAATGTTAATGTTTGGATGGTAAATACAGGCTGGATTGGTGGCGCTTATGGTGTAGGCAACCGCATTCAGTTAAAATATACAAGAGCTATGATACGCGCTGCTTTTAATGAACAATTAAACAAAGTTAGTTATGAACAACATCCTACATTTAATTTAATGATGCCCTGCTCATGCCCTGACGTGCCAAAAGAAATTTTAGATCCACGCAATACATGGTCTGATAAAGATGCATATAATAAACAGGCAAAAATGCTTGCAGGTTTATTTGTAGAAAATTTTAAAGAATATGCACAAAAAGTAGATAAAGAAATCTTAGCGGCAGCTCCTCTGGTGAATTAATGAATACATTTTAATATAAAAAACTCCACTAAAAAAGTGGAGTTTTTATTGAAAGAATTTTGATGCATTTTCAAAATCAATAATTTTTTATACCTCTAAAATAATACTACTCTTTGTTTTACCTTCCATTAATTCAACGCTGCGATTAATAAAATTAGTTAACTCCTCTCCTTTTAATAAACCTTGAGAAAGTAATGCAAGGTCTGCAAGACTGCGCACTTGTTTATTAACCTTATCTGTATTTTCTTCTTTTAATAATTGCTGAAATATTGCATGATTTCCATTTACGGTAAGCGTTACTTCATCCGGCATTTGTACATAAAAAGCCGTCATACCGCCGCCAGTATTCGCCATATCTTTCATACGGCGCATAAATTCAGGACGCGTTGCCACAACGGGTGATGCTTCAGTACTTAAACCTTTTACATCAACTGTAATATGTGTTTCGCCAAGCTGCAAACCAAACCATTCTTTTAGCTTTGCTTCTTCATCTTTGTTTAAAATACTTTCATTTTTTTCCTGTGTGTCAATTAAATTATCTGCAATATCTGCATCAACTCTTTTAAAAGTGGTATTCTCCCACTTCATTTCCATTGTATTTATGAAAGCAGTATCTACAAGCGTTTCCATTTTTACAACTTTATAACCTTTACTTGTTGCTGCTTTTATATAACTATTTTGCTGAACAGGATTTGTTGTATACAAAATTGTAAGCTTGCCATCTTTATTTTTTTGTAATGATTCTGTTTCTATTCTGTATTCATCAAGCGTATAAAACTTTTTGGCTGATGCATCTTCCATTACAAAAAACTTGTTTGCTTTTTCAAGAAACTTATCATCAGTCATCATTCCATATTTCACAAACAAACCAAGACTTTCCCATTTTTCCTCAAACTCATTACGTTCTTTATTAAAAATTTCCTCAAGTTTATCTGCAACTTTTTTAGTAATGTATCCATTAATCTTTTTTACATTAGGATCGCCCTGCAAATAACTGCGGCTTACATTTAATGGAATATCCGGACTATCAATTACACCATGCAGTAACATCAAAAATTCAGGAACAATATCTTTTACTTCATCCGTTACAAAAACCTGGTTGCTGTATAACTGAATTTTATCTTTCTGAATTTCGTAACTCTGTTTAATCTTCGGAAAATACAAAACGCCTGTTAAGTTAAAAGGATAGTCAACATTCAAATGAATCCAGAACAAAGGCAATTCACCAAAAGGATATAGTTCTTTATAAAAATTTTGATAATCCTGCGTTGTAAGTTCAGATGGCTTTTTGGTCCAGATTGGTGAGGTATTATTTATTTGCTTGTCTTCGAAATAAATTGGCACCGGCAAAAAGCGACAGAACTTTTCAAGAATGCCTTTAATTCTATCTGCTTCTAAAAACTCTTTACTTTCTTCATTAATATGCAAAACAATTTTTGTTCCTCGTTCATTATAATCAACTTCGTATAATTCATACTCAGGGCTACCATCACAACTCCAGTAAACACCGCCTTCTTCTTTATAACTCTTTGTAAAAATTTCAACTTTATCGCTTACCATAAACGCACTGTAAAAACCCAAACCAAAATGCCCGATAATGTTTGCATCTTTATATTTCTGCACAAAATCTTCAGCGCTGCTAAATGCAACCTGGTTAATATATTTATCAACTTCCTCCTGCGTCATTCCAATGCCGCGATCAATAATGCTTAATGTTTTTTCTTTTGCATCAAGCGTAATATCAATTCTTAAATCTCCTAACTCACCTTTTGCTTCACCAATGGATGAAAGCGTTTTCATTTTTTGAGATGCATCTGTTGCGTTGCTTATCAACTCGCGTAAAAAAATATCATGATCACTGTATAAAAACTTTTTAATAATGGGGAATATATTTTCTGTATGAACCCTTATTTGTCCTTTTTGCATAATTATTTTTATTAAAGATGAAAGTGGTTTTCTCCCTTAAACAAACAAAATACCAATTAAATATAAATGACAGTATGGCAAATGTTTTAATTTGCACAAAATAACGGCAATGACGATTAATGGATTTCTTGTTTATTCAGGCGCTGCTGCTATTGCATTATTATTTTTATACAGCACAAGAAATATTTGGATTAGTTTGATAGCCGGTTTTATTGCTTTTTGCGTTTTTTATTTTGCATATTCAACTGATGATCTTAAATGGGATATTGCTTTTTTATTACAACTGCTTAAAGAAGCGGCAATAATATATATTATTGCGTTTGCACTTTCGGCGATATTTTATAAAATTTTCCCTGTTATAAAAATGACAGCATCTTCAAAATAAAAAGGCAGCGTTAAAACGCCGCCTTGTGCACGCATACTTAAAAAATCAGATTTTAATATTTAGTTTACCGTTTTGTGTTCCTTTACCAATTATTTTTCCATCTGAAAAATTTAGTTCACTTCCTTTTGTATTGTACTTAAGTTCATAAAGAATTTCCAGTTTTTCGTAATTGTCGTTTACGTTCGGGATTGTTATATTTTGAACCAAAGGTTTATTAGATGCAGGAAAGTCTTTCAATTGCTTTGGTGCAAAATCGTGCTGCCATGCTGTATATCTTTTATTACCATTAATTTTTATTATGCTTACATGCAGTGTTGCATACGTATCTGAATATGCCGGTGAAACATAGCTTGCTGTTTTATAAATCTCAACGTTTATATTTTTAGTAACCGGCTTTTCAAAAAAAGTTTTTATGCCGAAAAAACTGCCTGATACTATTAGTGGCACTGCGGCTGCGATTGTAATTATCAATTTCTTTTTCATATTAAGATGTTTTTAAAGTTTGTGTTATGCCAGAATATTTTCAAACCAGATACCATTAGCTTTTTTAGGCGTTAAACGGTGTATAAGAGATTATGAATGGTAAATTGAAATGATGAATGAAATGTTTAAGAAATGTTAGTGTATCATTTTATAACAAAATCGTACGGTTGCGAACAGTATAGCACATTTTAATCGAAAATTTTTGGTACTGCAATCTCAAATAAGATTTATGTTATTTTCTTTTGCTTATTAATATTGATAAACAATTATTATATTACTTTGAATTTTTATTTTTTATATGATCGCAGCAGCTTTACCGGAAAATGAGGAAGAAAGAGTTGACGCATTAAAAACGTATGATATTTTAGATTCTTTACCGGAAAAAGATTACGACGATATTACAAAACTTGCATCAGAGATTTGTCAAACGCCAATTTCGCTCATTAGTCTTATTGATGATAAACGGCAGTGGTTTAAATCTAATCATGGTTTAATTGTTCACGAAACACCGAAAGAGTTTGCTTTTTGTTCACACGCATTATTAACACCTGATAAAATATTAATTGTTCCAGATTCCAGAGCAGATGTACGGTTTCGCGATAATCCTTTAGTAACAGGAGAACCGCATGTTATATTTTATGCAGGTGTTCCACTGGTAAACGCAGATGGCTTTCCTTTAGGTTCTTTGTGTGTAATTGATAATGAAGAAAAAAAATTAACCGAACAGCAAGTAATTGCTTTGAAAGCGTTGGCTAAACAGGTTGTTAATATGCTTGAGTTAAGGAAAAAAAATAAAGCATTACAAACACTTAAAAAATTCCTGGAAGAACAAAATAATGAATTACGTGTTTGGGCAGATACAATTAAAAAAATTGAACCACAATTAAATAAGCTATCAGAAAATATTACTCAGATAAAATCTCAGAATACAACATCATTTAATAAACAAACAAATGATTTAATAAATGCTTCAGCAGAAATTATTTTTAATGTAACAACAAATTTAGAACGGGCAAAAAATTTAAATAATCATTAAAAATCAAACTATAAAAATACAAGCCGCTCTTTGAAAAGAGCGGCTTCGTTTTATTCAAACGTTTACCACCAACCCTTTTTAATGACCTACGCGCAGATATTCTTTTAAAATCTCTGTTTGCGGATCTTCGAATATTTTTTCTGCAGGTCCACTTTCTACAATCTCACCATAATACATAAATATTACATTATCTGCAAGGCGTTTTGCCTGGCGTAAAATATGTGTTACTAATATAATTGTATAATCTGATTTTAGTTTTATAAATTCTTCTTCAATTACTCTTGAAGAAATAGGATCGAGTGCTGAAGATGGTTCATCAGCCAAAATAATTTCCGGCTGAACGGCAAGACCTCTTGCCAAACATAAACGTTGTTGCTGTCCGATAGATAATCTTTGCGCGGATGTTTTTAAACGGTCTTTTACTTCATCCCACAACGCAACTTCTCTTAAATATTTTTCTACTTTCTCTGTAATTACTTTTTTATTGTGAACGCCTTTTAGTTTTAAACCATAAGCAATGTTTTCAGAAATGCTCATTGGCAAAGGATATGGTCGTTGCAACAACAATCCCATTTTTTGCCTGATAGCAGTAATATCTTTTTTTGAATCTAAAATATTTTCACCATCAATACGTATGCTGCCACTTAATTTTAAATCAGGATATAAATCTGTTAACCGGTTTAAGCATTTTAATAATGTGGTTTTACCACAGCCTGACGGACCTAGTAATACAGTAATTTTATTTTTTGGAAAAGTTGTAGTTACATCTTTTAAAATTTTAGAACCTTTGCTGCTTACATTAAGCTTATCAATTTCTACGATAGGTACTTCAGCGTTAACCGATGTTACACTGATATTTGGTTGTTGTAAAATTTCTGTTGTTGGCATACGATTAAATTTAATTTATTTATTTTTTTCTTGTTTTTAATAACCGTGCTGAGATACTAATAACAAGAACAATGAGTGTTAATATAACTGCTGCTGCATAAGCACGGTTTTGAACTTCTGCTATCGGTGAACTCAATTGAAAAAAAATAGCAAGTGGCAGCGTTGCAGTTGGTTCACTAAAACTATGCGGCACATAATCAGTATATCCAGCGGTAAATAAAACGGAAGCCGCATCACCAATACCTCTGCCGAATGCAAGCAGTATTGCTGTTGCAAAACCAGGCAATGCTTCTTTAAAAAAAACCTTATATGCCGTTTCTGTTTTTGTTGAACCCAATGCATAAGATGCTTCCTGCAAACCGATTGGAATTGTTTTTAAAACTTCATCCATTGCACGAATCATGATTGGAGTAATCATTGCAGCAACAGTAACAATGCCTGCGCCTAATGAATTTCTATATCCTAAATACATTAATACTGTAAACCCAAAAGCGCCATAAACAATAGAAGGAACACCCCACAACACATCAAGAAAAAAACGCACACCAATTAATAAGCGTTGGTATCTTATCAAATAAATATTCATGAACAGCGCAACAGGTAAACTAATTACAAATGCAAGTATGGTTGAACAAACTGCCAGATAAAATGAACCTGCAATAGCGTTTAATATGCCGCCATCTTTGCCAAAATAAAACCCACCCTTTGGTTCCTGGCTAATAATCTGCCATGAAAGTGACGGTATCCCTTTTTGAGCAATCGTCCAGATTATTTGTACCAATGCAAAAACAATAATGGCTGTAAAAAGAAATGACAAGCCATGAAAAAACTTTTCTTCAATTTTTCTTTTCAGTGTCATATCAATTCAGATTTATAAATGATGTAACGAAAAATTATATTGATGATAATAATAATTACAAACAGTAATAAAGCGCCAAACATCAGTGCAGAATCATACGAAGGAATACTCATCATTTCACCATAATTATTGGCAATTAAACCCGGCAATGTGTAACCGGAATCAAATAAAGAATGCGGTATTTGTACAACGTTGCCAATTACCATTAGTACGGCAATTGTTTCACCTAATGCTTTTGAAAAACCTAATCCAAAAGCAGATAAAATACCAGGTGAACCTTTGCGTAAAAAAATATGCTTAATGGTTTCCCACTTCGTTGCGCCAAGTGATAAAGAAGCTTCACCCAATTCAACCGGTATTTGTCTAAATACTTCTAGCAGCATATTTAAAATATATGGAATGCTCATTACTGATAATACAATTGCGCCTGCCAATAAACTGTAGCCAAGTGAATCAGCATGAAACAGCGGCGCAATTTTATCACCTACTAAAGGAACAATAATTAATAAGCCCCACATGCCATATACAACAGATGGAATGCCTGCGAGAATATCTATAACCGGGCGCATAAATTTTAAAACCCATTTTGGTGCATATTGTGTAAGATAAATGCTTGATAAAAGACAAAGCGGCATTGAAATAATTAACGCTACTACAGTTACTGAAACAGAACTTACAATGAACGCCCAAAAACCAAACTGATCATCAGACGGATACCAGTCTTCTGAAAAAATTAATGTGCTTAATTTATGTGTACTTAAAAGACCGCTGGATTTATAAACTAAACCTGCGCCTATTGCAAGTGGTAATAGCAGGCAAAATATTAAACAGGTTAACATCCATTTTGATGAAATATTATCAATTAATTTTCTTGATAAAACCATTGTTGGTAAATTTTGGTTGGTAAACGTTTTTACTTAGCATTTTAAAACCTTGTCTGAACTTATTTTCCTATCTTTTTTAGCTGATCACTCAACACATTTTTGGGTAACGGAACATAGCCTGCCACGCTTACAAAATTTTGACCGTTGGTTAAAACCCATTTGAAGAAATCAAGCACTTCTTTGCGTTGTGTTTTTCCTTTTGTTAGAAAATATAAATTTCTTGCAGGTGGCGAAGGATAGTTTCCATCATTCACAGCTTTAAGAAAAATGCGCAGGTTGCCATAAAAATTTTCGTTGGCATCAATTTGTCCGTTTCCATTTACATCAATGGGCACTACTTCTATTCCAGGTAATTTTTTTCCTGTCTTCGGATCAAATACAAACAATGTATTATTATAGCCAATTCCGTTTATATCTTTTCTTACCGCATCTGCAACACCAGGATCGCCGGATACGCCAACACCTTTAAGGTTTTCTTGTTTCTTTCCAAAAAAAGCAGCCCATGAATCTGCAGCACCTGCTGCATCAGCACGTGTATAAACATTAATTCTTTTAGAGCCTTTAGTTCCTAATAAATCGTCCCATGTATTAATACTTCTGTCAACGAAAATGGAACCAAATTCAGCTTTTTTTACACCACGTATTTGCAGTTGTTTCAAATAAGGATTACGCGCATTAACAGTTGGCAGCACTGCATCTTTACAAAGTGCAATCCACCAAACACCTTTTGCTTTTTCCGCATCTGTAAGTTCACGCGAAAACATACCTACATCAACAGCGCCGCCAAGACAATCAGTTAATCCTTTACCCGCACCGCCGGCTTGTATATCAAATCTTATTTCAGGATGCACTTTATTATATTCAGCCGCCCACATTTGTACTAAAGGATACAAAGCAAAAGCTCCGGAAAAAGAAATTGAAATAACTTTTGGCGATGAATTTGGTGCTGGTGCATTTGCCGGAACACCATTAAAATTTATAATTAATGCAACAAGTGCAACAGTAATTACGGATAATCTTTTTTTCATTTGATGGTAATTTTTAGTAAGTCTATAAGTTTAGTAGGAATTAAAAATAGAATTTGTTCTTTATCAGTCCAAGATTTATTAGAAAGTTATTTTTCCAAGTGATGGTGTAAAGCGTAAACTTGTGTACATCCAATAAGGCGTTAATTTATCATCACCTGCCTTTTTAATAATGGTTGCAGATTTTGTAAGTTTAGCCCATGCAAATCCAATTTCCCAATCTATTACTTTGTTAGGCATATAATTAAATTTCCAGTCGTTTTCAAATCCTAAATACTTATCAATCGGATTGCCTTTATACACAAACTGAGATTGCGAAATGAAAACATGATTTTGCATTGCCAGCGTTATTTTATCTTTCTTCCATTGAAAATGTAGATATGGATTTATCATACCAGCATTATTAAAATCGCCAGGCACATCGAATATATCCAGATAACCCATAAAGCTGTGTGCAGTACCATATAACGGTGTAAAGCTTTTATTTTTTGCTGGATGTGTTGAACTATCCTGACCGCTAAAATATTCCAAACCAAGCCTTGCAGTAAAATTGCCTGCTGTATATTTTATTTCAGGCTGAAAATAATATGCACTGATTTTTTTGCCAGTAGAATCTTTACCATATTGATCGTAAGCTGCAATAGTAAAATACCAATTATATGTTGAGTATTCTAACCTTCCACCGCTGGTAAATCTTTCATAAGCAGTTGTATATTTTGCCGGGTTAGAACTCTGGTAACCATCTGCAGCGTTTATAGTAGTTAATGCGAATTTATCAGAAAGTTTCCAGTTAAGATAATGTACTATAAGCGATTTATAATTCGGTACCAACGGCTGGTATTTTGTTGTAAAAATATTTTCGCCCGATTGATTATAGCTACCTACTAATTCTGTAGTAAAATTAATTTTGTTGTTATATATAAACCTGATGGCATCAAAAGAATTGCCAGGTAATCTCCAGTTATTTTCAGAAAATAAACGTTGATTATCATACGATATTCTTTGTCTTCCTACTCTTAGAGAAAGCTTGTCGTTAAAATGCGGCTCTGCATACGCTTCAAAAAAGTAGATCGGAAAAACGGTTGAAGAATTATTGGTTGTGGCTGTACCTGTTTGTCCTTCTCTCGGGTCTTGCTGTCCCCAAACTCGCGCATCTTGTAATGAAAGAAATACATCAACTGCTTTACTTTTGTAATCAACATTAAAACGTGTGCGCTGGTTAATTTCAAAAGCACCTGTTGTATCAGGCGTTGGAATTGATTTATATCCATGCCTCCACTCAGTGCGCACTCTCATATCCAACCCAAAAGTTAAAGTGCTTTGTGGGGAAACCGGCTTTTTAATTGCAGTATCAGTTATGGTCTTTTTTACAGTGTCTAAAGGTGATGGTGTTGAAGTTGTTTGTGCTTTTAATAAACCAATACTTGCAGTCATAAAAAAAAGAACAAGTGTTAATCTACGGTTGCGGATTTGTTTCATAAACAGTTTTAAATTTTTTTCAAATATATAATTCCTATCGAATTAGTAGGAATTTTGTTTAAAAAAATTACTTCTGCCTTTTGCCTGAAGTAATTTTCTTATTATTGATTACGTTCTTACTAACATTTTCGTTGCTTTTTGAAAAATTTTTTTTTGCTGTTGTATTTGTTCTTTTCAATGCTTCACTCCTTTTTACAATTTCAGCAAGCGTTGCTTTTTTAAGCATCTTTACAGTTTCTGTGCGCACGTCAGAGAAAACAGAACGAATGCCGCAAGCTTCTTCATTTACACATTCATCACATTTTTCATAATACTTATAAGCAACGCAGGGAAGCAAAGCAATTGGGCCATCAAACAAACGCATAACATCTGCAATATTTATTTCGTCAGGTGTTTGTTGCAAATAATAACCGCCGGTTTTTCCTTTGCGGCTGTTAAGCATTCCGGCATGTCTCAAATCTAAAAGAATAGCTTCAAGAAATTTTCTTGGAATGTTTTCGCTTTCTGCTATCCTGCTTATTTGTACGGGTTCGCCATCTTTACTTTCCCGGGCAAGGTAAACCAGCGCATTGATGGCGTATTTTGTTTTTCTTGAGAGCATATGTGGTTGTAAATATGGTGGCTGTCAATCATTCAATAAAAGCAAAGTAAGAAATTATTTGTAATTATAAATTTCGTAACCCCATGCATCAATATGTAAAAGTGCATTATTTATTAATTTTTCTTTTTTAAGTGTGAATACATTTAGAGCATTGCCAACTATATCAGGATCATTAATAGAAAAATTCTGTGACTTATCTGAAAGGTTTACGATCACAATTATTTTATCAGATCCGCTGCTTCTTTCAAATGCATAAATAGCATCATCATTATTTGTTATTATTTTTTTGAATGATGCATTTGCAGATAATGCAGCATGTTGTTGTCTTAAGTGTAATAATGTACTATAAAAATTTGCTCTTGCATACTTGCTGAATTGAATAGTGTCTTTATAAAAAAAAGAAATACTATCAAGAAACGGTTCTTCCTGCCCGCTATAAATTAGAGGCACAGATCTTTTTAATGTTTGTGTTAGCACAGCAAATGGCGCATGTGATGCGCCGGGCATGGTTGCATAGTCTGCTTTATTCCAACTATTTTCATCATGATTACTGGTAAAATACATTCGTATTGCATTTGCAGGAAAAACGCTATCAGTATAATTTATAATACTGTCTAATGCTGATGCTTTTCTTTCACCTTTTGCAATCAGCTTCATCATGTTAAATGCAATCCAAGGATAGGTTGCATCAAAGCCAGCTTCGTGCAGCCACGCAGAATCTCCTTCTGCAAGCATAAAAATATTTTTATCCGCTTTTAATTCCTGAATACATTTCGTCCAGAATTCTCTTGTTGGACCAACTGCATAATCACATCTAAAGCCATCAATATTTGTTGAATCAATCCAGAATCTCATACAACGAATCATTGAATCGCCAACAACAGGATTGTTGAAATTTAATTTGCGTGTATCAGTCCAGTCGAATTGCGAAGCAGCATTGCCTGTTGAATCTTTCATATAAAAATCAGGATGTATAGTTAACCAGTAATTATCTGCGCCGGTATGATTGGCAACCCAATCTATTATTACTTTAAATCCCATATTATGACAGGTGTTTACTAAATTTTTCCAATCATTCATCGTACCAAATTCAGGATTAATGGCAGTATAATTTGCCACTGCATAATAACTTCCTAAAGCACCTTTTCTATCAACCTTACTTATTGGGTTTATTGGCATAAACCATAAAGTTTGCACACCCATTTCTTTTAAGCGGGGCAAACTTTTTGCAAATGCAGTAAATGTTCCTTCGGGCGTGTATTGCCTAACATTCACTTCATAAATATTGCCTTGCACTAACCATGATGGATGAGCATCAACGGTAGCATTTTTCTGTGCTTTGGCAACAATAAAAAAAGAAATAAAAGAAATTAATAATAAGCAAGCTTTCATATATAAGATTTAAACGTTTAAAAGTATTTTAAACAATCTGTAAAAGCAAAGAGTATTTTATTTTTTAAAACGATGCATACATCAGGCAGCAACATTCTTAAGTTTTGATTATGATGAAGGAAATTTTGATTTATTATTTCGCTGATATATTTGCAGCTAAATTTTTTTAAATGCAACGATATATTCTTTATGTGTTTGTATTTATTTGTATAGATGCAACCTTAAACGCCCAGGATCTTTCAAAAAAAATTTCTATTGATTCAGCAGTGCGCATTGGCAAATTACCAAATGGTTTAACTTATTACATACGCCATAATGAAAAGCCTGAAAACAAAGCGGAGATGCGGCTTGCGGTTAATGCAGGTTCAATATTAGAAGATCCGGATCAACAAGGTCTTGCACATTTTAACGAGCACATGGCATTTAACGGCAGCACACATTTTAAAAAAAATGAACTGGTAAATTTTCTGCAAAGTATTGGTGTAGAATTTGGCGCTGATCTTAATGCTTATACAGGTTTTGATGAAACTGTTTATATTTTACCAATTCCATTAACCGATACTTCTAATTTTAGAAAAGGACTTACGGTTTTAAGAGATTGGGCGGGCGGACTTTCTTTTGACAGCGATCAAATTGATGGCGAACGCGGCGTTGTGCTTGAAGAAAGCCGTTTAGGTAAAGGCGCTGATGACCGCATGAATAAAAAAACATTTCCTGTTTTATATGAAGGTTCGCGCTATGCAGAAAGATTACCAATTGGTAAAGACAGCATTTTAAAAACTTTTCCTTACGATGCAGTACGCCGATTTTATCATACATGGTACAGACCGGATAATATTGCTGTAGTAATTGTAGGTGATGTTGATGTGAACAAAACAGAGCAAATAGTAAAACAATATTTTGGCACTTTAAAAAATCCGCCTAATGAAAAGAAAAGATTTTATGCTGATGTTCCGGCACGCACAAAAGATCAAAGTATTATTGTTACCGATAAAGAAGCAACGAATTTTTTTATTGAAGCAGATTACCCTTTTTATAAAGTAAAGCCTGAAATTGTTTTAGGTGATTATCGCCACGATCTTGTAAAGAGTCTTTTTACATCAATGCTCAATCAGCGCTTAACAGATCTGGTAAAAAGCAATAATCCGCCGTTCCTGTACGCTTCAACCGGCTATAGCAGTTCTGCAAGAAGTTATGAAGGTTTCAGTGCATTTGCTGTTGCAGGTAAAAGTGGTCCTGATACAGCATTGAATATTTTAATGCAGGAAATTGAACGCGTAAAAAAATATGGATTTACACAACCTGAACTTGACCGCGCAAAAAAACAATTGCTTGCATCTATTGAACAATCTTATAATAACAGAACAAAAGAAGAATCATCAAATTATGTTGGAGAATATATCAGGAACTTTTTATCACAGGAACCAACGCCAGGCATTGCGGCAGAATACAATTATTATAATGAATTATTGCCAGGCATAAATTTAAATGAAGTAAATGCTTTAGCTGATCCTTTAAAACAAAATGAACATCTCTTTGTAAGTCTCACTGGTCCATCAGAAAGTAGTTATACATTGCCTGATAGCACTAAGTTGCTGCAGGAAGTTTATGCTGCTATGAAAGCACCGGTAACACCTTATACTGAAAAAACAATTGCATCAAACTTATTAAAAAATATACCTGCTGCTGGCGCTATAACCAATGAAATAAAAAATGAAACACTTGGTACAACAGAGCTTGATTTTTCAAATGGTGCAAAAGTTATTTTAAAGCCAACCAATTTTAAGAACGATGAAATTTTGCTTACAGGTTTTCACAAAGGCGGTATTTCGAGATATAATGCTATTGATAAATACAATGCAACGTATGCATCAACCATTGTTCAGCAAATGGGCATTGGCAACTTCTCTCCTGCTGATCTTTCAAAATATCTTGCAGGTAAAACGGTAAGTGTTTCACCAAGATTATCCGGTTTAACGGCAGGCGTTGGTGGCAGCAGCAGCGTAAAAGATTTTCAAACCATGCTGCAGCTTTTATACTTATATCTTACAGCACCACGAAAAGATGAAGACTTATTTAATGCATGGAAAGATAAACAAAAGTCTGCCGTTCAATTTGCCTTGCAGGATCCGCAAACAGCTTTTGCTGATACTTTTTATCAAACATTATATCAGCAAAATGCATTGGCACCGGTAGTAATTGCAAAGCCGCAATATTTTGACAGTATTAACCTCACGCGTTCACTTGAAATTTATAACAGCCAGTTCAGCGATGCGAATGACTTTACGTTTATTTTAACAGGCAATGTTAAT
>CAXSDU010000006.1:67839-70772 GCA_964236165.1 uncultured Parafilimonas sp. | reverse complement strand
ATTATTATAAGTTTTAAAAAATCTTTTGTAAGTAATTGTGTGATGGAAGTAACGCTTGCACCCAGTACTTTTCGTATGCCAATTTCTTTTGAACGTTTTTCTGCTGTGAACGTTGCTAAACCAAATAAACCAAGACATGATATGGCAACAGCAATTATGGCAAATACAAATATTAATGCTGATGACTGCTGATCTGCTTTGTATAATTCATTAAATGTATCATCTAAAAAACTGTATTCAAGCGGGCTGCCGGGTAATATTTTTTTCCACGTTTTATTTAATGCTGCTATAGATTGTGATGCAGTGTTTGGCGCAATGCGTAGAGTAAAAGTATTGTACCAGTTTGCGTTTTGAAAAGCAACCAGCGGACCTGTTTTAGCGTGCATACTTTGATATTTAAAATCTTTCACAATGCCGATAATTTGTCCTGTATTTCCTTTCCATGTAAAACGTTGCCCGATGTAAGGCTTTGGTATATTTAATTCTTTTGTCGCTTCTTCATTCAATATAACATTATTTTTATCTGCTTCATTTCCCTGCTCAAACCAGCGCCCTTCTTTCATTTGCAGTTGCATCGTATTTAAAAAATCTGCGTCAGTAGAAAGTTGTGCAATTTTTGGATTGAATGTAGTGTCACGCCCAATCCAGTCTGCGCTTCCGGTTGAATAACTTCCAATATTTACAATCAACTGATTTGCTAAAGAAACATTTTGTATGCTGCTCTGTGTAAGCAAATCGTGTTTTATTTCATTTATAATTTCATTCTTTTTACTGTAATCAATATTTGCCGGAACGTGCGTAACCAACACTTGTGATTTATTATAACCAGGATTTGTTTGCTGAATAAACTGCATCTGTTTATAAATAACAATTGTTCCTGCAATTAAAATAACAGAAATAGTAAATTGAAGTGTGACCAATCCTTTTCTTAAATAACTATCTTTTAATTTTAAAAAAGTAAAACCTCTAAACACATTTAATGGCTTGAACGATGATAATATTATTGCAGGATAAATGCTGTTTAATATAAAAGCAACGAACAATGTTAAACCAACAATTTTCCAAAGCACCGGAGAAGAGAGCGGCAATGCAAAATTTTTATTTGTAACTGAATTGAAAGCAGGCAAACACAAATGAATGAGTGCTAATGTTACAATTAAAGCAATGCAACTTACAAGCAATGCTTCTGCAAGAAACTGGAAAAATAAATGAGACCTGTTTGCACCTATAATTTTTCTTACACTTACTTCTTTTGCGCGCAGGCTTGCTTTTGCTGTAGTTAAATTCACATAATTAATACAGGCGATCAACAGTAATAAAATGCCCAGTACAGAAAAAATATAGACCGCATTTTTATTTCCACTTACAAAAAATGAAGACTGCAGATCAGTTTCAAAATGCATGTCTTTTAAAGGCTCTAACGAAATAGTTGATTCGTTATCGCCGCTATATTTTTGTAATACTTCAGTGATTTTTTTTGAAAGAATATTTTGGGTTGCGCCAGGTTTAGTTTTTATGAATGTTATATAGTTTGCATTTTGCCATTGTTCATCATTTGCTTTTCTTTCAGCATTTAATAAAAGATTTGAAAGTGGTATAAACGATGTGTATTGAAAGCTTGAGTTTGCAGGCGCATCTTTAATAATTCCTTTCACAACATAGTTCATACTGTCAATGTGAATTACTGCTCCAAGCACATCGCGGTTGCCAAAATATTTTTTTGCTTCTGATGCTGTAAGTATAATACTGTTTGCGTCATGCGCAAATGCAGCAGCATTACCTTCAATAAAATCATAATGAAAAATGTTGAACCAGTCATTATCTACATAAGCACAATTTTTTTCATAAGAAAGATTATTATTGATATTGAAAACCGGCATTTCACCTGAATATAATCTTGCCGTTTTTTCAATTTCGGGTATATCTTTTTTTGCTGCATCTGCAAGCAGTAACGCAGTTGTTTCCCATATCCAGCCTTCAGCTTTAAGATTTGTGGTAAGCCTGTAAATATTATCAGCATCAGTATGATAATTATCAAAACTTATTTCATTTTGCACCCATAAAAAAATCAAGACAGCAGCCGTCATACCAACAGATAAACCCACTATATTAATTATCGCAGTTGCTTTATTTTTCAATATGCTTCGCCACGCAGTTTGAAAATAATTTTTTAGCATAAAAGAAGCCTCTCCTAAATCCTCTCCAAAGGAGAGGACTTTTAGTTTGATTATAATTTAATGTCGTTCATATATTGTAAGCCTCTAAAGCCTTCCCTTTGGGAAGGTTGGATGGGCTTCATTCCGTTCTTAAGCTCTTAACAGGATTTGAAATTGCTGCACGCACTGCCTGGAAACTGATTGTAATCAATGCAATTAAAATAGCCGCAATGCCTGCAGCTGCAAATACCCAAATACCAATATTTATTCTATACGCGAAATCCTGCAGCCATAAATGCATTGCCCAAAATGTAACAGGTATTGATATGAAAAATGCAATCATCACTAACAATAAAAATTCTTTTGAAACGAGTAACAATACACTTTGAACTGATGCGCCCAATACTTTACGAATGCCGATTTCTTTTGTGCGTTGTTCTATTATAAATGCTGAAAGTCCGAACAAACCAAGACCTGCGATAATCAGGGCAAGTACAGCAAACGCTGAAAATATTTGTTGTGTACGAATTTCATTTGCATACAGCGCAGCAAACTGTTCATCTAAAAAATTATATTCAAGCACACCGGCAGGATTAAATGCATTCCATTGTTTTTTAAGATCATTTAAAAACCCTTTTACATCTGTTGTTTTTATTTTTATTATTAAGCCACCGTAATTATTGCCGAGCAACATCATCAATGGCGCAATTTTTTGTTTGGCTGAAGCATAATTAAAATCATGCACCACACCAACTACTTTATATTGCTGCTGACCTG
>CAXSDU010000006.1:46907-67829 GCA_964236165.1 uncultured Parafilimonas sp. | reverse complement strand
AATCATTTTACCAATGGGATTTGTTTTGCTCCATCCCAACTCACGCACCGCAGCTTCGTTTATAACAACGCCTGAAGAATCTGTTGCGAAATCTTTTAAAAAATACCTTCCCTGGGAAATTTGTATGCCTAATGTTTTTAAATAATCATAATCTACATGATAAATATTAGCATGAATTTCTGTGCCGTTTCCATTTTCATTTCTTGGATAAATTTCCGTTCCATCCGTAAACAAACTGCCGGGAACAAACCTTGAAATGCTTACAGACGAAACGCGGTTATCCTGTAATAACTGCTGCTTAAATACGTCCTGATCTTTTCCTAACAAACTCGCATCGGGTAAAAACAATACCTGCTCTTTATCATAACCCAGTTTTTTATTTTGCATGTAATGCAGTTGCTGGTAAACAATTATTGTTGCAATAATTAATGCAATAGAAATAAAAAACTGAAATACTATAAGGCTGCTTTGCAATGATTTTCTTTGCGCACCTTTTGCTGATGAACCTTTTAAAACTTTTATTGTATTAAAAGAAGATAAAAAAAATGCCGGATATATACCGGCTAAAATACCAACCAAAAAACTTAATGAGAGCATTGCTAAAACGGACTGATAACCGAGAAAAAAACTAAAGCTTATATTTTTACCCGCGAGATGATTGAAGGAAGGAAGCAGCAGAAAAATTAAAATGTATGCGCAAAGCATTGATAAAAAAGTGAGGAGAACTGACTCTGTGAGGAACTGAAAGATTAATTGCTTTTTTACTGAACCCATTACCTTGCGAATGCCTACTTCTCTTGCGCGTTTTACTGCGCTTGCTGTAGAAAGATTGGTGAAATTTATACATGCAAGCAGTAATATAAATATTGCCAATGCTGAAAAAATATAAACATATTGTATGTCACCGTTTGGTTCCAGTTCATATTTTGTATGTGAGTAAAGATGTATGTCTGAAAGTGGTTGCAATGAAAAAACAAACGTGTTTACATCTTTAAGCGCTTCCGCATAGCTTGTTCCCATATCATGCATTGCTTCAGGAACTTCGTATTTTTTAACAAGCTCAGGAAATTTAGCTTGCAGTTTTTTAGCATCAACATTTTTATTCAGTTTCAGATAAGTATATTCACCAATATTACTCCATGTAGGATTTGTTATATGCCATGTTGAAAGACTTATAAAAGCATCAAAATGAAAATGAGAATTATCAGGCATTTTATCAAACACACCGGTTACTTTATATACTCCATCATGCAAACCGATTATCAATGATTTTCCAACCGCTTCTTCATCACCAAAATATTTTTTTGCAAATGCTTTTGAAATAACAATACTGTTAGGTTGCACCAATGCATCTTTATTGCTACCATCAATTAAAGGAATAGAAAACATTTGCAAAAAGTTGCTATCTGCAAAAGCCAGTTTATCTTCTTTAAATTGTTTATCGTTATACTTTACAAAATCACTTGCCGGTGATAATCTTGTAAAATCTTTTACTTCAGGAAAAGCGCTTTTCATTCCTGCGCCTACAGCCAAATCAACATCAGGGTAAACGGCCACATCACCATTGCCGGTAACAGATAAAAGCACGCGATAAATATTTTTTGCATCAGCAGGATATTTATCATAGCTCAATTCATTATAAACAAAAACAGCAATGAACATAAAACAGGCAAGCCCGATTGCCAGTCCAAAAATATTTAAAAAAGAAAAAATTTTTTTCTTTTTTAAATTTCTGAATGCGGTTTTAAAATAATTTTTTAGCATTGTCTGAACCAGGATTTATATAATTAAATGGTTTATTTTTTTTGAATTATGCTAATCTGATAACCGATTAATCATGTTCAGATTTTTTTATTCTATTCTTAAACTCTTTACCGGGTTTGCTATCGCTGCTTTTACAGATTGAAAACTAATTGTTATCAATGTAATTATTATTACAGATGCGCCTGCAATTACAAATACAAACGGCGTTATTTTTATACGATAGGCAAAACCTTGCAGCCAGTTATTCATCAGGAACCAGGATACAGGAAAAGCAATTACCAATGAAATAAAAATGAGTACCAGGAAATCTTTTGAAAGCATAGTTGTAATGTTGCCAATGGAAGCACCAATTACTTTTCTAATACCAATTTCTTTTCTTCTTTTTTGAGCCGTAAATGCTGCCAAACCAAATAAACCAAGACATGAAATAATGATTGCTAACCCGGCAAAATATTTTGATAAAACAGATACCCTTTTTTCTGAATCATATTGCTTTTGATAAGCTTCATCTAAAAAATTAAATGTAAATGGAAAGCCCGGGTTATAGGTTTCATACAAATGCTGAATTGAGGCAATGGTTTCTTGCTGATGATCTCCTTTAATACGCGTCATAATTTTAAACCACGGATTAGCACCTTCTTTTTGCAAAATCATATAAGATGGTTTTACAGTTGTATGCATCGATTCAAAATGAAAGTCTTTAACAATGCCGATAATTTGTAAAGGATCATTAAAAAGACGTATTGTTTTTCCTACAGGATCTTTAATGTGCATCACTTTAGCCGCTGCTTCATTTATAATAATTTTTGAAGAATCAGCACCAAACATTTTTGAAAAACTTCTTCCATCTTTCATTTGCATGCCCATCGTTTCAATAAAATCATAGCCGGCGCCAAAGCCTTCAAAATAAACATCTGAATTAGGATCTTTTCCATCCCAGCTAATGCCACTATTACCAAAATTTCTGCCCACCATATTATTAAAAGTGAAGCTTGCATTAACAACGCCGGGAATTTTTTTAAGCAACGCAATAAATGTTTCTTCGGTGCCTTGTATCTTGCCTTCTGAATCTATTCTTACTATACTTTCTTTGTTATAACCCGGGTTTGTGTTTTGTATAAATTGTATTTGCTGATAGATAATTAATACAGCAATAATTAAAATGGAAGACAATGTAAACTGAAATATTACCAACCCTTTTCTTGAAACAACTTCTGCAAATGATGTATTTAATTTTCCTTTTAAAACTGCAAGTGGATTAAATTTTGATAAATATAAAGCCGGATAACTGCCTGCAAGTAATCCTGTAAATAAAATAACACCTGTAAATGAAAGTATAAGTGAAACACTAAAATGTAAACTGATTTCTTTACCCGTAATTTGATTGAATGAAGGCAATAATAATAACGTTATTAAAATAGCAAATGCTGTTGCAAACAATGTAAGCAACATCGATTCTGCAAGAAACTGGAATACAAGTTGTTTACGATCTGCACCAACCACTTTTTTTATACCGATCTCTTTCATTCTTCTTGATGCTTTTGCCGTAGAAAGATTCATGAAATTGATACAGGCAATTATTAAAATGAAAATGGCGATGAGAGAAAATAATCTTACATACATAATCTTTCCGCCTGTTTGCTGACCATGATCAAAAGAACCCTGTAAATAAATGTTTGAGAATTTTGAAAGAAATAATGTACGTGAAGTATCTTCTGAATTTGCTCTTATAACACCGGCAATATTTTTATTTACGGCATCAGCATTTGCACCTTTTTTCAGCAACACAAAATTATGCGGTCCTAAATTATTCCATGTTTTTACCCAAGATTGCACATCGCCTAAATAATCGAATGATAAAACAAAATCAAATTGTTGAGATGAATGATATGGCGTTTTTTCAAACACACCTGAAACAAAAAAAGTAGTGTCTTGCTGAAAGCGGATTGCTTTGCCAATTATATTTTGCGTTGTACCAAATAATTTTTTGGCAAGCTCATCAGATATAACAATTGAATTCCTGTCTTTCAACACAGCATTTTTTTTACCATCAATCAACTTAAAAGAAAAAATGTTGAAATAATCTTTACCGGCGTATTGACCGTTTGCCTTTATGTTTTTCTCATTAACCGATAATGTATATTGTTGAAACCAGCTGGCAGGCGCAAGTGGTGAAGCATATTCCAATTCCGGAATTTGATGAATTAAAGTTTCACTTACTAATCCTGATGATTCATCAGAAATTGCTGTTTGACCATCACCCGTTCTGTGCTCCATCACTTCATACAAACGGTCATTATTATCAAAAAATTTATCAAAACTTAATTCATCATTCACCCATAAAAAAATAAGTAATGCACAAGCAAGACCAGCAGACAAACCCAATATATTTAAAATGGTAAACTGCTTATCTTTTATAAGATTACGCCAGGCAATTTTTAGATTTGTTTTAAACACACAAATAAGTTTTAAGTTGTACGTTATAAGTAAGTCAAATGCATTTCATTTTCAAATTTTTAAATCGGCTTATTGTCAAATTAAATTATTCTGTTCTTAAACTTTTAACAGGGTTTGTTAGAGCTGCTTTTATTGCTCTGAAACTTACTGTTATTAATGCAATTAAAATAGCAGCTAAACCTGCAACGGCAAAAATCCACCAGCTAATATTTGTTCTGTAAGCAAAACTTTGCAGCCATGTATGCATTATCCACCATGCAACTGGAAATGCAATTAGTGAAGCAATTAATACAAGCTTTGCAAAATCTTTTGAAAGCATGGCAACAATACTACTTACACTTGCGCCTAAAACTTTACGTACACCAATTTCTTTTGTGCGTTGTTCTGCTGCATATGTAACCAGGCCAAACAAACCAAGACATCCAATAAAAATGGCAAATACAGCAAACGTTATAAACAATTTTCCTGTTTGCTGTTCTGCCGTATAAACATTATTGAAATCGGCATCCATAAAAGAATAATTAAATGGCTGACCCGGAGCCATACTGTTCCATTCATTTTGAATATTTTCTATAATTGACGAAATGTTTTTAGTATTTACGCGTATTGCAATAGCGCCCCAGTTTTCAGACTCCTGAATTATAAGAGGTCCAACGTTCTGATGCATGGAACTGAAATTAAAGTCTTTTAGAATACCTACCACGTGATATGCAGTTGCTCCATGTATGCCGCCATCATAAAAATTAGGGCGATATAATGTTTCTTTAAACGGATCTTTAAAGCCAAGCACTTTTACGGCTGCTTCATTAAGAATTATACCAACAGAATCTGTAGGAAAATCTTTTGAAAAATTTCTTCCTGCCTTCATTTCCATACCAAGTGTTGGTATATAATTATCATCAACATAAAAATTTGTCAATACAACCGCTTTAGTTGCATCAAAGCTTGCATCTCTGAACCATCCTTCATTATCAAAATTTAATCCTGTTGGTAAATCGCCGCTGATAGTTGCATTCGTTACGCCAGGAATATTTAATAATTCATTTCTAAAAGTGTGTATCTGTTTATCAAGATACCATGCATTATGTACAACCAAAACCTGGTTGCGGTTATAACCAATTTTACTGCTGCGTATATAATCAAGCTGGTTATAAATTACAATCGTTCCAATAATTAGTATGATTGATATACTGAATTGAAATACAACAAGCCCGCTTCTTAGCCAACTACTTCTGAAACCCTTTGCTATCTTGCCTTTGAGCACTTGTATAGGCTGAAAAGATGATAAATAAAATGCGGGATAACTGCCTGCGATACATCCAACCACAAAAACCAATGCAATCATTACAGGAAAAAGCCATGTAGAAAATAAAGTTGTAACACTCATTTGTTTGCCTGCCAGTTGATTGAATAAAGGGAGCAGTAACGCTGCAAGTAAAATTGCAATGAGCAGTGAAAAGAAACTTAGCAAAACAGATTCAGTTAAGAATTGTGTGATGAGATGTGAACGCAGACAACCTGCTACTTTTCTTATACCAACTTCCTTTGCACGATTGGCTGAACGTGCTGTAGATAAGTTCATAAAATTTATACAGGCAATTAATAAAATGAAAATTGCAATAACAGAAAAAATGTAGACATAGTTGATGTTTCCGTTTATTTCTATTTCGTAAGATTTATCTGAATGCAAATGAATATCTGTAAGCGGCATTAAATGATAAATAAAATGACTGCCTTTACTTTGCATATCTTTTAATGAAGAATGCAACTGATCCATTAAATCTTTACTTAAATAATTATTCACGGTTGCATCAACATCGCTTTGCAATTTTTGTCTTGATACATCTGGTCTTACCAAAATATAATTATACGTGTTGTTGCTTAGCCATGAAGTATTGTCTTTACCTCTCGGGCGTATAAATCTGAAATGAAAATGCGATTGCCTGGGAATATCTTTTATTACGCCGGTTATTTTACAGAATGTATTATTATCAACATATAAAGTTTTGCCGAGAACATCTGTAGTATTAAAATATTTTTTTGCTGTTGTTTCATCAATCACAATTGCGTTTGAATCTTTTAAAGCTGTTGATGGATTTCCTGCAAGCATCGGGATTGTAAACACTTTAAAAAAATTCGGATCTGCAAACGCACCATTATGATCCTGTACATTTTGATTGCCTTTTTTTATTAATATATCACTTTGATTATTTATTCTAACTGTTTGCTCAATTTCAGGATAATCTCTAACCAGCGCAGGTCCTAACGGGTCGGGCGCCACAGCAAAAGTTGCCTGTGTATTATTAAAATAAATGTCTGCATCAAGACGATAAATTCTGTCTGCATTTACATTATATTTATCATAACTCAATTCATCAACCACATATAAAACAATCAATAAACAAACTGCAAGACCGGTTGCAAGACCAATAATATTTATAGCGGAAAATGCTTTGTTCTTCCAAAGATTTCGAATTGCGATTTTTAAATAGTTTTTAAACATGGTATTTGTATTATCAAATTATACTACGCTGTAACTATTTTTTTGTTACAGATTTTATTATTCTGTTCTTAAACTTTTTACAGGATTTGCTATCGCCGCTTTTATTGTTTGAATACTTATAGTTATCAATGCAATTAAAATTGCTGTTAAGCCGCTTAATAAAAGCATCCACCATTCAATTGTAATGCGATAAGCAAAATCCTGCAACCATTCGTTCATGGCAAAGCATGTAACGGGAATTGCGATAACGGTTGCAATTGCCACCAGTTGCATAAAATTTTTGCCTAATAATAATGTAAGAGAAAATGCAGAAGCACCTAAAACTTTTCTTATACCAATTTCTTTTATGCGTTGCGCAGTAGTAAAAATTACAAGCCCGGTTAAACCTAAGCATGCAATAATAAAAGCCAGTATTGTAAACACCAATGAAAGCTTTTCCTGTTTTTGTTCGGCGGCATATTGCCTTGCAAAATTTTCATCTAAGAAATTAAAATCTGCAGTGTTATTGTTATCAAATTTTGCGTAAGCATTTTTTAAATGCGCAAGACCTTGCGCTGTTTTACCTTTTGCAATTTTTACATATAAGTTATCCTGCTCGTTTACAGCGGGCGGCATCATCATTACCATCGGTTCAATTTTATGTTGTAATGATGAAAAATGAAAATCTTTAACAACACCAATAATTTTTCTGTTGCTTATATCTGCAGACAGGTTTATACGATACTGCATTTTTTTTCCAATGGCATTTTTGTAACCAAGCTCTTTCATTAATGTTTCATTAATAATGATTGCGCCGTATTTATCTGTTTGCATATTTGTAGAAAAATTCCTTCCCTGCAACAAATGAATACCTGTTGTTCTTAAAAAATCTTCATCTACAAATAACTGCTTTGCCAGTTGTGCTGACTGATTTATTGCACCGTCTTTTTCAAAACTAAAATCATGACCACCCAAATCATTATTTCCAATAGGATTTCCGGCAACGGCAACGCCTTCAATCAACGGGCTTTGCAGCAATGTATTTTTAAGTTCAGGTATTTCACCACGTACTTTCATATTATCAATATGAAATGTTAGCACCTGTTCTTTATTAAGACCAAGATCTTTATTATTTACATATTGCATTTGCTTATAAATAATAAAGGATCCGCTTATAAGAAATACAGCAATTACAAATTGAAATACAACAAGGGATTTGCGAAAAATTGCACTGGTCTGCATATTGCCCAATTGTCCTTTTAATGATGCGATCATTTTAAAGCGTGACAGAAATAATGCAGGATAGCTGCCGCTGATGAAACCTGTTAGTAAAACAAATGAGATAATAAAAACAATTGTGTTGAATGTTCCAAAACGTAAGAGCACCAAATTTTTTCCTGATAACTGATTAAAGAAAGGCAGGCTTAATTGTACCAGAAAACATGCAATTATTGCAGCTAAAAAAGTTATAAGTAAAGCTTCTGAAATAAATAATTTAATAAGATTAGCTTTTGATGAACCAACTACTTTTCTTATGCCTATTTCTCTTACACGAATAGCAGCACGCGCAGTAGATAAATTCATGTAATTAATCAAAGCGATCAACAATATCATTAAAGCAATTGCAATAAACATGTACACACGGCTTAGGCTGCTGTTGGTACTTAATTCATAATCTAAATTGGAATGCAAATGAATAGAAGTAAGCGGCTGCAGCTCCATGTGATAATCTTTAACGCCCATTTCTTTTGCCGTTGTTTGCATGCCAAAAGCATTCAGCTTTTTTTCAAATGCTTTTACATCTGCTTTGTTTTTTAAAAGAACATAAGTATATAGATAAAAATTTTGCCAGCTATTATTATCAAATGCTCCGCTGAACGAACGGATGCCACTAAATTGCAGGTGAGAATTTTGCGGCATGTCTTTTATAACGCCGGTAACTTTATTTGGATCATCACTGCCAAAATATATTGTTTGATTAAGCGCTGCAGAAACATCACCAAAAATTTTCTTTGCAAGACTTTCTGTAATAACAACCGAGCCAGGTTGCGCTAAAGCAGTTGAAGCATTACCATATAAAAAAGGATAATCAAATATTTTAAAGAAAGAATTATCTGAGAAACAGATGTCGTTTTGTTTTATAGTTTTATCACCATATTTTATTACACCGCCGCCTTCTACATCAATACGTGCTGCCTGTTGCACTTCTGAAAAATTTGCTGTTAATGCAGGAGCAAGTGGTGGCGGAGTAAGCGGAATATTCATACTGCCTGCATCCCATTTAGCATGTTCAGCTATACGATAGATCTTGTTTGCATTTGTAAAAGAGCGGTCATAACTTAATTCATCACCAACATATAAAGCAATTAGCCAGAAAGCCGTTAAGCCAATTGCAATACCGCCAATATTTATGAATGCATATACTTTATTGCGTGTAAGATTTCGCCATGCAGTTTTGAAATAATGCTGAAGCATAAAAATGATTAATAATTATTGGAAATTTTATTGTCTCTACAATTTTAAACAACCACGATGCCAGTACTCAAAGACTTAATTGTCAATAGGTTTTGTGAAGTTTTAAAAGCAATACTGTACGATAGTGAACATTGAAATGCTTCGATCGTACAGTATTATAAAGCATTTTGAATGTTCTGATGTTTTGGAAAACACTTCGATAATGTAACTATTTATTGAGTTTGTTTTTATATTAATATCAACTTTATTATTCTGATGTAAGATTGATCATTCTGTTCTTAAACTCTTTACCGGATTTGCCGTTGCAGCTTTTATTGCCTGGATGCTTACTGCTGCAAGCGCAATTAATAAAGCAATAGAGCCAACAATAATAAAAAGCCACCAACTGAGATTTATGCGATAAGCAAAATCCTGCAGCCAGTTATTCATAATCCAATACGCAAGTGGTATGGCAATTACAATGGATATTAAAAAGGTAATTACAAAACCAGATGATAATGCAGCTACAATATCTTTAATATTTGCGCCCAATACTTTTCGTATTCCTATTTCTTTTGTACGGTTAACTGCGTTAACAGATGATAAACCGAACAAGCCAAGGCAAGCAATAAAAATGGCGAAGAAACATGAAGCTTGTATAATATTTTGCCAGCGCTTATTTGTCTCATACATTTTTGCAATGCTCTGATCGAGAAATGTATATTCAAAAGGATAGTTATTTGTTATTTGCTTCCATTCTCTTTGCAATTTTGCAATTGTATTTTGCATTTCACCCGCTCTTACTTTAAACATAAAATATTCTTCGTAACGCTGCGCAAGCACATGTTGTTCCGGTTCTATTTTTTTAGTGAGCGTTTCAAAATTGTAATCTTTTACCACACCGATTATTGTTGAACGAATACTTTCATTATATACACCGAGCTTTGCATTTTTGCCCAGCATATTAAACAATGTTTCATTTACAATACTTGGTCTTAATGTGCTTGAGGTATCAGAAGAAATGCTTTTAGAAAAAGGTCTGCCGCCGACAAATTTTATCCCTAACATTTCAAAATAATTATAATCAACAGACAATTGTTTTAGCCATTTATGTTCACCGTTCAACATAAATCCGTTGTTGTTATAACTGCCATCCAATCCGCCATTCATGCCTGAAAAATTAGAGATCGTTGGTTGCGATTTTGCAAATATGCTTAAACGATCACGCACACGTATTGTAAAATCTCCATCCCAGGTTGGGTTTCTTACCATCAATACCTGGTCTTTATCAAAACCTAAATCTTTATTATTGATATAACGCATTTGAAGATTGATAGTAAAAGCAGCAAACATCAACACAACGCAAACCGTGTATTGAATAATCACCATAATTTTTGAAAAGCGAGGATTGATCTTAAATGTTTGAAAACTTTTAATAATGGAAACCGGTTTCATTTTAGACAACAGCAATGCCGGGTAATAACCTGCAAGCACACCTAATGTAAGCGCTAATGCAAAGAGAGAAGCAAGAATTTCTTTCCATGAAAAATCATTAATGGTTATTTGCGTTTGCATTACATCATTAAATAAAATTAACAATGGTTGTAATAATAACAAACCAAAAACGATCGAGATAATTACAAGCAATTGTGTTTCAGTCCAGAACTGAAAGATCACCGATGTTCTTCTTGCACCAAGCACTTTGCGCACACCAATTTCCTGTGTTCGCGCTGCTGCATTTGATATTACAAGTAAAATATAATTAAGTGAAGCGATCAATAAAATAATGATTACAAGACATGCTAACTGGTATATACTTTTTGCATCTGTGTAATGTCCCCAGGATTGCGAAAAATTATAATGACAATCTGCAAATGGGCGCAGGTACCAGCGAAAATTTGTAAAGTCGTAATCTTTATAATACTGTCCATACTCTGCTATAAAAGGTTTTGTATAATAATCAACAACCCATTTATTCATTTTACTTTCAAACTTTTTATAATCAATATTATTTGCAAGCTCAACAATATATAAAGTGTTTGCCTGATTAAATCCTTGTTTTATTTGTTCATTATAACCAGGATCAGATTCAATAGGAATAATTAAATCATATTGAATACTTGAATTGCCCGGCGCATCTTTAGCAACACCACTTACAGTGTAAAGCTGCGCAGTATCCATATCAACTTCAATTGTTTTTCCAAGCGCATCATCATTACCAAAATATTTTTTTGCAAGCGATTTTGATATAATAATATTGTTGTTTGAATTAAGCGCAGTTTTAGGATTGCCTTTTAGAAGCGGGAAAGAAAAGTTATTAAAAAAGTTAGGATCGCTTAATAAAATGTGTTTCTCTTTATATGTTTGATTATTTACTTTAACCAGCTGATCGCCGTTATCTTTAAAACGCGTAATACTTTTAATTTCAGGAAAAGCATTTTGCATGTTGGCTGCAACAATAACAGGAAATACTAACTGGTTTTGAACATCATCATTTTTTGTAAGAAAAGAGAAAATACTTTTTTTAGCTGTGTCAGAGGAGGGAAATGTATTGCTCATTTCCAGCCTGAACAAGTGATCTTTTTTTGTATGAAAACTATCATACGATTGTTCATACCTGATATAAAAAAATAACACCAAACAAAAAGCAATAGAAACCGAAAGCCCCGTGATATTTATTATGCTTAATGTTCTATGCTTAATAATATTGCGCCATGCAATTTTGAAATAATTTTTGAACATAAAAAGCCTCTCCTATATCCTCTCCGAAGGAGAGGACTTTTAGTTTGATTACAATTTAATGTTATTCATATTTATTGAACCTCTTAAGCCCTTCCTTAGGAGGGGTTTAGGTAGGCTTTCATTCCGTTCTTAAACTCTTCACCGGGTTTGCTATTGCTGCTTTTATTGATTGAAAGCTTACCGTTACTAATGTAATGAATAGTGCACCAGCGCCTGCTGCCAAAAATATCCACCATGATAATGTTGTACGATAACTATAGTTCTGTAACCAGTTGTGCATAAAATAATAAGAAACAGGTACAGAAATTATAAATGCAATTGTAACAAGCATAATAAATTCTTTACTCAATAAATTCCACACATTAAACACAGAAGCGCCCAACACTTTTCTTACACCAATCTCTTTTTTCCGTTGCTCTGCAATAAACGATGTTAGCCCAAATAAACCTAAACTGAAAATAAGAATAGCAAGTATTGCAAAGAAGCTGGCAAGTTTACCGATGCGCTCTTCATCACTAAATTTTTTTGCGTATTCATCATCTACAAAACTATATTCGAAAGGCTGTTCAGTATTAAATTTTTTAAATATTTTTTCAATTTTGCTTATAGCATCTGCCGCACTTACAGATGGGTTAAGTTTAAGTATAACATAATCACCCTGCCCGGTTAGTTCATTAAAAAGAAGAGGTTTTGGTTCATCATACGGAGAGGCAGTTATCATGTTTTTGACAACACCGACAATAGTATATGTCTGCCCAAACCACGTAACATTTTCTCCAACCGGATGTTTCAAATTCATAACATGCGCAGCAGCTTCATTTATAATTAATGCGGAAGAGTCCGTTGCAAAATCTTTGGAAAAATCCCTTCCTTCTTTTATTTGCCAGTTTATTGTTTTGCCATAGTCAACAGAAGTATATGCAACTCCAAAATCAACAGAAAAATTAGGGTCTTTACCGCTCCAGTTTAAGCCGCTGGTACTGTTCCATATATCTGTTGTGGGGATTGTTGTTTCTGCAACGGAGTTTATAGTTCCGGTGTGCATTAATTCATCTTTCACTGCATTAAAATGATCGTGTATAGATGAATTTGAAACGGGTATGTTGATAAGGTTTGCGCGGCTGTAACCAACGGGACGATTCTTTGCAAACTGTATCTGCTGGTATATAATAATCGTTGCAATAATAAGCACAACGGAAACCGTAAATTGAACTACTACTAATACTTTGCGCGGAACGGCAGCAAATCTTCCGGCTTTAAATGTTCCTTTTAAAACTTTTACCGGTTTAAATGACGATAAATATATTGCCGGGTAACTACCCGCAACTATTGCAGTGAATAAAATAATGCAATACTTATAAGCCAGAAATAAAAATTACCCCATAGAATATTTAATTGTTTTCCTGCAACAGAATTAAAGAATGGTAATATAAGCTGCACTAATATTAGTGATACTGTAAATGCACAAAACACGGTTAATAAAGATTCGCTGAAGAATTGTATAATTAATTGTTTTCTTAAGGAACCAATTGTTTTTCTTATGCCAACTTCCTTTGCACGTTTCTCGCTCCTTGCCGTTGAAAGATTCATAAAGTTGATGCAGGCGAGCAACAAAACAAATATGCCGATAATACCAAACATCCAAACATATTGAATAGCACCGCCGGTATTTATCCCATCTTTAAATTCTGAATATAAATGCCATTTGCTCATGGGCTGCAGAAAAAGTTGCGGTTTCTTTTTCTGTAAGTCGGCATTAATATTTTTTAGTTTGGCATCTTTTATTTTTTGTGATACAGCAGCGAAACTTTCATTATCATTTAGCTGCACAAAGAGCTTTACAAAATTGGGGCGCCATTTATCATCTATTGTTTTTATCCATTCAGTATTGTTGTAAAAAAAATTCCATGAGCCTATAAAATTTAAATCAGTAAAACTTGAATTGTGCAGAAAATTTTCATACACACCGGCAACTTTTACAGGAGGCATGTTATCAATTTTTATCAATTTATTCAAAGGATCTTCGTTGCCGAAACAAGCTTTGGCTGCAGAAGCAGAAATAAGTAATGAAGATGGATCATTCAAACTATTCCTGTTACCACTTAGCATTTTTAAGCTCAGCATATCAGGCGCTTTACTTTCAAAAAAACCACCGCCTTCTTTTATTTTTTTTTCATTGAAAGTGAGCAAATGATCTTGCTGAATGCCTGCACTCATTACCACATACTTAAAATTATTTCCATAGTCTTTTCTTAATACTTCAGCCAGCGGATAAGGGTTATTATCCCACGTTATTATTTCATCATTGTTAACTAAATTTTGTTCAACTTGTGCGATGCGATCATAATTATCAAAATTCTTATCAAACGAAAGTTCATCATACAACCATAAACCAATTAAAATGGCAACTGCCATTCCAATTGATAAACCAACAATATTGATGAATGAATGCATCTTATCTTTTATAAGATTTCGCCACGCGATTTTGAAATAATTTTTAAACATTTTTATTAGTGTTAGTGCAAATACATTTTTAAATCAACGGACATGCCAATGCCAAACGCTTTGATAATAAGAATATAATAGGTGGAAAATAAAATGAAGTGTACGAAAATGAACATTGTGCGTGCGCTTTTAATTCCAGGAACTGAATGCAGATAAAAATGATATGCGGTTTAAGTGATTGTAGTTATTTTGTAAACTAATAAAATAAAATGCCTGTTTCATCAAAAAAAAATAAAGAAAATATTTTTCTACAAATGCATCCGCTGCAACGAATGCTAATAAGTCTTATACTATCTGCAGTGGTTTGGTTTTTTATGTTTAATGACGAAACGATACTCATTAAAATTGTTAGTTCATGGATTTTATTTTCATCAGTATATTTAATTATGAGCTGGATAATTTTATTTACTAAACCAATAACTGAAATTAGAAAAACCGCATCAAGAGAAGATGGCAGTAAGTTTTTTGTTTTTTTAATGATTTTACTTTCTTCCTGCGGAAGTATGGTGAGTGTTTTATTGCTGCTGATTTCAAAAGATTCTAAAACGGCAGACAGCGGCTTGTTTGTGCCGGCAACAATTTGCGGTATGATGCTTTCATGGACAATGGTGCATACATTATTTGCATTTCATTATGCGCACGATTATTATGGTAATGATGAAAATGATAAAACAAAACCTGCTGGTGGTTTAGAATTTCCGGGGAAAGATGTAAAACCTGATTATATTGACTTTGCTTATTTCTCATTTGTTATAGGTTGCACTTTCCAGGTTTCTGATATAGAAATCTCTTCGAGAAAAATAAGAAGACTTGTTTTTTTACACCAGTTAATTGCTTTTGGATTAAACACATTTGTAGTGGCACTTACTATTAATCTTGTTGCAAGCCTTAATCAATAAACATTAAATCATCATACCCATTAACGGATCGCTTTTACTTGGTTTGCCTGTTTCAACATGACCGGCATATCTCTTTTCAAATACAGTATTGCCTTTTGTTTTTACAGAGAAATCGTGCCAGCCAAAACTTTTATCAAGATAAATTGAAATGATCTTTTGTGCATTTGCATTTAATGCTATTGTTTTTTTTGCAGCATGATATGCATTATCATTTATTTCAAGGGTTTGATTTGTATTGCTGTTGTTGGTTAATTTAAATTGAATGTTGCCGGTTAAATTATTTTTTAGATCTGTATGATAAATTAAAGAGACATTAATTGCAGGATCATTTTCATTGCCTTTAAATACTCTGAAAAAACCATTTGGTCCATGCACATGAAAACTATAATTGCCATTTTTAAAATCTGAAATATTCCACGTATCACTTATATCATCACCCGCAACCAAAGCATAATTTCTTACTGTAAAATCATTATTTAAATAATCATGCGCATAAATAGTAAATGGCGAACCTTCAGCTGCATCTTTAAAAAATTTATTATTTGCCTGCAGATTTATTTCAAATGATTTTTTATCTGCAGCCATGTTTCCATCAGCATATAATTCATATGGCAAAGCGCAGGATGTGCGTATGCCTTTTTCCTGTTGTGGCATGTACACGGAACTGTTTGGTTTATTATTTATCCTATCAATTTCATTAGCAGATAATGCTTTATAATTTGACGGAACATTTTTAAAACTTGCTTTATGTATGCTTTCAATAAATGGGTCTTTTTTAAGAAAAGGAAGTGGTTCAAGTTGATCTTTTTTATGAGGTTGAAACACTGAAGTAAGGTTTCCGCAAATTGTTCGTCTCCATTTTGTTATATTGGTTTCCTCAATATTTTTTCCAAACTTTTTATTTAGAAAAGTTTCAAGGAATTGTAGCGTTGAGGTATGATCAAAAACCTGAGAATTTACCCAGCCGCCGCGGCTCCATGGTGATGCAATTACAAGCGGCACACGATAACCAAGACCAATTGGTCCGGGCGTATCAATCTCAGCTTTTACATGATCTAATCTTGTATCAATTCCTTTAGAAACTTTACCTGTTGCGGCGTTATTATGTACAGGCGCAACGAAAGGAGAAACATGATCAAAATATCCATCGTTCTCATCATAGGCAAGAATAAAAATTGTTTTCTTCCATACTTCAGGATTTTTGGTAAGTATATCCATTGATTCAGAAAGATACCAGGAACCAAACCAGGGAGCACTTGGATGATCCGAAAAATATTCTGGTGCTACCAGCCACGAAACAGTTGGTAAAGTGCCATTATTTACATCATCTCTAAACTGAGAAAGTATGTCGCCCTTTGGGATATTTATTTCACGCTGATTATCGCCATCTAAATAATTTAAAGGTGTAAGCGTACGCTGATGCTGATCGTTTGAATTAACAGCAAATGCTTTTTGATGAATATTTTTATGTTGCTCAGGTAAATCATTAAATGCTTCAGCAGTATATTTTTTTTCATCTTCCTGCATAGTATTAAAATAATCCTGTTTATTTTTTATTTTACTTTCTGCTTTTTTATATTCATCACCTCCGGGCGTTAATCCTGAAAGTCCATCCTGCAGCTTTTCAATATCAGCTTTCAAAATTTTTATTCTTTCCGGAATGAAATTGATATAGCTCTGTAAATATTTTACATTGTACTGATTGAAATATTCAAGTACATTATCTCCAAAATTTCCAAGCCATGCATCTTCTTCTTCGGTCATTCCAATATCAAGACTTACTTCATTCTGATAAACTTTCCAGCTGATATTATTTTCTTCCAGCAATTCTGGAAATGTTCGCCAGTCTACGCCATTCTCAACATCGCCATTATTTGTAAATGCTCTTGAATCTTCGTCATGTTTTCCTCTTATTGTGCCACTCCAGAAATGAAGCCTGTTAGGATCTGTGCCTGTTAATGATGAACAGAAATTTTGATCGCAAACAGTAAATGCATCTGCAAGTGCATAATAAAATGGTATATCTTCTCTCGTATAATAACCCATTGTTAATGGCATATGCGCGTATTCTTCGCCCGGATTTTTTGCTTCAAGCCAGTTATCATGTCGCCCATTATTGTTAGCATCAATTTGGCTTTGGCGACCATGTGGCAAAGAACCCATCCACGTAATTTTTGTATCTTTTATATCAAGCCTGAATGGCGTATATGTTTCGCCTGCTTTATTTGTTTGCATCCATACCAAATTATTATTTGGCAATCGCATTGCACGTGGATCATTAAAACCACGCACACCGCGTAAAGTTCCAAACGCATGATCGAACGAACGGTTCTCCTGCATAAGAATAACAATGTGTTCGGCGTCGAGATAAGTGCTGCCTGGTTCGGGATTTATGGCTAATGCTTTTTGAATTGAAAGTGGCAAGCCTGCAATACCGGCAGCGCCGGAAAACATTAATGATTTTTTTATAAATGCTCTTCTTGAATTCATAATAAATAGATTATTCAAAGCTTAGGAAATCACATATTTATGTTACTGCAAACCTATAATAAAGCTTGTTATTTTACAATCAGGTTACATTATCAAGGTAACAACATTATATGAGCAAGTTTTTTTAAGGTTTTACCAATTATTGTTCTTTTTTTTATTAATAGGAACATCTGTTACAGCTATATATATAAAAACGGCTTTACCCAATATGGTTGATGCACCTGAATTACAGTGCGGTTAACACCAGATAAAATTGCGCGTGGAAAATATCTTGCAATAATGTATTGACTTATATGGATTTCCCATAGCCAGGGTAACCGGAGTGTGTACTCCGCGCCATTATTACTGGCAACCTTTGGCGGTGGCTTAGAAAAATTTGGACATGAACTAGGTTTTGCCGGAACAATAGTTTTAACAAGTTTTATTTAATCGTTTGCCAATAAAGATGCTGCTATTTTTTCGAGCATATCTTTATTATCATGCACAAAAGTTAATCCTGCCTGGTAAAGATTATTAATGTTTACGGGCGTAGCTTCATCCATTTCAGAACAAGCTTCTTTTAAGCCTGGCTCAAGCCTGTAATAATTATCCGGATCAAGTGTACCATACATTTGGGTTAATTGGTAAGAAACCGTTTCAGAGTTGCCAGACATTAAAATATCAATTACAGGTTCAAGCCATTTTATTTCACCAGCATGTTTAAAATCATCGTAGCTATATCTTTTCTTTACTGAACCTGTGCCCAAAGAAACAATTATCATATCAGCAGCAGTTGGTTTGTCTTTTTTCTGCGGATCATTAAAGAGTTTTGAAAAATCTAATTTTCTTGCTTCTGCATAAGCGCACAATGCAGGATTATTTGCAAACATGCCGCCATCCACCAATGAAAAGATTTGTTTGTTCAGCGATTCAATATGTGCCGGCGAAAAAAAAGTTGGCGCTGCTGAAGTCGCACGCGCTACATCTCTAACATAAAAATTATAAATATTGTCCTCGCGTGCATCAGCGCTTGTAAAAAATACTGCACTGCGGTCTGTTATATCGTAAGAAGTTATAAGGCTTGGTTTAATGAGTTTATCAAGTGTAACATCTCCAAAATAAGTTGTTAGTAATTCATACAAAGGATCATGAGAATATTTCTGATGCAGTATGCCGCCAATACTTGAAAGTTTTTGCGCCGTAGTTCTGTCGAAAATTTTGTGACCGTTTTTTATATAAAGATCAACTGCATCTTGCGCAGAATATTTTGCTTTGCCATCATCACCCGGCGTTAAATAAATACAAGATAAAATTCCACCCGTACTTGTGCCGGCAATCATATCAAAATAATCGCCAAGTTTACGTTCGCTGTTACTTTGCTTTTGTAAAATTGTTTCTAATTGTGCAAGTATAGTTCCGGGAATAACGCCGCGAATACCGCCGCCATCAACAGATAAAATTCTTATTTTTTTCATATAGTGATTTTTAAAGATTTAAACTTAAAGAAGTTTATTTGTTCACAAAAATATTTTGTAAGGTTATCTGTGTTTTTTGTTGTGAATAAATGAGTCGATTAAAAAATTTTATAATTAAATATTTCAGTTCCCGATTTTTGAAGATGAATGCTGGCATATCAATTGTTTTATATAGGGAAACAACATTATGAAGAAACAGTTAATAATTGCAATTGCTGCAGGCGTTGTTTTGCTTGCTTATCTTACTAAGAAAAAAAAATATGAAAAATTAATTAAACAACCGGAACCAGAAGCCGTAACTCCGGTGACAGTACACAATAAACATCATCTAACAAAAGCATTTTCTAATGCTAAAAAACATGCGTTGCATACAGCAAATAATGTGTAGTGATTTTAAATGTTTTAGTAATTTTTTATACAATACGGAAAGTATTACTACTCAAACAAACCCTTACTTACACTTTTATGTTCGTTGAGGTTTTTATCTTTCAGTTGTTTAAGTATATCCAAGCAATCCGCCGAAATAGAGATGGTTCATTAAATAAAAACATAACAATCATAACTTGCAACAAACTAAGTAGCCCAAATGAACAATAGACTAGTTTTGATTGGTAACGGCTTTGATTTAGCATACGGTCTAAATAAGTTATAAAGATTTTTTTAGACTGGTATATGTGTAATTCTTACAAAGAATTTTCCACAAAAAAATATATAGATCCTTTAATTAAATTAGAACATCTTTTTTCTGCATCTCCATCTTATAAAAGTCCAATACAGCCAACCAATCTTGAAGAAGTGTTTAATCGAATTGAAATGGCAAATAATGAGTCATTACAATATAATTCTTCTTTTTTTAAAGAAATGATTGAAGTATTAAAAGTTAAAAATTGGGTTGATATTGAGCGTCTATATTTTAGTCGTTTAAAATAAAGAATTTGATTTTTAATAACTCAACTTTCAAAATATATTGAAATAGTTAATAACACTATTAATAATCAAGCCGATAAGTTTAAAATTACCACCAATAAAAATTTAAGCAAAACTTTTGCAGAGGCTAATAAGATTTCTGAAATTAAGTTTTTAAATTTTAATTATATAGAAACACTTGCGTTAAAACATTATGCAGATGAAAAAGAAATAATTCACATTCATGGTCAGGTTGCAGACATTAACCGCAATCCAATTATATTGGATACGGAGATGAAAGCGATCCAGATTATCAAAAGATAGAAGATACTGGAGAGAATATGTATACCTTATTGTTTATAAAGTTGGTCATTCATGTGGCTTATCAGATCGAGTACTTTTAAAAACAATATTTGAACATAAAAATTGTAAAGAGGTTGAAATTTTCTATCATATTCGAAACGATGGTTCTGATAATTTTAAAGAAATAACTTAAGAAATTTCAAGGCATTTCAAAGCACAAAATAAAGATTTAATGAGACGACGATTGGGTAATAAAAATGAAGGAAATGTTATTCCTCAAAATAAAATTACTTAGCAAACTTCCGCTTTCAAGGCAAAGATTGCTATGGCAACACAAAACATATGCAGCATTCATTTGTTTACAAAATCTTATCTTGCACACGAATTAAAAACAATGCATTTTTTCTCTACTAATTTAGATCTCCTTAATCACTAAGTTCTGCGAAGCAAAGTTTTGCTTTTCTCA
>CAXSDU010000006.1:0-46897 GCA_964236165.1 uncultured Parafilimonas sp. | reverse complement strand
TGCCTTATCAGATAAAACACAATCTTATTTACAGCTTGAAGAAGATTTTGGTGCGCATAATTATCATCCATTACCCGTTGTTTTAGAAAAAGGTAAAGGCGTTTTTGTATGGGATGTTGAAGGCAAAAAATATTTTGATTTTTTAAGCGGATATTCTGCCGTTAATCAAGGGCATTGTCATCCGCGCATAATAAATATTTTAATTGAACAGGCGCAAAAACTTACACTTACATCCCGCGCATTTCATAATAATCTTTTAGGCGAATATGCAAAATTTATAACTGAATATTTTAGTTATGATAAAGTGTTGCCAATGAATACCGGCGTAGAAGCTGTTGAAACTGCTATTAAACTTTGCCGCCGCTGGGCTTATAAAAAAAAGGGAATTAAAGATGGCAAAGCAAAAATTATTGTATGCGAAAATAATTTTCATGGCAGAACAAGTACTGTAATTTCTTTTAGTACCGATCCGCAATCTTATATTGAATTTGGTCCTTACGCACCAGGATTTGTAATTATACCTTATAATAATATTGAAGCCTTGCAAAAAGAAATGGAAGATAAAAATGTTGCAGGTTTTTTGGTAGAACCAATTCAGGGCGAAGCAGGAGTTTGTGTGCCGGATGATAATTATTTATCAAAAGCAAAACAATTATGTGAAGCGTATAATGTTTTGTTTATGGCTGATGAAATTCAAACCGGGTTGGCACGAACAGGAAAAATGCTTGCCTGCGATCATGAAAATGTACGCGCAGATATTTTAATTCTTGGTAAAGCATTAAGTGGCGGAACATTGCCTATATCAGCAGTGCTTGCTGATAATGAAATTATAATGAATATAAAACCAGGTGAACATGGTTCAACTTATGGAGGTAATCCTTTGGCGTGTGCAGTTGCTATTGAATCTTTAAAAGTTTTGCAAGAAGAAAACATGGCTGAGAATGCTGATAAAATGGGCGCACTTTTAAGAGAGGAATTATTAAAACTAAACTCGCCTTTTATATCTGTTATACGTGGCAAAGGTTTATTAAATGCAATTGTGATTGAACATTCAAATGCAGATGCGGCATGGGAACTTTGTTTAAGTTTAAAAGAAAACGGTTTGCTGGCAAAACCAACGCATGGTGATAAAATTCGTTTTGCGCCGCCATTGATCATTACACAAAAACAAATATTAGAATGTGTTGAAATTATAAGTGATTCATTGAGAGAATTAGGAGACAGAAGTTAGAAGCTATAAAACTCCTGATTACTTTCTTCTAAATTATCATTACAAAAGTTCCGGCAATAATTAGTAGAGCACCAATTGCAGATTGCCAGCTTAATGTTTCTTTTAAAAAGATGATGGATAAAACAATTGTCAGTGCTACACTTAATTTATCAACGGGCGCAACCTGCGAAACTTTTCCTATCTGTAATGCTTTAAAATAGAACAACCACGATAACCCTGTTGCGCAACCGGAGAGAATGAGAAATATCCAGTTTTGTTTATTGAAATTTTGAATAGAAGGAATTACACCTTTGAATAAAACGATTCCCCATGCAAGAATTAATATAACTACTGTACGGATTGCAGTTGCTAAATCGGAATCAATATTTTTTACGCCAACCTTTGCAAAGATGGCTGTTAAAGATGCAAAAGCTGCGGAAAGCAAAGCATATATCCACCACATAAAATTTTTAATTAGCAAATTACCACATCAGCAGATTTAATTTTGTAAGACTTGTCAGTTTTTAAATAATTGCTTAAATTTTAGTTCCTTTAATTTGTATAGATGATTTTACAGATTGCTCTTTTAAATGCAAAAATTTTTTTCGCTCTTCATCACGACTAAAATTTGCAAGGTCATCCTCCTTGTTAAATTCAACAAGATGTATTTCATAAGGCTGATCGATTTTACTATCAATGAAAGAATCTTTTTGAGGTCTTATTCTCAATAAAAGCCGTCCATTATATTTTAAAATTATTGGCATAGCAACTTTTTCAAATTCATGAAACACATTTTCCTGTCCTTCTTTAATGTATATTAATTGTGTTACGTAAATCATATTATTTTTTAATAAGCATACTCTCAAATATACATAACCCGATCTCAGAATATAATAATGAATCTATATTATCGTATCAAAATGTAGAGTATAAAACATTCAATTATCAATTTACAATTATAAAAAAAATCTCAATCCTTATCTTCGTTGTATGCCTAAAGAAATTGTTTTAAGCGGAATAAGACCTACCGGTTTTTTGCATCTTGGAAATTATTTTGGAGCTGTAAAAAATTGGGTGCGCATGCAAGATGAATTCGATTGCTATTTCTGCGTTGTTGACTGGCATAGTTTAACTACACATCCTGATACAAAAGAACTACGCGAAAATGTACACAGATTGTTGGGCGAATTAATTGCTTCAGGACTTGACCCGGAAAAATCTGTTATTTATGTGCAAAGCGATATACCGGAAATAGCAGAACTCTATTTATATCTTAATATGCTCGCATATAAAGGCGAGTTAGAAAAAACTCCAACGTTTAAGGATAAAGTACGCCGGCAGCCGGAAAATGTAAACGCAGGATTGCTTACATATCCTGTATTGCAGGCTTCTGATATTTTAATACACCGCGCCGTAAAGGTGCCTGTTGGTAAAGACCAGGAACAACATGTAGAAATGACGCGCAATCTTGCAGAACGTTTTAATCATCGTTACGATGCTGTGCTGCCTTTGCCTTATGCTTTTAATTATGGTGAATCGCTTACAAAAATTTTAAGTCTTACCGGAAATGGTAAAATGAGCAAGAGCGAAAATCAAATGGCAACAATTTATTTAGCGGATGATGATGAATTGCTTCGAAAAAAAATAATGAAAGCAAAAACAGATAGTGGTCCAACAAAAAACGGAATGCCCAAACCAGATTATATTGAAAACCTTTTTACATTAATGAAATTAGTAAGTAATTATAATACTGTTGCCCACTTTGAAACGACTTATGAAAACTGCAGTATTCGTTATGGTGATATGAAAAAACAACTGGCAGAAGATATGGTTACTTTTATAAAACCAATTCGTGAAAAAGCAGAATCAATTAAGAATGATAAAGCTTATCTTTCAAAAATAATTAAAATGGGAGAGGAGAAAGCGAGAACAAGTGCTGCTGCAACTTTAAAAATTATAAGAGAAGCAATGAGTTTAAATTATGTTTGATGTTTTATATTTAAAGTTGAATTTCCACGTCTCAAATATTTATACAGTTCGATTGCTTATGTTAGTTCACAATAATTTTAATCTTAAAAAATCCCTTTAGGGATTTGTGTATGCCTAAACAAAAAAAACCTAAGCACATTGCCGTTGCAGGAAATATCGGCGCAGGAAAAACTACTCTAACGGAATTGCTAAGCAAACATTATAAATGGATACCGCAGTTTGAAGACATTGATCACAACCCATACTTAATGGATTTTTATGAAGACATGCCGCGATGGAGTTTCAATCTGCAGGTATATTTTTTAAATGGAAGATTAAATCAATTACTAGATATACAACGCGGCAGCGAAACTGTAATACAAGACAGAACAATTTATGAAGATGCACACATATTTGCACCTAACCTGCATGACATGGGTTTAATGAATAAGCGTGATTATGATAATTATTTTAATTTTTTTCAAACGCTACGATCAATGGTGCAACCGCCTGATCTTTTAATTTATTTAAAAGCTTCTGTTCCTACATTAGTTGGTCATATACAAAAGCGCGGAAGAGAATATGAAGAAAATATTCGCCTGGATTATTTAAAAAAATTAAATGAACTCTATAACCGCTGGATAGATGGTTATAGAGAAGGTTTGATATTAACGATTGACATAGACAAAAATAAATTTCCTGAAAACGAAGAACATCTCGGCGAAATAATTGGTAAGATTGATGGTACGTTATTCGGCTTATTTTAATATCAGATTTTAGTTACCAATCCAATTCCGTAATAAACAAATCCAATTTTTTCCAGGTCTTTTCTATGATAAATATTTCTGCCGTCGAACATTACATTTTGCTTCATGCTTTTGCAAATTACTTCCCAATCAGGCAAACGAAATTCCGGCCATTCTGTAACGAGAATTATAGCATCTGTATTTTTTGCGGCAGCAACTGCATCATCTTTTAATTGTGCTTTACCTTTTAATATGTGTTTAGCCTCGGGCATAGCAACCGGATCATAAGCTTGCACTTTTGCACCTGCTTCTGTTAATGCATCAATCAAAACTAATGACGGTGCTTCACGCATATCATCTGTTTTTGGTTTGAAAGATAAACCCCACATAGCGAAAGTTTTCCCTTTTATATCGCCACCAAAATGCGTCATTACTTTATTAAACAAAACTTTTTTCTGATCATCATTTACTTCATCAACAGATTTAAGTATGCGCAATTTATATTTATATTGTTCTGCCGTATGAATAAGTGCTTTAACATCTTTAGGAAAACATGAACCTCCGTAACCTATTCCCGGATAAATAAATTTGTTACCTATACGTGGATCTGAACCGATACCGTTTCGCACTTCATTTACATTAGCGCCAACAAGTTCACAAAGATTTGCAATGTCATTCATAAATGAAATTTTAGTAGCCAGCATTGCATTGGCTGCGTACTTTGTCATTTCTGCTGATGGAATATCCATAAATAAAAGTGGATGACCATTCAATACAAACGGATCATATAATTGACGTAAAAGATTTTGCGCTCTTTCAGATTCAACACCAATTACAATTCTATCAGGTTTTAAAAAATCATCAATAGCAGCACCTTCTTTTAAAAATTCAGGATTAGAAGCAACATCAAAATCAATATTAGCAAGTCTCTCCTTCAATGATTTTTTAATAGCTTTTTTTACTTTCAAAGCAGTTCCAACAGGTACTGTACTTTTGGTAACAATTATTAAATAACCATTCATATAATTACCAACAGCACTTGCCACCTGTAACACATATTTTAAATCAGCACTACCATCTTCATCTGGCGGCGTACCAACAGCAATAAAAATAATTTGTGCACCTACAATCGCTTCTTCAAGTGAAGTGCTGAAATGCAGTCTTCCTTTTTTAAAATTGCGTTCAACAACTTCATCAAGCCCAGGTTCATAAATTGGCAAAATACCTTTTTGTAAGTTCTTTATTTTTTCTTCATTCACATCAACACAAATAACATCTGTTCCAACTTCTGCCAGGCAAGAACCGGTAACAAGACCAACATAGCCGGTACCAACAACAACAATTTTCATTTGGTTATATTTTAATTAGAAAAGCACTGCGATTATGCAGTTATTTTTAGTTTGAAAATTTTTTGGTTGTTATGCGTGATATAAAGCATCATATTTTTCTGCACAACTGCGCATACTAAATTCATCCTCATATAAACGCTTTCCATTCTCTTTTATTCTGTTTAACTCTGTATTATTTGCAGTAAGATAATCTTCCAACGCTTTTAAATACGCAATTGAGGTTATATCGTTACTTAAGAAACCTATGTCTTTTGTTACAATATTTTTTATGCCACCAACAGGCGTACATACTGGTGTTACGCCGGCAGAAAGCGCTTCAAGCAAACTAATAGGTAAACCTTCAAATAACGAAGTAAGTACAAACGCATCAGCATTTAAAAGATAATCACTTACATTATCAACTTTACCTAAAAAATAAACATTGTCTGGTTTGCTTGCTATCAGGTTATCATAAATATTTTTATCAGTGTAATCTCCTAGGATTATTGCCAGCGCGTTTATATTTTTTTGTTTTAGTTGATGCATACATTCAATTAGAAGTTGCTGATTTTTTTGCTTGCTGATTCTTGCAACATTCAACAAAACTTTTGTGTTTGAATCTTTTTTAAGCTGATCGATTTTCTTTTTTGTTTCAGCAAAAGCGCTGGTTGGCTTTACAGGATTTGAACCATTATTAATAAGTGTTTTTATAAATGTTCCATATTCTTTTACTGCACTTTTATATACTTCTTCTGAAATTGTCACCGGGTGAATAATATTGCGCTTAAAGAAATATTTAAACATCTTTCTTCCGTGCAGCGGCGCATCTTCTTTTGCAAGATTGTGCAGTGTATGTATTTTTTTAAAAGGATATTTTAATTTTTTATACGCATAAAAACAATAGTAGCCGGCATGCAAATGTGTGTGCACAACATCAGGCTTAATTTCTTTTAATGCTTTATAAATTTTTTTAAACATTGAAATATCAATGCCATGTTTTTTGCCGAGCGTAATAAATCTCACTTTCTTATCCAGCATAGAAAGCGGCAAATGTTTTTCTGCATTATAATCGTACATTGAAATAAGCGTAACATCATAACCGGGATTTTGTGTAAGCTGGTTACACAATTGTATACAAAAAACTTGCGCGCCTCCCCAGCCCAAAGCCGGAACCATCTGAACAATTTTATACATATGGTTAGCTATTTGGTATTACTTCGTGTGCAAACCATTTTTTATAAAAAGATGTGCCCAACAATTCATCAAGTAAAGCAGTGTCGTGCAAATAAAATTCTCTTAAACTATTTTTAATAAGCTGCATTTTTTCTTCGGTTATTGCTGATGAAACTGAAGGCTGTTTTTGTTTTGATGTGTTTAGCTCAAAAAATTTATTTTTAAGCATTTTTCTTTTATTCACAGGAAGAAAAGGATCTAACACATGATCAACAATCCATTTTCTAAACTTGTTTTTATGTAACATTTTCTCTTGTAAAAAACGACTTTTTAAATCACCTGTAACATTTTTTGAATTAAGATCGGGCTCAAAATTTTCATCAATATTTAGAAAACGAAAAACATTTCTTAATAAACCATGCGTATTATTTTTCAATTCATCGTAATCCAAAACCAATAATTGTTTTTTTGAAAAATACTGTAAACAATTTTTTACCTGTGCATAATAGTAACCGTGCTCTATGTAAGTAAAATCATTATTATCTCTTGTTATTTCAAAATTTTTTCCGGGCTGATATATGAGCGCTTCTTCTATATCGCGTTTTTCACGCATCATTTTTTCAAAATAAAAATAAGATGATGTAGCTCTTGAAACAGGATTGCGTAATATGAGTAACAGTTTTGCATCTGGTTTTTTTGCAGCAATTTTTTGTAATAACGAAGGATAAAAAATATAATTTACTGCAGAATGCAAAACAATTTTTTCGCTGCTGTAGCGCGGTGTTTCAAGTGCAAGTCTTTTATTCAATTGTTTTTCTTCAGGAAATTTTACAAACAAAGGAATATCTTTTAATGATGCATAACCATAAACCTGCGGATGCTGGCTCAACCAATTATTAAGGGTAGTTGTGCCTGCTTTTTGAACACCTATTAAAAATGTATTTGGGAAAGGAGCATTACTACCAGCAGTTGTGTCACTCATTCAGTACAAATTATTTTATGCTAACACACTTTAAGACCGTTCAACCACAAACCATGGATTTAATAAATTTTCTTTATTGTATTTAAGGTCGTTACCGGTTTTGTAATCGTACACATTGCAGCCTGCAAATTTTGCAACAGCATGCCCGGCTGCAGTATCCCATTCCATAGTTGGTGCTAACCGCGGATACACATTTGCTTTGCCTTCTGCAACCAAACATAGTTTTATAGAACTGCCGGAACTAACGCAGTTTACTTCACCATATTTTTTTCTTTTATCGTTTATAAATTCTTCTGTTTCCGGTGTATTATGGCTGCGGCTGGCAACAACAGTAAATATTAGCGGCGGCGCAACATCAGGCAATTTTTCTGCAGATTTCATATATGACTCTATGGCTTTATTTTCTTTCAAATTATACATAAAACTGTAACTGCCGTTTTCTTTGGAACCATAAAACAGTTTGCCTGTTACCGGTACATAAACAACGCCTGCCACCGGAATGCCTTCTTCAACCAAAGCAATATTTACAGTAAATTCTCCATTGCGTTTAACGAATTCTTTTGTGCCATCAAGCGGATCTATAAGCCAGAATTGTTTCCAGTCTTTACGGTCTTCATAAGAAAGTTGTTGGCCTTCTTCGCTCAGCATTTCAATACAAAGTGGCGAAAGAATTTCTTTTATTTTATTGTGACTTCTTTTATCAGCTTCAGTTAATGGTGAGTTATCTGTTTTTGTTTCTACGGTAAAATCATTTTCATAAACGTCAAGAATTTCTTTTCCTGCTTCGATTGCGGCTACAATAGAAATTTTAAGTAGATCATTCATAAAGACAAATAAATAGCTATAATTTTAAAGGCGGCAAGATACTATATGAAGTAGTAAAAACCTAAACAGGTGGCTTTAAACAAGTACAATTCAGCCAGATTTTAAAAGAAATAATATTGAAATATTTTTACAAAAATTAAAAACGAGAAAATATTTACCAATAATAATTATTATAATTTACGTTTGTTGTTTATTAATTATTACTGCCATCATAAATTAAAAATATTTAATTGATTTTGGCACGAAATTTAAACACAATATAAAAATTTTACTATGCTTAAATGGGCCGCAATATTTTTTATCATAGCAATTGTAGCAGCCATCTTTGGCTTTACAGGTATAGCTGCCGGTGCAGCTTCAATAGCTAAAGTTTTATTCTTTATTTTCCTGGTTTTATTTATTATTGTTTTAATTTTTGGAACAAAAATTTTCGGTAAATAAAGCTGGTTAAAATAGAAAAATATTTAAGTCTTTAAATAACATTTAAAGACTTTTTATTTATTCAAATCATCTTTTTTAAGTTTTATATAGACTGCTTTTTAAACAGCAAATAAAACAATGTATTGGAATGCCTGCATTTCAAAACTTTGTACAGCTCCTAGCTTATATTCTATATCTGAAAATAAATGCTTAAAGCTTCCTTCCAATAAAGGATGCGTTACATGAAACTGCAGCTTATCTCTGTTACTTAAATTGAGAAGCACAATTACTTTATCATTACCGTTAGTACGTAAAAATGCGAAAATATTTTCATTATAATCTGTTGGTAATATTTCAATATTTCCCGTTATATGCAGTGCTGAATTTTTTGTTTTAAGATTAAGCAAGCGCTGATAAAACTGTTGTACAGCAGGCTCATCGTTTGTCCATTTAATTTCATCTTTATCAAAAAACTTCAACCGTTTTAAATTAGGCAATTCCTGACCGCTGTAAATTAAAGGCACGCCAACCCATGTAAAAGTGAATACAGCAAGTGCTTTTGCGTAGTCACCATATTTTTCATATTCTGTTCCATTCCACGTATTTTCATCATGATTGGATGTAAATAAAAGTTTTAATGCGCCCGGCGGATAATCATTATAAGATTTTAAAACATCTTTTAAATCATTTATGCCAGCCATATTTTTGGCAAGCTTTTCCATTATGTGCATCCACTTCCATGCGTACGTAACATCAAATACTTTATGATACTCCGGCACTTCACACTCTGCCAGCCAGAATAATGGTTTTATTGTTTCGCATTGTGCTTTTGCGTCAACCCAAAAATCAAGCGGCACCAAATGCGCCATATCGCAACGAAAACCATCAATACCACATTCCGTAATCCAGTATTGCATGCATTTAATCATTTCGGCACGCATGTCTTTGTTTGAATAATTTAAATCAATCACATCTTTCCATCCATGCTTCTCAATAAAATTTCCAACATCATCAAGTTCATACCAATCGCTGTGTTCTTTTGTCCAGTGATGATCATAACCTGTATGATTTGCCACCCAATCAATAATCAACTGCATTTCTAAATCGTGTGCCTCTTTAATTAACAGCTTAAAATCGTTAAGTGTACCAAATTCAGGATTGATGGAAACATAATCACTGCATGCATAATAACTGCCTAAAGTTCCCTGGCGTTCCTGTAAACTGATTGGTGTAACTGGCATAAGCCATAAAATTTGTACACCCATATCTCTTAGTCGCGGTAAATGTTTTGCAAAAGCATTAAAGGTTCCTTCTTCTGTATATTGACGAACATTTACTTCATAAATATTTAAACTGTTCAACCATTCGGTTTTGTTTGCATCCATTTGTCAAAAATATTCAGAATTTTAAAGCAAGAGTTTTATCGTATCAAATAACGGTCTTTAATAATAACTTATTTTTAAAGCGCATGAGTGAAGCACATCTTTCCCGCAAAATAAATTTAGTACAAGCCAGCGCTATAAATATGATTGATATGGTTGGCATTGGACCATTTGTAGTGATAAGCCTGATTGTACAAACAATGAATGGACCTTATTTTTTATATGCATGGATTGCCGGCGCTTTTTTATCTATTGTTGATGGAATGGTTTGGAGTGAATTAGGTTCAACGTTTCCGTTAGCCGGCGGCAGTTATAATTTTTTAAAAGAAGGTTTTGGAAAAAAAGGCGGGAAGCTGATGAGTTTTTTATTTGTTTGGCAAACAATGATACAGGCGCCGCTTGTTATTGCATCTGCAGCAATCGGCTTCGCACAATATCTTACTTACATTGTTCCGTTAAATACCATTGAAAGCAAGTTAGTAAGCGGTGCAGTTGTATTACTGATTGTTTTTTTATTGTATAGAAAAATTGAAACGATTGGAAAAATAAGTGTGTTGCTTTGGGTTGGTGTATTTATTATTATGGGCTGGATAATTATTGGTGCTTTTTTGCATGGTAATTTTTTGCAACCTGTAAAACATATAAATGATGGCTTGAATTTAAACTGGACATTTTTTTCTGCCTTAGGTTTTGCCAGTGTAAAATCTGTTTATAGTTATCTTGGTTATTATAATGTTTGTCATTTAGGCGGCGAAATAATAAATCCTGAAAAAAATATTCCGCGCAGCATGTTTATTTCTATTGCTGCCATTTGTTTTTTGTATTTGATGATGAACATAAGCGTTGCATCTGTTCTTCCCATACATACAATTGAAAAAAGTAATTTTGTAGTAAGCGAATACATTAATGTTATTGCCGGGCCAACTGCTGCAATAATTGCTACGGCTATTATTTTATGGGTTGCTTTTGCGTCTGTATTTTCTGCAACACTTGGTTACAGCAGAATACCGTATGCGGCTGCAAAAGATGGTGCATTCTTTTCCGTATTTGGCAAATTGCATCCCACAAAAAATTTCCCGCATATTTCTTTATTAATATTAGGCGCAGTTGCTTTTGTATTTAGTTTATTGTTCAGATTATCAGAAGTTATAACGGCAATTCTTGCCATGCGTATTTTAATACAATTTGTTGGTCAATCAATTGGGTTATTGTTGTTGCATAAAAGAAAAAGTAAAGATTTTTTTAAGTGGAAGATGCCGTTGTTTCCAATTCCCATTATACTTGCTATTTGTATGTGGTTGTTTATTTTTTATTCTACTGAAGTACATATGATGCTGCTTGCAAGCGGAATTATTTTAGCAGGTTTAATTGCATATTTTATTAAATCAAAGTATAAACCGAAAGATAATGTATCGAATAAAGTAAAAAATATTGAAAAATAATTTATTAATTGCTTCAGTTGATTTAGCATCAGTTAATTAAAAATGTTCATGAAAAAGCCCTGTCAAATATTTAAACTTGACAGGGCTTTTAAAATTTTATTCTACTTGACCAGCAAATTATTCTTTACTCAATTTTACAGTTTGCCTTTTGTTCTTTTCATCAACAATTGTAATTAAATAAATACCGCTTGCATATTTGCTTACATCAAGCTGAACAATATTTGCATTTTTATTTGCTACACCTGATTTTATTTGCAACGTTTTCCCTGAGACATCGGTAACTATTATTGTATATTTTCCTGTTGCATTAAATACAATTGTTGCATTTGATTTTGCAGGATTCGGATAAATATTTAATGCAACTTTATTATTGATATTTAATTGAGAAGTTTGAGAAGCAATTAAATTATCATCTGCAACGTAATTAATGGTATCGCTATGAAGCGTTAATCGTGTTGCAACAGAATTGGTAACCTTTACATAATAAGCGCCACTTGTTTTTGGATGATACGTAGAATCACCACGTTTTGTCTTAAATCCCTTGCCATCTTTGTACCAATAATAAGTATTATTATAAGGAATGCTGCCCACAGATACAGAAAGTTCATTGCCATTTTTATGCAATGGAATAATCGCTTGTGGTGAGTAATGTACAACATTAGAAAAAGCGCGTACTATTTCTTCCATACCCGTAAATGTAAATTTGTTAGCCTCTAGCTTTAAGGAATTTAACCCTTTAAGTTTAAGTAATAATTTGGGAATTGAGCCGCTTAATTGATTGTTATTTAAATATAAATAATTAAGGTTACTAAGGTTTCCTAATTCAGGCGGAATGCTGCCGCTTAGTTGATTTGAGTTTAAATATAATGCCTCAAGGTCACTAAGATTTCCTAACTCGGGCGGAATGCTACCGTTTAAATTATTGTAAATTAAATTTATAGTTGAAACCCTATTGACGATTAGCTTTATTCCATACCAGGTAGAAATAGGTGCACTCGTTAACCAATTTGTACGCGACTTCCAATGTGCTCCATCAGTACTATTATATAAAGCAACTAATGCGAGTGAATCCTTTATATTTATCGGTCCGATCGAATCAACTTTATTGCTTTGAAGTATTAATCCGGTTGCAACGGAATTGGTTACTCTTACAGTATAAGAGCCGGATGTATTTATTTTAAATGTTGAATCACCTACTTTAGTTTTAATTAATGCTCGATTTCTATACCAGTAGTAAGTATTATAATATGGAAGGCTGCCTACAGAAACAGAAAGTGTATTGCCATTTTTGTGCAAAGGAATGGATGCCTGTGGTGAATAAATTGCAAAAGAAAAAGCATTGGCTATTCTGCCCATTCCTGCAAACGTAAATTTGTTAGTTGCAAGGTTTAAGGCAATTAATTTCCTGAGATTTACCAAAGATCCGGGAATGGTATCGCTTAATTGATTGTTGCTTAAATTTAAGACTTTGAGAGGTGTAAGATTACCTATTTCTTTCGGTATGTTGCCGCTTAATTTATTGTATTCTAAATTTATTTCTGACACCCTGTTGTCAGTTACATTTATTCCATACCAAAAAACAACCGGAACAGTGGTTAGCCAGTTTGTATTATTAACCCACTTCGCTCCATTAGTGCTGTTATACAAAGCAACAAGTGCAAGCGAATCCTGCACATTTACCTGCGCGTTTGAATCTATCTTAGAATCACTTTGAAGTGTTAGACTTGTAGCAACTGAATTAGTAACAATTACATAATAATAGCCGCTTGTTTTTAGCTGTAAAGTTGAATCTCCGGCTTTGGTTTTAAACAATATTCCATCCTTATACCATTTGTAGGTATTATTGTAAGGAACACCGCCTGCAGAAACAAATAGTGTACTATCGTTTTTATGCAATGGAATAACTGCTTGCGGCGCGTAAATTGCTTTATGTAAATACCTTGCCACTCTTTCCATACCTGCAAAAGTAAATTCGTTATTATATAAGTACAACCTTTTACCATATCTTAAAAGTTTAAGATTAATCAAAGTACTAGGAATAGTACCGCTTAACTTATTGTCGCTTAAATATAAAGAACGAAGGCTAGTAAGGTTACCAAGTTCGGGTGGTATGCTGCCGCTTAGTTGGTTGTTATTTAAACCTAAATAAACCAGATGGGTACAATTTCCTATTCCAGAGGGTATGTTACCACTCAAATTATTTGCTGCTAATCCTAAATAGTTAAGGTTAGTAAGATTTTCTATTTCGGATGGAATGCTACCGTTTAAATTATTAAAGCTTAAAGTAATTATTGAAATTCTATTTTGATTAAGAGATATCCCAAACCAAGTTGAAACAGGTGCAGTAGTTAACCAGTTTGTATGATTATGCCAATGCGCTCCATCGGTATTGTTATATAAAGCAACTAATACAAGCGAATCCTGCGTATTCACCTGTGCGGTTACAGTATTTGTTTTAAAAATGCAAAGAATTATTACTGCTAAAAAGAGGGTAAATGTTTTTTTCATAAAAAAAGTTTAGTGAAGAAATATTCATTTAAAATAATTATTTTCTAAATATAAAATGATTTTAGCTAAACTCAGAATGTTTTAATTGTTCAAATTAGTTGTAGCAATTATTTTTTAGGAGAAAGCTTAATATAAAAAGACCTGCCGGTTTTTAAACCTGGCAGGTCTCCTGAAAACACAATTTAATTTTTAATTGATAATTATTCTTTACTCAATTTTATTGTTTGCCGTTTATTTTTTTTATCAATGATTGTTACTAAATACAAACCGCGTGCATATTTGCTTACATCAAGCTGAACAATGTTTTGCTGCCTGTTTGATATACCGGTTTTTGTTTGTAAAATTTTCCCTGAAATATCAGCAATAACAATTGTTTTTAATGAGATGTTTTATCGTTTACACATTAAACCTGAAGTGCATAATGTCTCCATCTTCTACCAAATAATCTTTTCCCTGCACACCTAATTTTCCTGCATCACGGCAGGCAGCTTCGCTTTTATATTTTATAAAGTCATTGTACTTTATAACTTCTGCACGTATAAATCCTTTTTCAAAATCAGTATGAATAACACCTGCAGCCTGCGGCGCAAACATGCCTTTATGAATCGTCCATGCTTTTACTTCCTGCTCACCTGCCGTAAAATAAGTTGCAAGATTCAAGAGATGATAAGTGGAGCGGATTAATCTTACCACACCACTTTCTTTCAAGCCTAAATCTTCTAAAAACATTTTGCGGTCTTCATAACTATCCATCGCTGCAATTTCACTTTCAATAGCTGCGCTGATAAAAAGAATTTCAGCATCTTCATTTTTGATTTCATCTTTTACTGCATCAGTATATTTATTGCCGTTGATAACAGATTGCTCATCAACATTACATACATAAATTACAGGCTTTACAGTAAGCAAAAATAAATCATCAACATGTTTTATTCTATCCTTTTCATTCACATCAAATGCTCTTGCATTTCTTCCCTGTTCAAGATGTTGCTTTAATGGCTTTAATATTTCCAAAGCTGCAGCTGCATCTTTATCATTTTTTGCAATTTTTTCTGATTTACTAATTTTCTTTTCAACTGTATCAAGATCTTTTAACTGTAATTCTGTATCAATAATTTCTTTATCACGAACAGGATTCACGCTTCCGTCAACATGAATTACATTATTATCATCAAAGCAACGCAACACATGAATAATCGCATCTGTATTTCTTATGTTGCCTAAAAATTGATTGCCTAAACCTTCACCCTTACTGGCACCTTTTACCAAACCGGCAATGTCAACTATTTCAACAGTTGCTGGCACAACTTTTTGCGGGTGCACTAATTTTTCCAGTTCAAACAAACGTTCATCGGGAACGGTTATCACGCCAATGTTTGGTTCTATTGTACAAAAAGGAAAATTTGCAGCCTGCGCTTTTGCATTGCTTAACGCATTAAATAAAGTTGATTTGCCCACATTGGGTAGTCCTACAATTCCTGCCTGTAAAGCCATAAAAAAGCCCTCAATTCCTAAAGGGAAGTTTTACTGCAACCCTGTAAAGGAAGTTTTTTAGTTTAAAATTTCGAGGCGCAAAAGTAACAATCCTAAAATAATAAGAAGTTTGAATTATTTTACGCTCTTAACAAAACTCCCTTTAGGGTTGGGGCATGGCATTAAATATTGTTTGGGTTGCATTTTTTATAATTGCGTTTATAGTTGCTTTATTTAAGTTTTTTGTTGATGGTGATACAACCATTTTTAAAACATTGGTTGATGGTATTTTTGATTCAGCAAAATCTTCTGTGGTTGATGTTGCTTTTTCGCTTGCCGGCACAATGGTTTTTTTCTTAGGACTGATGAACATTGCAGAAAAAGCAGGCGCTATAAATTGGATTGCAAGAAGATTAAATCCATTCATGAAAAGATTGTTTCCTGAAGTGCCAAACGATCACCCGGTGATGGGAGAGATGGTTATGAATTTTAGCGCCAACATGCTTGGTCTTGATAATGCCGCAACGCCATTTGGTTTAAAATCAATGAAAAGTTTAGAAGAAATTAATCCAAATAAAGGCACTGCTTCTAACGCACAAATTATGTTTTTGGTGTTGCATACAAGCGGACTTACTTTAATTCCACTTTCCATTTTTACTTACAGACTTGCTGTAGGTTCAAGTGATGCAACAAGTGTTTTTATTCCCTGTGTTTTAGGAACAGTAATCACAACATTAATGTCAATAATTATCGTTGGTATTAAACAAAAATTAAAATGGGATTTCGTTTTTTCTGCATGGATAATGAGTTTGATTGCCATTGTTGCCGCACTTGTAATTAGCGTTTATTATATGAGTCCTGCTGCAAAAAATATTTTTAGTTCTGTTGCAGGAAATCTTATTTTATTAATCATTATTGTGGCAATTATAATTGGCGGTGTTTATAAAAAAGTTTCTGTGTTTGATGCATTTATTGAAGGTGCCAAAGAAGGATTTAATGTGGTGATAAAAGTTATTCCTTACCTCGTTGGAATGCTTGTGGCCATTCGTGTTTTTCGTGATAGTGGTGCGCTTGATTACATCATTAAAGGGATTAGCTATTTAATTCATGCGGCTGGTTTAAATACTGATTTTGTACCTGCTTTACCAACTGCTATTATGCGGCCTTTTAGCGGCAGTGGCGCAAGAGGAATGATGATTGATACAATGAAAACTTACGGTCCGGATAGTTTTATTGGCAAGCTTGCCTGTACTTTTCAGGGTTCCGCTGATACTACATTTTATATTCTTGCTTTATACTTTGGAAGTGTTGGAATTAAAAAAGTTCGCTATGCTGTTTGGGCAGGAATGGCTGCAGATTTTATTGGTGTTATTGCTGCAATTATTATTGGATATATTTTCTTCAGGTAATTAAATGGAGTTATTGTTTTAGATCTTCTTGGGATAGAATCAATATGAGGTTTGATTTAATTCCTATTAAATTTATAGGAAATATCGAATTAATTACTTTATTTTGAAATCGTAACCTGTTTATTACCACCAAATACCAACAACATGGTTTCTAAACTTAGCTCAGATGAGGTATTAAGTTTCCTTATTATTGTAAGTGTTATTTTAATCTCAGCCCGCGTTTTAGGAGAAATCTTCCGTAAGTTTAAACAACCTGCAGTTATAGGAGAAATTCTTGCCGGAATATTATTAGGACCTTCATTGCTTGGCACAGTTGCACCACATTTATTTGAAAGTATTTTCACTGCACAAAAAGGTATTCCATACAAAGCGTTCGATGGTTTGGCGCAAATAGGAATTATCTTACTTATGTTCATTGCCGGCTTTGAAGTTGATTTAAAACAAATTCGCAAACAAGGCAAAAAAGCTGCATCAATTAGTTTAATGGGTTTAATATTTCCTTTTGCAATAGGCTTTGCAACGGTATGGTTTTTTTATGACAGAATATTTTCAACACCGCAAGGAACAAATCTTGTTATACCCGCCATGTTTTTCGGAACGGCATTATCCATTACAGCGCTTTCGGTTATTGCAAAAATTTTGCTTGACATGAATATCCTGCGCTCTAAAATTGGTAATCTTGTTCTTACTGCTGCAATGATTGATGATTTTCTTGGCTGGATTCTTTTTTCGATCATTATACAAATGATGGGAAAATCTGAAGGCTCTTTTGGTTCTATTGGATTGGTAATAGGATTTACAATTTTTATTCTAACTATTGGTAAATGGATAGTTGATAAAATTTTACTTATTGCTGATAAATTTTTATCTATCGGCGGGTTAATTACTGTAGCAGTAAGTCTTTGCCTGTTGAGTGCTGTAGTTACAGAATATCTCGGTGTTCGTGGAATTTTTGGCGCTTTCTTAATGGGTGTTGCAATAGGTGATTCTAAACATTTTCCGGAAAGACTTCAAAATATATTACACCAGTTTGTAGTAAATATTATTGCGCCTTTATTTTTTGCTTCAATAGGATTGAGAGTAAATTTTGTAACTAATTTTAATATTGAAATAGTTGTTATTATTTTAATGATAGCATGTTTAGCAAAGATAATTGGTGCAGGCTTAGGCGCAAGAATGAGTGGCTTAAATAAAAATGAATCTTATGCTGTTGCTTTTGGAATGAATTCAAGAGGCTCGCAGGAAATTGTGCTTGGTACTTTAGCATTACAGGCAAAAATTATTGATGAACCTATTTTCGTTGGACTTGTAGTTATGACTGTTGTTACTATTCTTATTGCCGGGCCGTTAATGAAATATTACCTTGCTAGAGATAGTAAAGATTCTGCCTCTGCTAACAATACAGATTCAGATCCTCATGTTACAATAATTGCGCAACCCGAAAATGCAGCTAACCGTATTTAAATTAGATATGCTTCGGTTTTAAAAGTTTGTAATTATTCCACTAAACATAAATAGCTATGGTTTCTAAACTTAGCTCTGATGAAGTTTTAAGTTTTCTTATTATAGTAAGTATAATTTTAATCGCAGCACGCGTTTTAGGTGAGATATGTCGTAAATACAAACAGCCTGCTGTAATTGGTGAAATTCTTGCCGGAATAATATTAGGACCATCTTTATTTGGCTGGCTTTTTCCAATTCAGTTTAATCATATTTTTATTGCTCAGCCACGCGCTTTTGCAGCCTTTGATGGTCTTGCGAACATTGGCATTATACTGCTAATGTTTATCGCTGGTTTCGAAGTTGATCTTAAACAAATCCGTCAACAAGGCAAGCCCGCAGCTTCTATCAGCATTATGGGTTTAATTTTTCCATTTGCCTTAGGTTTTGGAACGGTGTATTTGTTTTATAATAGTGTATTTTCAGTGCCTACAACAAACCGAGCAATACCTGCTATGTTTTTTGGAACAGCATTATCTATCACAGCACTTTCAGTTATTGCAAAAATCTTGTTGGATATGGATATGCTGCGATCCAAGCTAGGCAACCTTATTCTTACTGCCGCAATGATTAATGATTTTTTAGGATGGATTTTATTCTCAATTATTATTCAATTAATGAAACCTGGAAATAATGGAGAATCGTTCAGCTCTGTAAGCATGGTGCTTTTATATACAGTTGTATTGCTAACTGTAGGAAAATGGATCGTTGATAAAATACTGATGGTAGGAAATAAGTTTTTTTCCATTGGCGTAATGATGACGTTATCTGTTTGCCTTTGCCTGTTAAGCGCAGTGTTTACAGAATATCTTGGTGTGCGTGGTATTTTCGGTGCATTTTTAATGGGCGTTGTTGTTGGTGATTCAAAATATTTTCCTGAAAGATTGCAGCAAATTTTACATCAGTTTGTAGTAAACATAATTGCACCTTTATTTTTTGCTTCAATAGGATTAAGAGTAAATTTCGTAGCTAATTTTAATCTTGAAATTGTAGTAATCATTCTTCTTATTGCATGTTTTGCAAAAATTATTGGTTCCGGCATTGGTGCCCGCATGAGTGGCTTAACAAAAAACGAATCGTATGTAATTGCATTTGGAATGAATTCACGTGGTTCGCAGGAAATTGTTTTAGGCGCTTTGGCACTTCAGGCAAAAATTATTGATGAACCTGTTTTTGTAGGATTAATATTAATGACGGTTGTTACTATTTTAATGGCAGGACCTGTGATGAAACATTATCTAAATAAGCAAAATATAGAAACAGTAAATGCCAAAGTAAATATTACAGCAGTAGCCTAACATGAAAATGCTATGGCGAGTTAATTTAAACACACAAATCATTTGGTTACAAAACTGCTTCCGCTTATCTTTGCGCTCCTTTAAAACAATACGGCAAATTCCGTATTTTAATTTTTAATTTATGCAAAAAGATATTCATCCAAAAGGTTATAAAACAGTTGTATTTAAAGATATGAGCAATGGCATTACCTTTTTAAGCCGCTCTACAGCTTCGTCAAAAGAAATGGTAAAGTGGGAAGATGGAAATGAATACCCGTTAATAAAGCTTGAAATTTCAAATACCTCGCATCCTTTTTATACAGGAAAAAACATGCTGGTAGATACAGCCGGGCGTATTGAAAAATTTCGTAAGCGTTACGCAAAGAAAGAAACTACTACTGAATAAAAAATCAATCCCTCCGGCTTCGGGGGGATTTTTGTTAATAATTACTTCATCAATAGACAACTAAAAATTTCCTTTGCAGGAGCAAGTATTATGAACCAGGTAACTTCTTATCCCAAAGAAAAAATAAATATTCTTTTTCTTGAAAACATAAGCGATAAAGCAGTTGGATTTTTTCAGGACAATGATTATGTTAATGTAAAAAGGCTATCATCTGCTTTATCGGAAGAAGAATTAATAAAACATATCAAAGATGTGCATTTGCTTGGTATTCGCTCCAAAACACACATTACACAAAACGTTTTAAATGCTGCAAAAAAATTACAGGCAGTTGGTTGTTTTTGTATTGGTGTAAACCAGGTTGATTTAAAAGCTGCAACAAACGCAGGCATTGCTGTATTTAATGCACCTTATAGTAATACACGCAGTGTTGCTGAGCTGATAATTGGTTTATCTATTATGCTTATTCGCCGCATACCAGATAAAAATAAAGCAGCACACGAAGGTGTTTGGATGAAAGAATCAAAAGGTAGTTATGAGCTGCGTGGAAAAACATTAGGCATTATTGGTTATGGAAATATTGGTTCTCAGTTAAGTGTGCTTGCAGAAGCTTTAGGCATGAAAATAATTTTTTATGATGTGGAAACAAAGCTTCCTTTAGGTAACGCACATCCGGCAAAAAATTTAAAAGAATTATTGTCATTATCTGATATTGTTTCTTTGCATGTGCCTGATACAACAGAAACAAAAAATCTCATTAATAAAATTAATATCAAACAGTTTAAAAAAGGCGCCATTTTAATAAACTATGCACGCGGCGAAGTAGTTGAAATAAATGCATTGGCAAAAGCATTACAAGATGGTTTATTAAGCGGCGCTGCTATAGATGTTTTTCCTGTTGAACCTGAAAAAAATGGCGCATCATTTTCTACACCATTGCAAGGTTTATCCAACGTAATTCTTACGCCGCATATTGGCGGCTCTACTGAAGAAGCACAGGAAAATATTGGTGAAGATGTAAGTCATAAATTATTTCAATATCTCGAAAAAGGAATTACGAATGGCTCGCACACAGTACCGGCATTAAGTCTTCCGCCGGTTGAGCGCGCTCATCGCATTTTACATATTCACAATAATGTGCCGGGTGTACTTAGTGCTATCAATACACAACTTTCTAATCATAACATAAATATTGTTGCGCAGTATTTAAAAACAAACGATGAAATCGGTTACGTTGTACTTGATGTAGATAAACAACTTTCAAAACAAGCACTTGAATTATTGAAAGAGGTTAAAGAAACAATTAAAGTAAGAATGTTGTATTGATATTAATTTAATGCGGAAAATCTAACTGGTAAATATCAGTCCATAATTTTCCGGTTACATAAATTTTATCTGCAGCAGAATCATAAGCAATTCCGTTAAGCACATCAACAGCCGGATTCTTGTTTTTTGCTTCAAACATCAATGAACTCATATCCAGCTTACCAACCACTTTACCATTTAGCGTATCAATCTTAACTATAAAATTTGTTAGCCAAACGTTCGCATAAATATATCCGTTTATATATTCAAGCTCATTTAAACTGTCTAACGGTTCTTCATTATCTGTAACTGCTAAAGTTTTTATCGGTTTAAAGTTTGAAGGATCTATAAAGGTTAATTTATCAGTTCCATCGTCCATTATTAATTCATCTTTAACAGATGTCAAACTCCAGCCTTCCGGATTTGTATATTTAAAACTGTCGAGCAACTTATATGTTTTTGCATTGTATACAAAACATACTTGATTTTTATAGGTAAGCTGATAAAGTTTATTATGTATAAATGCAATTCCTTCACCAAAGTATTTTGTTTTATCAAGCTCAATTTTTTTATTAAATTTTCCGGTTGAAAGATCATCGGTTCCAATCATAGATTTTGTTTGCGAAAGATCATCAGGAGAGCCGGTGCTTTCAAATAATTCTCCGTTGTGGAATAAAAAACCTTCTGTAAATAAAGTAATATCATGCAGAAAAGAATTTACTACTGAATAATTTATTAATGGCGTTTGTGCAATAGAATTTATTGTAATTGAATCTGATGAATTTTTATTTTTGCATGCTGATAAAAGAAAAAGTATAAAGCAGAAAATAAAAAATGTTCTTGATGAATACATCAACCGTAGTTTTTATATTTATTGAAAACAACAAATCAATTTCAATTATTTAACCAATTTAATCAATTCATCAAGCAATGGCAACTGGTAAGATGTAATTTTTTTCTTCGCAGTTTCATAATCAAACCAGGCTGCTTTATCTATTTCAGGAATTTCCATTTTTTTACCGGAGCGCGGCGGCCAATCAATCACACAAAAATTACTTTTAATATTTGTTGCATCAAAATCCTGTTCTGATGCAAATGCATAAACAGTTTTCCTGTTTTTAGATTTCACTTGTGTAAGTTCAATAAACTTTTCGGCTGAAGCTTTTGTTCCTAATTCTTCTTCAAACTCTCTTTTTGCAGCCGCTAAAGCATCTTCTCCATCTTCAAATTCTCCTTTGGGTATTGACCATGCTCCATCATCTTTTTTCGCCCAGAACGGCCCGCCCGGATGCACAAGCATAACTTGTAAATTTTTATTATCAAATCGATATAATAGAATTCCTGCACTTTTTTTATACATATTATACAGTAAAGTTTTTTAAGTTTTGCAAGCTAAGTGCGTAACATTATTTTTGCGCAATTTACCTGTAATGAATCAAACACTTTCGCACAACGAATCTATTCCATCCAACAAGAAAAAAATAATTGTTTTAGGCAGCGGACCTAATCGAATTGGTCAGGGCATCGAATTCGATTATTGCTGTGTACACGGTTTGCTTGCAATTAAGGAATGCGGTTATGAATCTATCATGATAAATTGCAATCCTGAAACGGTTTCCACAGATTTTGATATGGCTGATAAATTATATTTCGAACCGGTTTACTGGGAACATTTGTGGGAAATAATTGAACTTGAAAAACCTGAAGGCGTTATTGTGCAGCTAGGCGGACAAACTGCTTTAAAACTTGCAAAAAGACTGAATGAAAAAGGCATTAAAATAATAGGAACTTCTTTCGATAACATGGATATTGCTGAAGACCGCGGTCGTTTTAGTGATCTGTTGAAGGAACTTGAAATTCCTTACCCACAATATGGAACGGCTTATACAGCCGATGAAGCGATTGAAGTTGCAAATAAAGTTGGTTATCCTGTGTTGGTGCGTCCGAGTTATGTTTTGGGCGGACAACGCATGCGCATCGTAATTAATGATGATGAAGTTGAAAAAGCCGTAGTGAGTTTATTAAAACACATTCCAAATAATAAAATTTTAGTTGATCATTTTTTAGATCGATGCCAGGAAGCAGAAATAGACGGCATTTTTGATGGCGATGATTTTCATGTGATGGGAGTGATGGAACATATTGAACCGGCAGGCATTCACAGTGGCGATAGCAATGCCGTTTTACCTGCATTTAATTTAACGCCGCTTGTTGTAACAACAATGGAATATTATGCTGAAAAAATTGCAAGAGCGTTAAATATTTGCGGTCTCATCAACATACAATTTGCAATAAAAGATAATAATGTTTTTGTTATTGAAGCCAATCCAAGAGCAAGCCGTACTACGCCTTTTATTGCAAAAGCTTACCAGATTCCTTATTTAAATATTGCAACAAAAGTTATGTTAGGTAAAGCAAAGTTGAAAGATTTTACATTCGAAAAAAAGTTGGAAGGCTTTGCCATAAAAGAACCGGTATTCAGCTTTAATAAGTTTCCAAACGTGAATAAAGAACTTGGTCCTGAAATGAAAAGTACCGGCGAAGCAATTCGTTTTATAAAAGATTTACGCGATCCATATTTCAGGCAACTTTTCCGTGAAAAAAGTATGTACTTAAGCAGATAATTTATTTACTTGTGCTGTATTCTTTTTCTTTCTGATCGTAAAAAGCTCTAAGCACATAAAACGCTTTTTTCTTTTGCCCGGTTTCAGAAATTAATCCTTTGCGGTTCCAGCCACTTTGGAAATCCGGGCTCATTCTTTTTGGTGATTTGAAGTCAACCAAAATCCACGGTGTCATGCCCTTTAAATTTGGAACTTTACTTATTAACTGCATCTGGTTTTTATAAACACTTTCCTGGTATTCTTCGCTGAAACGTGTTGCAGAATCTGCATGAAAACCACCCAGAGCACCAGCACCCATTTCACTTATAATAACAGGCTTATCATAATCAACTTTAAAATTAAATTTATTTATTTCCCATGGCATACCACCGGTGTACCAGCCATAATATTCATTAAAACTTACTACATCAAGCTTCTTACCTAATGCATCATCAAGCGTAATCGTTGTGCCATTTGTATAGGTTAATAATGCTGCAGAAATTAAACGCGTACTATCTAAAACATGCGCAGTATCAGCCATTGCCTCCATAAATTTTTCGCGCTCAGGAATGTTGGGTGTTTCGTTTCCAATTGACCAAACAATTACACTTGCACGATTTTTATCTCTTGAAATTAAATCAGTGATTTGATGCTGCGCATTTTTTAAAGTTGAATCATTCGTCCAGTCAATTGTCCAGTAAACAGGCACTTCTTCCCACAATAATAAACCCATCGAATCTGCAAGCTTTGCTTCTTCTTCGTTATGCGGATAATGTGCAAGTCGAACAAAATTGCAATTCAATTCTTTTGCCCAACTCAATAACATTCTGCAATCGCTTTCGTTTCTTGGTCTACCCGGAATAAAAGGATTTTCATCATGCAAAGCAATGCCGCGCAAAAAAATTGATTTGCCGTTTAATAAAATATCTGTGCCTTTTGCTTCAATGGTTCTGAAACCAATTTCATCGTTAACGGAATCTGTATTTGAAGTAATTAAAATGCGATAACGTTTTGGATTTTCCGGAGTCCAGTAATTTATATTTTTTACAGGAATTGAAAAGCTTGCTTTGCCAGTTGCGTTTGTTGAAACAGTTGTGTGCAAACCCGCTTCAGGAATATTTATATTGATTTGCTGTAAAAGATTTACACCATCTAATTGCACAAAGCCGGTGATAGTTTTTAAATCATTTTTTGCCAGCTGAATTTTATAATCTTTAATAAATGTTGAAGGCATTTCTGCAAGCAAAACATTTCTTATAATGCCGCCATAATTCCACCAGTCAAAATTATCTGTGGGCACATTTTCTTTTTTGCGTGCATTGTTTACTTTAACAACGATGAAATTATTTCCATCCTGTAGTTGATTCGTTACATCAAATTCAAACGGCGTAAAACCGCCTGCATGAACACCGAGTTTTTTATCGTTTATTGAAACATACGCATCATAATTCACGGCATTAAACCGTAGGAAATATTTTTTATTTGGTTTTGGATGAATAATAAAATCATGTTCATACCAAATTGTTCCTTCATAATACAATAATTTTTCATCCTGTGAATTCCAGTCGCCGGGCACATTTAATGTAGGTGATTTATCAAAATTATATTCCACCAATTCTGATTTTGATTGTTGTTGTTTGTTTTCAAAGAAGCCACCAAGCTTATTATCATCATCAGCTTTTGCACCCTGAAAACCCCGAAAGCCTGTTTCAAAAGGGTCAATAATATAATGCCATCTTCCATCGAGATTTAAATAATTTCTTGCATAAATATTTTGAATAAAAGTTGATTGTGCATTTAGGTTTTTACATAAGCACATCAGAAGTAAATAAATAAAAAAAAATTTCATAAATGACTTTAATAATACTAAATTTTCAGGCTTTAGCCAACATTGTCAAAGACTATATTAATTATGAATATAATTAATCTTTGTTCTGTTCTTTTGCCCACGTATCTTTTAATGTAACCGTTCGGTTAAATATTAATTTTTGATCAGAAGAGATTTTATCTAAACTAAAATATCCTTTGCGCAAAAATTGATAACGCTCATCAGCAACTGCATTTTTCAGTGCAGGTTCAGCATATACTTTTTCAACGATTTGCAAAGAATCAGGATTGATATAATCTTTAAAATCACCTTCTTCGTTTGAAGGATCTTCAACCTTAAATAAACGATCATATAATCTTACTTCTGCAGTTATTGTATGTTTAATACTAACCCAATGCAAAGTGCCTTTTACTTTTATGTTTGATGTATCGTTGCCGCTTTTACTTTCAGGAATATAAGAACAATTTAACTGCATGATATTGCCGCTTTCATCTTTTACTACTTCATCACATTTAATAATATAAGCACCTTTTAAGCGTACCATGCCGCCGGGAAATAGTCTGAAAAATTTCTTTGGCGGATTCTCCATAAAATCTTCTTTTTCTATATACAATTCTTTGCTGAATGGCACTTCACGAAAACTGCCATTTGCATCTTCAGGATTATCTTCAACACTTACTAATTCATTCTCATTTGTATAATTGGTAATAACAATTTTAAGCGGATCGAACACAACCATTCTGCGCAAAGCAATTTTGTTGAGATCTTCACGCACACAAAATTCAAGCAGGCTTAAGTCTGCAACATTTTCTCTTTTTGCAATACCAGCACGATCACAAAAATCTCTTATTGATTCAGCCGTAAAACCTCTTCTGCGCAAACCACTAATCGTTGGCATACGCGGATCATCCCAACCATCAACATGTTTTTCATTTACGAGTTGCAACAACTTGCGTTTACTCATTATTGTATAACTCAAATTGCGCCGCGCAAATTCGTATTGATGAGAAGGAAAAATATCAAGCTTCTCAATAAACCAATCATATAATTCCCTGTGCGCAACAAATTCCAAGGTACAAATACTATGTGTAATGTGTTCAATAGAATCACTTTGCCCGTGCGCAAAATCATACAACGGGTAAATGCACCATGCATCTTTTGTACGATGATGATGCGCATGCTTAATACGATATATTACAGGATCACGCATCAGCATATTTATATGCGACATATCAATTTTTGCACGCAGTACTTTTTCGCCATCTTTAAATTTTCCTGCCTTCATTTCATCAAACAACTGTAAATTTTCCTCAATGCTTCTTTCGCGAAATTTATTATTTACACCTGCTTGTGTTGGCGTACCTTTTTCTGCTGCAATAGTTTCGCTGCTGCTGTCATCAACATACGCATAATTTTTTCTTATAAGGTTAACTGCAAATAAATACAATTCTTCAAAATAATCAGACGCATACAATTCATTCTTCCAGTCAAAACCTAACCAGTGCACATCTTTCTTTATGCTTTCAACATATTCTGTTTCTTCTGTGGAAGGATTGGTATCATCAAAACGCAAATTGGTATAGCCGCCATATTTTTTTGATAAACCGAAGTTTAAACAAATGCTTGCTGCATGTCCCATATGTAAATAACCATTCGGTTCGGGCGGAAAGCGTGTAACAATAGAAACATGTTTACCCGCATTAATATCATTTTCTATAATTTCTTCTAAAAAATTTAATGATTTTTCTTCTGCCATATAAACAAAGATAACGCTGCATCAACTGAATTAAATTGCTACGCAGCGTTAAAACTGAAGTAAAAAAATTATGTATTAAACGAACTTTTATTCTTCCTTTTTAATTTTTCCAGTGCCTGCAATATTTTGTGTTATAGATGGGTTGCCTTTGTAATAAACATTTCCAACACCTGCAATATGTATATCTAATGTGCTATCTGCAAAAAGATGTGCATCACCGGCGCCTGCAATATCTACTCTTGTATTTTCAGATTTAAGATCATCAGCATGATAATTTCCTGTACCTGCAATATTAATTTTTGAGTCTCTTGTTTCACCAGATAAATATATATCTCCTGTGCCTGAAATACTGCTGTTAATGTCTGGCGTGTTTATATCAAAATGAATATTACCGCTGCCGGCAATTCCTAAATCAAGATGATCGCCACCTGAAAATTTATTGGTTGTTATTACATTGCCGCTGCCATTTAATTGAAACGCTTCAAGCTTATCTGTAGTTATATAAACTTTTATTTTTATGCCGCGCTGCGGATGGATGGATAATTCGTCTCCGTTAACTTCTGTAACTATATAAGTTTGCAGGTTCTGATCTGCTTCTATTTTTAATGATGCAGTGCTGCCTTGCGTTAGTTGCACATCGTAACTACCTGCACATTTTACTTTTTGTACCGATGAAATATTGCGTTCAGAAGTTGTTATGTTTCCATCACCGCCAATCCTTTTTTTTAATGGATTCATGCAAGATGCACTAAACAGCATCAAAACAAAAACACAGGAGAGAAGTCTCATTTTGTAAGTTTTAAAATGTAATGATTCAACTAAGATATAAATGAAAACTATTCAATCGAATTAAATCTTCCAGTCAACAATCTTATTTGCGTATTCTAATTTATAAGGAATAGCAACGCGAATGTAGTTATCGGTGTAGCCTTCCATCATGTTATTTTTATTATGATCTTCAAACAAAATTTTTCTTTTTTGTTCAGCATGTTGTGCAATAAAATTTTGCATTTTTTGGTATGATAAGTTGCGTAACATTTTATTGCGCTGATGCCGTGTATGTATTGGAACAACAGGATTTATTTCGAGCGCTTTTGTATTATCTCTTTCAGAATAAGTAAATACATGCAGGTATGAAATATCCAGCGTATTTAAAAAATCAAGTGTTTCATTAAAATCATTTTCATCTTCAGCAGGAAAGCCAACAATAACATCAACACCAATTGCACAATGCGGCATTAAATTCTTTATGACTGAAACTTTTTCTGCATACAATTCTTTGCGATAGCGCCTTCTCATCAAACCTAAAATTTTATTACTTCCGCTTTGTAACGGAATATGAAAATGTGGCATAAACTTTTTACTCTGCGCAACAAATTCAATTATTTCATTGGTAAGAAGATTGGGTTCAATAGATGAAATACGGTAACGCTCTATGCCATCAACATTATCTAATTGCTGTATAAGCTGATAAAAATTTTCAGGGTGTTGATCGTTCGTATTCTTACCGAAATCTCCCAAATTAATTCCAGTTAATACAATTTCTTTCACACCTTTTTCTGCAAGTGCATTTGCATTGATTACAACGTTTTCAATTGTATCGCTTCTGCTTTTTCCGCGTGCTAAAGGAATAGTGCAGAAAGAACAATTGTAATCGCAGCCATCCTGCACTTTTAAATATGTTCTTGTGCGTTCGTTCAATGAAAAAGAAGCATTAAAATCTGAAACATCTTCTATTTCGCAACTGCAGATTTTTGCTGCATCATTTTTATGCAGCTCTTTTAAATGTTGTGTGATATTAAATTTTTCAGAAGCGCCCAATACTAAATCAACACCGGGGATTGCCGCAATTTCTTTTGGTTTTAATTGCGCATAACAACCAGTAATTACTACAAAACTTTCAGCAGATTTTCTTTGAATGCGTCTTACTAATTGACGACATTCTTTATCTGCATTATCAGTAACAGAACAGGTATTTATTACATAGACATCAGCTTCATCTGAAAAATCTTTTTTTTCAAAGCCATCATTCTCCAATAAACGCGAAAGCGTTGATGTTTCTGAAAAATTCAACTTACAACCCAATGTATGAAATGCTACCGAACGCCGCTTTTGCATAAGCGTGTAAAGATAAGTGCTTTCGTTATTGGTGGGTAGCAAAGCACGAGACGGTATTTAGATGAAGAAACAGCTAAATGATTAAAATTTTAAAATTATACATGAAATAAATAATAGCTTATCTATTCTTTCCTTCCAGCCTGTCACAATCCTGCACTGACCCTAAGCGAAATTTAATAGGAATGCCTACTGCTTTTTGAACCTGTAATTCTTTAGTGCAGAAAAAAGGTAATTGCTTGGCGTAAAAATTTCCCGGCAAAGCATTTTGAGGCGAAGGTTGTTTAACAAAAACAATGTTTTTATATTCCGGCTGAACAAATTGTAATTTTTGTTTTGCAGAATCAACTGCATTTTGCGCATGTATAAGCGATGCAGAAAAAACGAATTTAACAATTATAGCAAAAATTCTTTTATGTTTCAGTTTCATATTTGCAGGTAAATTTACAGTAAGTATTTATTTTGCATTGCTAATATTAGAATAAAAAAATTGATTATTAGGCATGGCATTAAGTCAATCACTACAACAAAAGTTATTACAAAGGTTATCACCGCAACAAATTCAGTTAATGAAATTGCTGCAGATACCTACGGCAAATTTAGAAGAACGGATTAAAGAAGAACTAGAAGAAAACCCTGCACTTGAAGTTACGGAAGAAGGTAAAGAAGATAATTTTGAAGACAATCATCAGGAGGAAATGAGTGGTTCAGATGAAGATGAAGATTATGACGGAAGTGAGGATGAATATGAAAATATAAATATTTCTGATTATGTAAATGATGGCGATGATGAGGTAGCGGATTATAAATTGCGCGACGATAATTATGGAGATAACGAAGAACAAAAAACAATTCCTTTACGCGTTGAAACTACGCTGCACGATATGCTGATTGGTCAGTTGGGAATGTTATCACTTGATGAACGAAGATTTAAAATTGCCGAGCAGCTTGTTGGCAGTATTGATGATGATGGTTATTTAAGAAGAGAACTTTCTTCTATAGTTGATGACTTGGCCTTCAGACAAAACATTGATGCAGGTGAAGCTGAGATTGAAGAAATAATAAAACTTATTCAGCAATTTGATCCTTCCGGCGTTGCTGCACGAGACTTGCAAGAATGTTTAATGTTGCAATTGGTGCGTCAACAGGTTGATGGGAGAGACGTTACACTTGCAATAAAAGTGGTTGACAAATACTTTGACGAGTTTACAAAAAAGCATTATGAAAAAATTCAACGTGGTTTAAATATACCAGACGATGAATTGAAAGAAGTGATCAATCTTATACTAAAACTAAATCCACGACCAGGCGGCAATGTTGGTGAAATAAATAAAGCAGAAAGTTACATTATACCAGATTTTTTCATTTTGAATAATGCCGGTAAACTGGAGCTCACGCTTAACTCAAAAAATGCACCTGATCTGCGCATAAGCGAAGGTTACCGCGATATGCTGAAAGAATATGATCGTGGTACAAAAAAAGATAAGCGTCAAAAAGAAGCAGTGCTTTTCATCAAACAAAAAATAGATTCTGCAAAATGGTTTATTGATATGATAAAGCAAAGACAAAATACTTTGCTTAGTACAATGGGCGCCATTATGCATTATCAAAAAGATTTTTTTCTTACCGGCGATGAGACTACTTTAAAACCAATGATCTTAAAAGATATTGCTGAAATTACAAGTCTTGATATTTCAACAGTAAGTCGTGTTGCCAACAGCAAATTTGTACAAACAGAATTTGGAACATATCGCTTAAAATTTTTCTTTAGTGAATCTTTAAGCACAGACAGTGGTGAAGAAGTAAGTACAAGAGAAGTTAAAAAAATATTGAGCGATTTAGTTGAAGCAGAAAATAAAAAGAAGCCTTTAAGTGATGAACGTTTAACAGAATTGCTGCAGGAAAAAGGTTATAACATTGCAAGAAGAACCGTTGCCAAATACCGCGAGCAGTTGAATATTCCCGTTGCGCGTTTGCGTAAAGAATTATAATTATGAATGAAGCAAACGTTACGGCAGATTATCCTTACGTCAATCAGCCGCAGGTTTTAAAAATATTTGCAAAGATTTTTTCATACGTTTTGCATCCTTTATTTATTCCTACTTATGTTTTTCTTTGGATTGCAAAACGATTTCCTGTAAACTTTCTGGATCTAACACAACGAGGTTTATTTTTTAAAGAAATAAGTGTTTTTATAAACGCATCTTTCTTCCCTGCATTTGCTGTTTTTCTTTTGTGGCGATTAAAATTTATTGACAGTATTTTTTTGCGCACACAAAAAGACCGCATTATTCCTTACATTATTACTATGATTTTTTATTGGTGGATGTGGTATTTAAGTCGCGGTTTTACTGATCAGCCAGAAGTGCTTAAGTTTTTTTATTTCGGTATTTTTCTTACAACTGTTTTTGGTCTTGTCATAAATAATTTTATTAAGATAAGCATGCATGCAATTGGTGCAGGCACTTTTCTTGCGTTTATAATTCTTACCTGTTTTGCATATCAAACTTTTTTAGGTTCAGATATTATAATTGCTACTCTTTTAGCAGGTATAATTTGCACTGCGCGACTTATACTAAATCATCATTCTGCAGAAGAAATTTATACAGGATTAATTGTGGGTATTTTTTGCCAGTTGCTGGGGCTTTGGATTGCTTTCTAATTTAAAATTTTTAGCAAGTAAAGAGTAAATTACCGAATCTAAAAACTTACCATTATAATAATAATTTTCTTTAAAATGAGCTTCTTTTATAAAGCCGTTTTTCTCCAGTAATTTTACCGAAGCAACATTAGCGGGGTTTACATTGGCTTCTACTGAATGCAATTTTATTTTTCTAAATCCATAATCAAGTATGGTTTCTATTGCTTCCTGCATAATACCTTTTCCATGAAAATTTGAATGCAACATATAACCAATTTCTGCGCGATAATGTTCAGACACTATTCGCCAAAAACCTATTGTTCCAATTAAAGCAGTATTATTCTGTAATGTAATTCCCCATGTAATTCCATTTTTATCTTTCAGAGAAGTTTCCATTTTTTCTATATATTCTAATGAATCTTTAATTGATGTTGCCATTGGTCTGTCAATAAACTGCATAATTTTTTTATTCGATCGCAGCACAAATAAATCATCAGCATCATTTTTGGTAATAATTCTTAATAGTAAACGGTTTGTATGCAAAACCGGAAATGAATTAAAGTTTAAACTAAGCATGCTATACAGGTTTAAGTAATTAATAAAATATTTACCATCATTTATGAAACAAATTACATCTACAGAAACCTACAATGTAAATAAAGAATTAATATCACTGCTAAAGAAAGGAAATGCTCACGTCTCATTTAATAATGCAATAAAAGATATTCCTTTTAATGATCTTGGAAAAAAACCACATAACCTACCTTACAGTATATGGCAATTAACGGAACATATTCGTATTGCACAAAATGATGTTCTTGAATTTTCAATTAATGAAAATTATAAATCGCTTACCTGGCCAAACGATTATTGGCCAGAAGAAACATCGCCGAAAAATGAAGATGCATGGAAAGAATGTATTGAAGCTATAAAGGGCGATCTTAAAACATTTATAGAATTATTGAAAGTAGAAAATGCTGACCTGCTTACACCTTTTGCGCATGGCGGTGGACAAAATTTATTGCGAGAAGCTTTGCTTATTGCAGATCATACAAGTTATCATACATCAGAAATAATTATTTTAAGAAGATTATTGGGTAACTGGAAAGCATCTTAAAATTAATAAACAAGATCTTCGTACGCAGCTTTCAATTCATTATAAGCATGCTGATCACCTTTAGTTTTTGCAGCTTGCATTCCTTTTTCAAAACAATCAATAGCAGCCTGCTTTTCTCCCTTTCGCTCCAGCAATTTCCCCAAATGATAATAAGAGCCAATATAATCAGGAGAATCTTTTAATACTGATTCAAAAAGATTTTGCGCTTTAGCATCGTCGTTCAGTTTTATATATTCTAATGCAAGCGCATGTCGCAAAAAATTATCATGTGGTTTTTGCTCCAGGTATTCTAATATTTTTTCAATGCGATTCATTGTCTGAAATAAAAATCCCGCTGTTAAGCGGGACTTTAAAGTTATTCTATTCTTATTTGCCGGAAAATTTTTCTGCCTGCAACATCTGTTATGCTCACATAGTATTCACCTTGCGGTAAATGCATACTCAGGCTAATATTATTTGTACCTGCATTTAAAGATTTAGTTACAGTATAAAATTGTTGCCCAACTGCATTTTGTATATTGATATTAATACGCTGTGCTTGTTGAGTTTTATATGTAATGATGAAATTTCCATTGGATGGATTTGGTGTAACTAAAAAATTTTCTGCTATCTGTGTAGTGTTACTTTGCATAGCTGATGCAGGAATAATGTGATAGATATTTCCATTGCTTACATTAGCTATATAAATTTCATTTTTATTATCAACACCAAAACAAGTGTATGAATATGCGTCACCGTGATACATATCTTGTTCAGTTGCATCAGGATTATGAATTACAAGTGTTCTTATAATACCGCTGCAATAATCAGTAAAAAAATATTTTCCTTTCAAACTACTGTACTTATTTCCGCGATAAACAAATCCGCCAATAATAGAACAATCGCCTGTTGTTGCTGAATGCGGATACTCGTAAACCGGAGATTTATAAAACGTTTGCGCATTACAGCCTGCTGTATTATAAGCATGGTTACCTTCGTAACAACGCCAGCCATAATTTTTGCCACCTTTTTTCTCCTGGTAGTTCACTTCTTCCCACATGTCTTGTCCAACATCTGCAATAATTAAATTCCCATTCGCAATATCAAAACTCCATCTCCACGGATTACGCAAACCAAGCGCCCATATTTCTTTTTTATAGTTTGATGAATCTACAAAAGGATTATCTGCAGGAATAGAATAAGGATTACCATGATGCACATCAATACGTAACATTTTACCTAAAAGACTTTGCGGATTTTGTGCGTTATTATTCGGATCGCCGGCGCTGCCACCATCGCCCATTCCAATATATAAATATCCATCTGGTCCAAACCGTGTGCAACCTCCATTATGATTAGTAAAAGGTTGCTGAATTTGTAATATAAATTTTTCAAGTGAAGGATTGGCTAAATTGGGATAATCGTTTTTTACTTTGAAACGTGAGATTTGTGTGTTGCCACTTGTGTTTATATAATTTACATAAAAATATCCATTGCTTAAATAATTCGGATCGAACGCAAGCCCAAGTAAACCTTGTTCATTTCCCGAACTTAAAACCCTGTCGCTAATATCAAGAAAAGGCTGATCACGTTTTTTACCGGTTGAATCAATAATTATTATTTGACCGGTTTGTTGTACAATAAAAAGACGGCTGTCACCACAATTTTCAATTGCCACAGTTCTTGTGAAACCAGTTGCGATTTGTTTAAGCGCAATAGAATTTTGCGAAAAACAAAGAAAATAATTTAAACACACTAAAGTTAAAAGTGTAAAATTTTTTGTCATGCCTGTAAAATTTTAAATAAAGAAGTTAGAAGAGAAATGGTGATTATCTAAAGCAAAAATGCTGCCTGATTTTAAACATAATAAATAAAAATGTATGCAGTAAAAAGCCATTTCAAATTTTGAAAAACGGCTTTTTTAATCTCGAATGCTAAATAAATTTTTTTAAAATTATTGCATCATGCTTACAAACTCATCAAATAAATAACGGCTGTCATGCGGGCCAGGCGTGCTTTCAGGATGATATTGTACACTAAATGCCGGCTTGTTCTTCATACGAATGCCTTCAATGCTTTCATCGTTTAAATTCACGTGTGTTATTTCAATATCAGAATTATCTCTTACCGCATTGGGCATTACGCCAAAGCCATGATTTTGGGTTGTTATTTCGCATTGCTGAGTAATAATATTTTTCACAGGATGATTTAAACCTCTGTGCCCGTGATGCATTTTAAAAGTTGGAATATCATTAGCCAAAGCTAATAATTGGTGACCTAAACAAATACCAAACACAGGCTTTTCTTCTTTCAATAGTTCTTTTACAGTATTAACAGCATAAGGCATTGCGGCAGGATCGCCAGGTCCATTTGAAATAAAATAACCATTAGCATTAAAATTTTTTATTTCTTCAAACGGTGTTTTTGCAGGAAATACTTTTAAATAAACGCCGCGGTTTGCGAGCGATGTAAGAATATTTTGTTTTATGCCATAATCAAGCACAGCAACTTTTATTTTATTTCCATCTCCGGCGGTATAAATTTCTTTGGCACTTACAGCACTTGCCAGTTCAAGTCCATCCATATCAGGAACTTTATCAAGTTCCGTTTGCAGATTTTTTATCTCAGAAATTTCAGAAGAAATAATGCAATTCATAGCGCCTTTGGCACGAATATGCACTACGAGTGATCGTGTATCAATTCCCTCAATTGCAACGATATTATTTGCCTGCAGGTAATCATTAAGACTGCCCGTAGCCTGGTATCTTGAAAATTTATTTTCGAGATTTCGACCAATCAAGCCGCGTATTTTCACAGATGTGCTTTCCTTATCAAAATTATTTACACCATAATTGCCAACATGTACATTGTTCATTATAAGTACCTGCCCATAATAACTGGGATCGGTAAATACTTCCTGATAACCCGTCATACCTGTATTAAAACAAATTTCACCAGTTGTGGTTCCGCTTTTACCAAAGGCTTTTCCTTTAAAAATTGTTCCGTCTTGTAATAATAGATAAGCTTCTTGCTGAGTGTGGGGCATTTTTGAATATATTTTCAAAATGCAAAAAAAAGCTATGCAAGGGAATTTTAGTTATAAAGTTTTCCAGAAAATATACAATCGTTAGTTTATTTATAATTATTTTAAAAAAGTTAAATCTATTATTTGCATTGCAACCGGACTCAACTTTGCGTATCTATTATATATGGAAATGAAGAATAAGAATATACCTGCCTTTGAAAAGTTAATGATATTTTCAGCATTTATTTCTTTCGGATTGCTATTTTACCGTTGCGTTTTTACATTAAGCTTTCACTATACTTATTTTCTATGGAATTTATTGATAGCATTTGTTCCTTACTTAATAAGTAAGCTTTTAGTAAAATGTAAGGATTTAAATGTAAAAACCATGCTATTGGTTGCAGCCTGGTTACTTTTTTTTCCGGCTTGTGTTTATTTGCTTACAGATATATTGCAAATGCGCAAATCTGATAACTTTCCTGTTTTTTATGACGCCATTTTATATTTATCATTTGCATGGAATGCGCTAGTGCCTGGTTTAATGTCTTTAAAAAATGTAGAAGTGTTTTTAAGAAGACATTTATCTTTCTTTATGACAAAAGTTTCCGTTTTATTTTTCATTTTTCTAAGTAGTTACGCTATATGTCTTGTAAGATTTTTACATTTAAAAGATTGGGATGTTGTAACCAACTCTAAAAGATTTATACAGGTTTCAGCAAATAATATTTTAAATCCAACAGATCATATTCATGCATGGCTAACAATTATTTCATTAATGTTATTGCTTGATGTAATTTATGTAGGATTTAAAAAAGTATATTTTATGCGCAAAACCAATCAAAGATTGTTGCTATAATAAAGTAGAAAAAATTTAAAAGGCTGCATTAAGTTTAACTCAATGCAGCCTTTTTTTTATAAATTGGATTATATAAAATTTTACAAAACAGGCTGAGATAATTTAAGCTAAAGATGCTTCTTTGTTATATTTATTCCGATAATTAATTGGCGAAAGACCTGTAAATTTTTTAAATGTGTTCCTGAAAGCTTTCGCATCAGAGTAACCAACATCATACATTACTTCATTAACATTTTTCCGGCTGCTTTCAAAATTCTTTTTAGCCGCTTCAACTTTTACACGCTGAATATATTCCATTACAGTATTAGATGTTGCTTTTTTAAACCTGCGTTCCATATTCCTTCTGCCTAAAGCAAACATAGATGCTAATTGTTCAACGGTAATTTTTTCGTCAAAATTATTTTCAATAAACTCCTGCGCTTTTTTTATTGGTTCATCGTCATGCGTTTTTTGTCCTTTAAAAATTATGAACGGTGACTGACTTATTTTATCTAAATCAATCATAAACGATTTTGCAACTAAAATAGCTACATCTCTGCCGGCATATTTCTCAATTATATAAATCAAAAGATTTAAGAAAGCATAAGCGCCGCCACTCGTATAAATCCCATCTTCTTCTGTAATTATTTTATCATCAACAAGAATTACTTCAGGAAATAATTCACGAAAACTATTTGCCGCCGTCCAATGTGTTGAGCATTGTTTGCCATTCAACAATCCTGTTCCTGCAAGAAAAAAAGAAGCAATACAAAGTGCTGCAATCTCTGCACCTTTATTATATTGATGAAGCATCCATGGCACAAATGCAGCATTCCTTTCTGTAACCTGTTTTGGCTCACCATATATTGCAGGTATAATTATAAGATCTGTCTTTTTTACTTCATCAATAAGCACATCCGGGCTTATTGTAAACAACCCGTTTCGCTGGCTTGTTTCTTTTGATATACCAACAAGCTGCACTTTAAATAAAGATGGTTTATTCATGCTTGTAAGTATTGTATTTACTTCGTTAAAAATCTGATGCGTACCTTCTATATTTACTACACTGGTATGTCCTTTGGGAATAAGAATAGAAACGTGCTTCATAATGGCGATTGTTTTTATAATGCAAACATAAAAAACATTTTTGTCGCAATCAACTCCTAAGAATGGCGCATTTGCACCACTTACAAATAAATACTAAACATAGTTTTGTGTAACAAAAAATAAATATGGAAAAACATTCAATCAAAAATGAAATAAAAACATTTGGCTTTCAAGTAAAAAAATTTCCGAAAAGAGTAAACGAAGCCTTTGATGAACTTACTGAAAAAACCGGCGACAGTGCGGGTAAGAGAAATTATTATGGTGTTAGTTATATGAATAATAATGAAAAAATTATTTATAAAGCGCTGGCAGAAGAGAAAAGTAGTGATGAATCTAAAAAATATAATTATGAACCATTTATTATTGAAGGCGGAGAATATTTGGCTGAAACATTAAAAGATTGGAAAAAGCAAACCGATTGTATAAAGGATATTTTTCAGGAAATGATGCATGATGATCGCGTTGATACATCTAAGCCTTGCGTTGAATGGTATAAAGATGATAATGAAATGTTGTGCATGATGAAAGCGAAATAATTTAATAACTATAATAAATAATCTATGTTTAAAAACACAAAAGCATTCAGTAGTTTTTCTGTAAAAGATTTACAGAAAGCAAAAGAGTTTTACAGTAAAACACTTGGGTTAGAAGTTAAAGACAATCCTATGGGAATAATGGAACTTCAAATTTCCGGAAGTAGTAATATTATGGTTTATCCAAAACCAGATCATGAAGCTGCAACATTTACTGTTCTTAATTTCTCTGTTGATGATATTGAAAAATCAGTTGATGAATTAATTGCAAAAGGAATTGTGTTTGAGCAATACGACGAAGATGAACTTAAAACAGATAAAAAGGGTATCAGCAGTAATCCTAATGGTCCAAAGATTGCTTGGTTTAAAGATCCGGCAGGAAATATTTTATCAGTACTTCAGCAAAAATAATTTCTTACTTATAAACTGTTTTTGCGAATACGCTGGCTTCGCGAAACAGTTTATAACAGCTTCAATACTTGAAAAATAATAATTCAAAGATTATGATAATGGAAAAAATAAATACACAGCAATTATTTATATCACTTGATAATATATGGGCAGCATTTTTTTGCTGTATATCTTCTGTTGATGGAAAAAATATAAATAAGATTCCCTTTGAAGAAAGCTGGACAGTTGCGCAACTTGCTACACATGTAAAAAAATCAAACAACGCAATTGCACAAGGCTTACAAATGCGTGGCACGCTTTGTAAAAGAAATATTGATGAAAGAGTTGAAGAGTTGAAAACAACTTTTCTTGATTTTGATATTAAATTTCAATCGCCTGATTTTATTGTACCAGAAAAAAAAGAATATAATAAAGAAGATGTAATTAACCAGTTTAGTAATTCCATTGAACAGCTAAAACAACTAAGAACTAAAACAGATTTGTCTGAAATAATTAACCTGCCTGCATTTGGTGAGATTACAAAACTTGAGATTTTACATTTTGTGTTGTATCATACACAAAGACATCTTTATCAGCTAAAAAATATACTGAGCATTATTAGTAATAAAAATTAAATAAATTGTACGCTATATAGCGTTAAATATCAAAAACTAATTTTATGAAATCAACAAAAATAATTTATTGGATAAGCACAGGATTACTTGGATTATTTCTTTTATCTGGTGCTTTTTTTATGAACAGTCAAATGGCTATTGATGGAATGCATCATCTTGGTGTGCCCGAATGGTTTCGGTGGGAATTAAGTATTGGTCATATTATTGGTGGTTTACTTCTCTTGATTCCAATAAAAGGACGCTTAAAAGAATGGAATTATGTAGCACTTGGTATTGATTATATATCGGCTGCAATTGCATATTTTTCTGTTGATGGCGCCGTCGGAACTTCTTTTGAACCGCTTATTTTCTTTATAATATTAATTGTCTCTTATATCGCTTATCATAAAATCCATAAAGTTTATATTACTGACTAAATTAATTATGAAAAGAATAGTTTTATCAAAGCTTACATTACATGCAGTAAATAATTAAGATAATTAATTATGAACGCTGCAAGTACGAGGAGCAAAAAGCAAAACTTTTTTTTAATTCTGATGTTGGGTGCGTTGAACACCATCACGCCATTTTCTATAGATATGTATTTGCCAGCATTTCCAAAAATTGCAGCAGATTTAAATACAAACATTAAAGATATTGCGCTTTCCGTTTCTACTTACTTTTTAGGTTTCGCTATCGGCCAAATTCTATATGGTCCTTTGCTTGACAGGTTCGGAAGAAAACGCCCGTTATACATTGGTCTCATTTTATACATTGTTGCAACAATTATTTGCAGCACTTCAAATTCGTTAAATGCATTATTGATAATAAGATTTATGCAGGCATTAAGCGGTTGCGTTGCTTCAGTTGCAGCAATGGCAATGGTGCGTGATTTTTTTCCACCTGATAAAAGTGCATCTGTAATTTCTTTTCTTATTTTAATTCTTGGCGCTTCACCAATGCTTGCACCAACAACAGGAAGCTTTGTTATAATGCTTTTTGGATGGCGATACATATTTATATTACTCGCTTTGGTTGCTTTAATAATATTGGTTTTGATTTTTTTCTTTTTACCACAAACGCAAAAACCTGATACATCTGTTTCGCTAAAACCAAAACCAATTATTAATGGGTTTAAAAATATTTTGTTCAAACCTCAATTTTATATTTTTTGTTTGGCAGGCACATTTTCCTTTTCAGGTTTGTTTGTGTATGTAGCAGGTTCACCTTCAATTTTTATGGATGGATTTCATTTATCACCAAAAGCATATGGCGGCATTTTCGCATTACTTAGTGTTGGCTTTGTTGGCAGCAGCCAAATGAATCATATTCTTACAAGTAAATTCAAAAGCGAAGAAATTTTAAAAATCACTACTATTATTCAAACCATTGCAAGCATATTATTTTTTATTGGTGTATTGAATAATTTTTATGGTATAACTGCAAATATTATTTTCCTTTTCATCATTTTATCATGCGCAGGATTAACGTATCCAAATGCAGCTGCAATTGCTTTGGCGCCTTTCGAAAATAACGCAGGAAGTGCATCTGCTTTGCTTGGATTTATTCAAATTGGCATTGGTGGAATTATATCATCGGCCATTGGATTTTTACCGATGAAAGGCAGCTATCCAACATCACTTATTATGGCAATCACATCTTCAATTGCTTTAGTAATATTATTGATTGGAAGAAATGTTGCTGTTAAAAATATGAGTATTACATCGCATGTAAATGCGATATCTCATTAATCAATTCATAAATAATAAAGGGCAACAATGTTGCCCTTAATATTACCAAACTTTTATTCTTTCACTTTCCGGTTTATACATTTTATCTCCGGGTTTTACATCAAATGCTTTATACCATGCATCTATGTTTGAAACCGGACCGTTGCAACGATACATGCCGGGCGAATGCGGATCAACTAAAATTAATTGTGCAGCATAATCAGGAAGTATATTACTTCTCCAAACCTGCGCCCAGCTTAAAAAGAAACGTTGGTCTGCTGTAAAGCCATCAATTTTTTTATTGCTTTTTCCTTCATCTGTTTTTTTGAATGCTTCATAGGCAATATTCAAGCCGCCAAGATCAGCAAGATTTTCACCCAAAGTAAGATTACCATTTATGTGCAAGCTATCATTTACAACAAACCCGGCATATTGTGCAACTACTTTATCTGCCCTTTCAGTAAACTTTTTTGCATCATCTGCAGTCCACCAATCTTTTAAATTTCCATCCGCAGCATATTGTCTTCCTTCATCATCAAAACCATGCGTAAGTTCATGACCAATTACAGCAGCAATGCCACCATAGTTTACTGCATCATCAGCATTAGGATCAAAAAAAGGAAACTGCAAAATACCCGCAGGAAAAGCAATCTCATTGTTTGCAGGATTATAATAAGCATTAATAGTAGGTGGCGTCATTCCCCATTTTGTTTTATCAACCGGCTTTCCCATTCTGCTTACCATATCATTATATCTCCATTCATCAATGCTTCTTAAACTGCCGATGAGATCATTACGATTAATAACAACGCCGGGATATGTTTCCCACTTATCAGGAAAACCAATTTTATTTACAATGGCATTCAATTTTATTATTGCCTGCTGCTTGGTTGCACCGCTCATCCAGTCGACACGTTGTATTCTGTCGCCAAATGTTTGTTGAATATTTTTTACTAAAGCAAGCATGCGTTGTTTTGCAGCATCAGTAAAATATTTTTCAACATATAACTGCCCTAACAATTCGCCAAGATTTCCATCAACCAAACTACTCATGCGTTGCCAGCGTGGTGAAATTTGTTTTTGACCTGATAAAATTTGACTGAATGCAAATTGCCGGTTTACAAAATCACTGCTTAAATAAGCTGCAGTATTTTTAATAACTGCCCATTGTAAATAAGCTTTCCAAACATCTATTGATGCTGTATTAATTACAGAATCGGCTGTTTTAAAAAAAGTAGGATTATTACATAACAAGCTATCAGCGTTACTTACTTCCATTTCGGCCAAAAGCATTTGCCAGTTTAAATCAGGTGTTATTTTATTAAAATCTGCTACAGAAAATTTATTATAGGTTTTTATAGGATCTCTTAATTGCACACGGCTTAACTGAGCATTTGCTAAGGTAGTTTCAATATCTAAAATATTTTGTGCTTTGGTTTGAGCAGCAGCTTCGTTATCACCGACCATTTTAAACATATCTGCTACATACTTTAAATATTCTAAACGAATATTTTTACTCCGCGCATCATCTTTTAAATAATAATCACGATCGGGAAGCGTGGTGCCGCCTTGATTTAAAGAAGGAATATATTGATTCACATTCTTATCATCCTGACCAACTGAAAAACCAAATAAAACACCGCTAACACCTTGCGAACGAATGGCAGAAATTTCATGTAATACCTGATCTTTACTGGTTATAGCTGCAAGACTATCAAGCTTTCGTTTGATAGGTGTATAACCTAATTTATCAAGTGTATTACTATCCATCGCTGCTGCATACAAATCGCCAACGCGTTGGTATAAAGCATTTTTGGAAGCACTGTCTGATGCGTTTTGTGTAAGAATTTTTAATTTGTCTAAACTTGTTTGACGCAAAACATCAAAACTTCCCCAGCGTGTTTTTGATGCTGGAACAGGATTGGTTTTTAACCATGCTCCGTTTGCATACAAATAAAAATTATCACCAGGCTTAACTGATAAATCCATATTTGACGGATCAATAAATTTGAAATTTTTATTTTGCTGCGCAATTGCAAAGTTTGAAATCAGCAAAAAGAAAAAAGCAATTCCATATAGCCACACTCGTTTCATAATAAAAAAAAATTTGTGCTAAAGTAAGGTTTTGAAAACTTTTTCATAAATGTGAATTTAAAATCGCATTGCTGCATACAAAAAATCAAAATGAAAACAAGTATATTTATTTCTCTTTTTATAGTTAAGCTATACTATTTGCCATGAATGTTTTTCAAATTTTATATGATGAAGTAATGTCTTTTTTTGGTATCGGGCATGTTGTTGATGTTGTAAAAAGTGGTGACTATAGCAGTCTTCTTACGTTTGATGGCATACTATCGGTCATCACGCCGTTCATGCCTTTCTTATTAATAATAGAACTTATAAGAGCCGCAGTATATAAAAGATTTAAGATAGATGATTACCGCGTTCCTTTTTTTATTTTTGTGGGCAACCGGTTTATTTCAAGATTTATTTCTATTGCAATGGTTGCGCTTTGCATTGGCTTATTTGAAAAGCATTCAATTTTCACAACAACATTTACTTGGTACTGGCTTATTTACGGATATATAATATGGGAATTTTCGCATTTTATTTATCATTACCTCGCGCATAAAATAAGAATTTTATGGTGTCTGCATTCAACACATCATGTGCCTGAAAACATGAACCTTTCTGTTACGTATGCACATTTTTTTCTAGAAGCGCCGTATGCAGATTTTATTCGTACTTCAATATGTATATTACTTGGCGTAAATGCGCCACTCTTATTTTTTATTATGTTTATTGATGGTATCTGGGGCGCATTTATTCATGTTGGTGAGAATATTATAAAAGATGGACGGCTTGGATTTTTAAACAGAATTATTTTAACCCCTTCATATCATCGCGTGCATCATGCAAAAAATGTTGAGTACATGGATACAAATTTTTGCAACCTGCTTAATATCTGGGATAAAATTTTTGGAACTTTTCAGCCAGAAAAAAAAGAATTACCAATTGAATATGGAATTACAAGAAAGATAAATTCAAGAAATTTTTGGGATGTTTATTTTGGTGAAATTTATTATCTGGCAAAAGATGTGCGCAGTGCGCCAGGTTTAAAAAATAAATTTTTGTATATTTTTATGCCACCCGGCTGGAGCCACACAGGCGAACACAAAACTGCAAAAGCTGTAAAGAAAAAATTGAAAGAAGAACGAACTATAAAAGAAAAACAAAGTCAGATACCGATCAGCAGTTTAACTCATCTATAATGCTGAATTAGATTCAGAATTATTAATAACATTTTATCATGCAATTTCCCACGCAAGTGCGCTGGCGCCAAGAATGGCTGCGTCAGATTCTTTTAAATGACTCACCAAAATTTTTACTTTATTTTGAAAAATCTTTATAAGATTATCTTCCATGCTTTCACGCGTGGGTTTAAGAATTAATTCACCTGCTTTTGTAAGTCCGCCAAAAAGTATAATTGCTTCCGGGCTTGAAAACATCACTGCATTTGCAAGTGCAAGTCCCAATATTTTTCCTGTAAATTCATAAACCTGTTTTGCAAGATCGTCACCTGCAATAGCAGCTTCATAAACTTTTTTTGAATCCATTTGGTCTGGAAAAATTTTTCTAAGTGAACTGGGTGTGTTTGTATTTTTCAGCATTTCAAGTGCGGTTAAGCGCACACCTGTTGCTGAAGCATAACTTTCCAGCGAACCTTTTTTGCCGGTGCCTTCATGTATTCTTCCATCAGGTATTACAATTGTATGTCCAAGCTCGCCTGCAAAACCATCATGTCCATAAATTAATTTACCATTTGCAACTATACCGCTACCAACACCGGTACCAAGTGTAATCATAATAAAATCTTTCATTCCTTTAGCTGCGCCGTATATCATTTCTCCTTCTGCTGCTGCATTTGCATCATTGGTTAATGTTACAGGCAGTTTAAATTTATCTTCCATCATTTTTGCTAAAGGAATAACGCCTTTCCATGGAAGATTTGGCGCATACTCAACTGTGCCCGTATAAAAATTTCCGTTGGGCGCACCCACACCAATACCTTTTATTCTGCCAATGCCGCCGGCTTTATCAATTACTATTTTTATATTGTTATAAAGATCATCAATAAAGGTTTCAATTTGCGGATGTTTTTTTGTGGACATTGAACCTGAAAACAAAACATTACCTACATGATCAACGATGCCAAATTTTGTACCTGTTCCGCCAATATCAATACCAAGTGCCAAAGGGTCAAATGTAGATTTTGATGCAGCCATTTAGATATATAATTTATTGATTTCTGATTTGCAATTAATGGATTTTGAAATTACAGATTGTGAAATTTTGAAATTGAATGTTGCATTTAGTTTCAGCATTTTATTGGTTATACAGGTACACTGATATTTCACTTTTATGTGTAACGATTCATGATTCAAATGCAAAGTGACAACTAAAAAACTGTTACCATTTTAATGTCCTCCCGCAGCTTGTAACGCATCGTAATCTATGCCTTGCGCTTTTAAAACGGATTTAGCTTTTACTGCATAAAAAGCGAGATAAAGAAAACAGGCAACACCAACAAAATAGGAAAATTGAATGCCTAATAAATTATCGCTTGCAAGATAACCTTGTAACAAACTTATAATTCCACCACCCATAATCATCATGATTAAAAAGCTTGCGCCTTCGCCGGTATGTTTGCCAAGACCTGCGATTGATAAAGTAAAAATGCATGGCCATAAAGTAGAGCAAAACAAGCCAACACTGATAAATGCATAAACACTAATCATTCCTTCAGAAAAAATTCCTATTAATAAAGCAAGAATACCCATTAACGAAAATATAAGTAACTGCCGTGCAGGATTTCCTTTGCTCAAAATATCACCAATAATCATTGCAATAATTACAATTGCATAAATGTAAAATGGTGTAACATCATGACCGGCGATTGAATTTATAATTAAAAAAACACCAAAGGCGAGGTATGGCATTACAAAACTTAAAATTTGTTTTGTTGTTTTTTTAACGCCGAATGCGCCAACAGAATTTGTCCATCTGCCAATCATTAAACTTGCCCAATAAAGCGAAACATAAGGTGCAATATTTTCTGTAGCCGTACCAACCTTTTCTTTCATAAATGCAGGAAGATTACTGGCTGTTGAAACTTCAACACCAACATATACAAAAATGCCAATCATTCCTAAAGCAAGCTGTGTATAGCTTAAAGCATTTTTCTTTGTAACGCCTGTTCGTGCTTCAACGTT